>NZ_JAMYSN010000002.1:0-515207 GCF_040321955.1 Mesorhizobium sp. M0217 | reverse complement strand
CTGTTCATCGGGCTCGCCCGCTCGGCGGCCGATGCGACGGAGTATTTCCAGATCCCGACCGGACGTGTGGTCGAGATCGGCACGCAGGTGGCGATCTGAGGGGTCTCGAAGGGATAAATCGTCGAGGAGGCTAATATGAGCGGCGAATTGGTGCTGGTCACCGGCGGGTCCGGCTTCCTCGGCGCTCACTGCATCCTCGAACTGTTGAAGGCCGGCTACCGCGTCCGCACCTCCGTGCGATCGGCCAGGCGCGAAGCCGATGTGCTCGCCATGCTCAAGGCAGGTGGCACGGAGCCCGGTGACGCCCTTTCATTCGCCCATGCCGATCTGATGGCCGACGCAGGCTGGCCGGCGGCGGTGGCCGGCTGCGATTACGTGCTGCATGTCGCATCGCCTTTTCCGCCCGGCGTGCCCACGCATGAGGATGACCTGATCCTTCCGGCGCGCGAGGGCGCGTTGCGCGTGCTGCGGGCGGCGCGGGATGCCGGGGTCAGGCGCGTCGTGCTCACCTCATCCTTCGCGGCCGTCGGCTATGGCAAGATGCGCGCGGATGGGCAGCCTTTCAACGAGGAAAACTGGACCGATCCGGCAGGCAAGGTCAGCGCCTATGTGAAGTCCAAGACGCTCGCCGAGCGCGCGGCCTGGGATTTCATCGCCGAGCAGGGCGGCGCGCTGGAGCTTGCGGTCGTCAATCCCGTTGGCATCTTTGGACCGGTGCTCGGCGCGGACCATTCGACCTCGACCGAATTTGTCCAGCGCATGCTGAACGGCGCCGTGCCTGGGCTGCCGCGCCTGTCCTTCGGCGTCGTCGACGCGCGCGACGTGGCGGATCTGCATGTTCGCGCCATGACCCACCCCGCCGCCAAGGGCGAACGGTTCCTCGCTGTCGCCGGCGATTTCATGACGGTGCGCGAGATCGCGCAGACCCTGAAGACGCGGCTCGGGCCGGCGGCGTCGCGCGTCTCGACGCGGGAGTTTCCCGATTGGCTGGTGCGCATCATCGGGCTGTTCAATCCGGAAGCGGCACAACTCGCAACGGAACTGGGCAAGATCAAGAACGCCACCAACGCCAAGGCGGTGCGCGTGCTCGGCTGGGCGCCACGCTCGCGCGAAGATGCGTTGACTGCCACGGGCGAAAGCCTGATCCGGCTGGGACTGGTCAAGCGACGTAAGTAATTGTGCAGGAGGCCGAATCGTAAGGGCTCGGCGTCCCGCAACGGCAGCTTTCAGCCGGCCAGTGCAGCCTTGTTCGTCTCCAGAAACTGCTTCAGCGGCACCGACTTTCGGCCGGAGAGTTTTTCGACCGCGTCGGTCACCATGCCGAGGTCACCTGCGCGGGCGGCGGCGTCGAACGACACCAGCACCTTGGCGAAGGGTTCAGGCAGGCCGGCCGACTTCATTCCCGCGGTCAGGGCTTCGTCGGAAAGCTGGATGACCTGGATCGGCTTGCTGGTGACCTCGGTGACCAACGCCGCCACTTCGGCAGCCGTATACGCACTGGGGCCGGTCAGCGTGTAAGTCTCGCTTTCGCTGCTGTCCGAGGCGAGCCCCGCGGCGATGGCCGCCGCGAAATCGTCACGCGTGCCGTAGGAAATGGCGCCGTCGCCGGCGGAGGTGTACCACTGACCCGACGCCAGAACCTGCGGCAACGCCATGAACAGGTTCTCGTTATACCAGCCATTGCGGAATATCGTGTAGGGGATCCCGCTCGCCTTGATCGCCTGTTCGGTGTCGTAGTGGTCGGGCGCGAAAACAACCGGCGAACCAGGCTCGGGGTTGGGCATCGAGGTGTACAGCAGGTGGCCGACGCCAGCCTGTTTGGCCGCCGTCACCGCCGCAAGCTGCTGCTCGCGCCGCTTCCCCTGTACCTCAAGTTCGTTGGTCGAGATGACGAGTGCCCGGTCGGCTCCCGCGAAGGCCTCGGCAAGCGATTGCGGGTCGTTGAAGTCAGCGGCTCTGACGACGACGCCGCGCACCGCCAGATCGGCAAGGTTGGCGGGTGTACGGGTGGTGGCGATGATGCGGTTTGCGGGGATCTTTAATGTGTCCAGCAGGTGGTTGATGACGCCGCGGCCAAGCTGGCCGGAAGCGCCGGTGACGAGAAGGGTTGCGGTCATGGGGGATCCCTGAAATTGCGCCGGGTGGCGGGTGCTTCTGACAGTCTCAAAAAGAGACCAGCACTAAAATAAGAATTGACCGGCCACCGTAAAGAAGGCAGTTTTTAGGGAGGTAGGCACCGCCAGGGAACCAGCAGCCATGGACGGCAAGGTCGTCAATCTGAGAACCAAGCTCAATATATTCAAAGCCACCAGCGATGGCGCAAACATTGCCGATTGCCCGGTTCGCGACGTGATGCAGGGCGTGAACGGCAAATGGAGTTCGCTGCTGATGGCGGCGCTCGCCGAGCAGCCCTATCGTTTCGGCGAGTTGCGGCGCCTGGTGCCCGACATCTCGCAGCGCATGCTCACCCAGACGCTCCACGATCTGCAGCGCGACGGCTTTGTTCATCGCGAAGTGTTCCCGACCAAGCCGCCAAGCGTCGAATACAGCCTGACCGATCTCGGCCGTTCGATGTTCGGCGCCTTGCATCAATTGATCCTGTGGGCCGAACTCAACCATGGTGCGGTGCGCAAGGCGCGCGCTGCCTTCGACGCCGGTGGCTGATATTTTGGTCCATGCAGCAGCGGCTTGATTTGACAATGGCGCTGAAGGATTGTCCCGCCAGTGGTTGGGCGGGCAATGGAAAAATCTCTAGACATCGCGATTGCGGGCGCCGGCCCGGCAGGGCTCGCCACCGCGCTCTTTCTCAAGCGTGCGGGCCATAACGTCACCGTCTTCGAACGTTTCGAGGAGCCCAAGCCCGTCGGCTCCGGACTGATCCTGCAGCCGACCGGGCTGAGCGTGGTTGCCGATCTCGGCCTGCTCGACGACATTCTGGCGCTCGGCAGCCGCATCGAGCGTCTGCATGGCGCCGATGCCTCGAGCGGCCGCACCGTGCTCGCCGTGCGCTACGATGCGCAGCCTGGCGGCCGTTTCGGGCTGGCGGTGCACCGGGCGGCGTTGTTCAACGTGTTGTTTCGCGCCGCGCAGCGCCAAGGCATCGCCATCGAAACCAGTGTCGAGATCGAGGCGCTGGACGTCGGTGAGCGGGCGATCCTGATCTTCGACCAGAACCGAACGGTGGGGGGCCGCAGGGCAGGGCCGTTCGACCTCGTGGTCGACGCCAGCGGCTCGCGTTCGAAGCTGCGCCGGTGCCTCAACGATCCGGCCGAGCCGCGGCAGCTCACTTACGGCGCGTTCTGGGCCTCGCTCGGCTGGCGCCAAGGCTTCGACGAAAATGCGCTGCTGCAGCGCTACGACAAGGCCAGCGTGATGATCGGCGTCCTGCCGATCGGCCGACCGGAACCGGGCGGGGACAAGATGGCGGCGTTCTTCTGGAGCCTGAAGCCGGCGGATGCCGAAAACGTGCGCGCGGCAGGGCTCGACGCATGGAAGGCGCGACTGGTCTCGCTGTGGCCACAGTGCGAGGCGTTCACCAGCCAGATCGACAGCTTCGACCAGCTGTCGCTGGCGCGCTACGGCCACCACACGATGAAGCTGCCGGCCGGCCGCAGGCTGGCCGTGATCGGCGATGCCGCGCATTCGACCAGCCCGCAGCTCGGGCAAGGCGCCAACATGGCGCTGCTCGACGCGGCAGCACTCAGCCATGCCTTGGCACAAACGGGCAACGTCGAGGCAGCGCTGGAAAGCTACGCCCGGGCGCGGCGATGGCATGTTTGGATCTTCCAGCTGCTGTCGCTGGCGCTGACGCCGTTCTACCAGTCGGACGGCACGATGCTGCCCTTCTTCCGCGACAGGCTGGTGGCAACCATCGCCAAAATCCCGCCAGTGCCAAGCGTGCTTGCCTCGATGGTGGCCGGCACGCTGATCGATCCGTTCAGGCGGATCGGGCTAGAGGAGGTGCACTGGCCAGATCATCCGGCGGGATCAGGGTCGAGAGAAACGAATTTCTCGCACGCAGGAATAGACGCAGCCGCTGCGGATAGCCCGGCGCCACGGCACCCTTGATCGAGGCGCGTTCGCTCAACGCCTTGCGCCAGGCCTGGACCAATGGCTTGCCGTCCAGAATGCCGAAATTGCCGATCCCGTCGAAGGCGTCGAGATAGCGGAAGACCGGGCCGTAGACGGCGTCGACAAGGCAAAAGCGCTCGCCGTTGAACCACGGTCCGGTCTGGTCGGCCAGTTCGTCCTCCAGACGATCGAACATGGCCGAAAGTGCCGTGGACTCTGCCAGGAAGGCGGCCTCCGTCGAAGCCGAGTAGAACCGGCCGATGGTGTTCAATGTCGCCGAGCCGAACTCGATCCAGGCGCGATGCCGGGCACGGGCGTAGGCGTCGGCCGGATGCAGAGGATTGGCTTGCGTCTCCTCGAGGAATTCGAGAATGACGGCGGATTCGAAGATCACTGTCTTCTCGCCATTTGCGTGGACGATCAGCAGCGGCACCTTGCCCAGCGGCGAAATCGCCTTGAACCAGTCCGGCTTGTTGGCGAGGTCGATGGTGACGCGTTCGAACGGCACGCCCTTCTCAGTCAGCGAGATCGCGGCGCGCTGGACATAGGGGCATAGATGATGGCTGACGAGAATGAGCTTGCCAGTCATTTCATTCTTATCAGGCATTTCATTCTTCTCAGGCATGTCACTCTCCCCAGACATAGTTCAACGCGCCGTCCTCGACGCGCGTCGACAGGAACATCAGTCGCGACGCTTTTGGCGCCGGACCTTCGATCCGGTCGCCTGATGTCATGTCGAAGGCGGCGCCGTGCCACTGGCAGACCAGCTTGCCGTCCTTGCAGTCGAGCGGCCCGCCGAAATGCAGGCAGACATTGGCGGCGGCGCGGATGCGCTCACCGCTGCGCCAAATATGGACCTCGCGGCCGAAGAATGGCGCGATCAGGCTGCCCGTCTGTGGGACATCGGCGACTTTGCAGATTTCGTGTTTCATGGATCTTTCCCGGATTGATGCAATTGCATGCATATAGATGCAAGTGCATTGACCGTCAAGCTTGATGCAACTGCATCTATCGCCTAGGATGGGTCATGACCAAAACAACCACGCCTTCGCCCGAAGCCGTCAAGGCCTGGGCCCGCCTGATGCGGGTTTCGCGCCAGCTCATCGAAAAGGCGGAAGAGGCTTTGAAGACCAGCGGCTTGCCGCCGCTCGACTGGTATGACGTGCTGCATGAACTCGCCGAGGCGGGCGAGGGCGGGCTGCGGCCATTCCAGCTGACCGAGCGCACTCTGTTTGCGCAGTACAACATCTCGCGGCTCCTGGCGCGCCTCGAGGCCGATGGACTGGTCGAGAAGCTCAGGGTTGCCGATGACGGCCGCGGCCAGACCATCCGCATCTCGGCCAAGGGCCGTCAGACGCGGCGACGGATGTGGGCTGTCTATGGACGGTCGATTGCGGAATTGGTCGGCGCAAAACTCTCCGCGGAGGAGCTGAAGATACTGGCGAGCCTGCTTGGAGAGCTGCGCCATCCGCCCGCCGATGATTGATCCGTCAGAATCTCGTGGTTTGCTCGGCGGCTCTCACGTCGACGATTTTTCTACCTAACCCCTTGCGTCGAGCACAGGATTGCGCAATATGCCGAACCGTAACGTACGGTACGCCGTTTGAGGCGACCCGGCGAGCTCATCGAATGGGCAGGAAATTGTTGCAGGCAAGGGCCGAGATCGATACCAGCGAAGTGCTGACAGAGCGGCAAACGGCCGTCCTGGACGCGGCTTTGCGGCTGCTGGTCGAGAAGGGCGACAATCTGACCATGACGGCGGTGGCGCGCCGCGCCAGCTGCTCGAAGGAAACGCTCTACAAATGGTTCGGCGACCGCGACGGACTGCTGACGGCGACCGTGCAGTGGCAGGCATCGAAAGTGCGCGTGGTGCCGGTCGACGGTGAGCGGCTCGATCTTGCCTCGCTGACGGCAAGCCTGGAAGGCTTCGCCTCGGACTGGCTGAAGGTGATTTCGAGCGATACCTCGATCGCGCTGAACCGCGTCGCGGTCGGCCATACCGGATCCGGAAAGGACGATCTCGGCGCGATCGTGCTGGAGAATGGCCGTTTCGCGCTGGCCAGACGGTTGAAGCCGGTGCTGCTTGCCGGCAAGCAGGCCGGGCTGCTCGACTTTACGGACGCCGAAATGGCGTTCCGGACCTTTTTCGGGCTGGTCGCCCGCGACGTGCAGATCCGTCTCCTGCTCGGCGACCGGCTGGAATTGACTGAAGCGGCGATCGGCGGCGATGCCGCCCGGGCGACGCAGCAGTTTCTCGCTCTTTATGGAGCAAAAACCGGGCCGCAAGGCCTCTAATCTCTGTGGGAAGGAAGCAAAAGATGCGTGTCTATTACGATCGCGACGCCGATCTCAATCTGATCAAGGGCAAGAAGGTCGCCATTATCGGCTATGGCAGCCAAGGCCGGGCGCACGCGCTCAACCTCAAGGATTCCGGCGCCAAGGAAATCGCCATCGGCCTCAAGGCTGGATCGGCGACCGCCAAGAAGGTCGAGGCCGACGGGCTCAAGGTGATGAGCGTGACGGACGCTGCCAAATGGGCCGATTTGATGATGATGGCGACGCCTGACGAATTGCAGGCCGACATCTACAAAAACGAAATCGCGCCAAACATTCGTGACGGCGCCGCGATTGCCTTCGCGCACGGCCTCAACGTGCATTTCGGCCTCATCGAGCCGAAGTCGACCGTCGATGTCGTCATGATCGCGCCGAAAGGCCCCGGCCACACGGTGCGCGGCGAATACCAGAAGGGCGGGGGCGTGCCGTGCCTGGTCGCCGTCAACCAGGATGCTTCCGGCAACGCGCTCGATCTCGCTCTGTCCTACGCCTGCGGCGTCGGCGGCGGCCGTTCGGGCATTATCGAGACCAATTTCCGCGAGGAATGCGAGACCGATCTGTTCGGCGAGCAGGTCGTGCTCTGCGGCGGCCTGGTCGAACTGATCCGCGCCGGTTTCGAGACCCTGGTGGAAGCCGGCTATGCGCCCGAAATGGCCTATTTCGAGTGCCTGCACGAGGTCAAGCTGATCGTCGACCTGATCTATGAAGGGGGCATCGCCAACATGAACTACTCGATCTCGAACACAGCCGAATGGGGCGAATATGTCTCTGGCCCGCGCATTATCACCGCCGAGACCAAGGCCGAGATGAAGCGCGTGCTGAAGGACATCCAGACCGGAAAATTCACCTCGGAGTGGATGCAGGAATACCGCGCCGGCATGTCGCGCTTCAAGGGCATCCGCCGCAACAATGACAGCCACCAGATCGAGGAAGTCGGCGCCAAGCTGCGCGCCATGATGCCCTGGATTTCCAAGAACAAGCTGGTCGACAAGGCCAAGAACTAACCCGCAGTCGTCGGGATTGGGAGCAAAGAGCCGGCGGAGCGATCCGCCGGCTTTTGATGCCGGTTTATCGATCAGGATACTCAGCCATAGTGCCAATGCGGCTTCGGCTCGGTGCCGGTGAACTCGACGCCGATGCGGTCGTCGCGGCGCCAGCGCACGATGGCCTTGTAGCCGATGCCGTCGACCGGCACATAGAGCAGGAACTCGTCCGGCACGCGCGCGTCTATAGACACTTTCAGCTCGGCGCCGCCGGCATGCATGTTGCGCACCGTGCACTTGACCTCGGAATTGGTGAGGCCGGTCAGAATCGTCGCGCCTTTCAGCACGCGCTGCCGGTGTTTGTTTCGCAATTCGTTGTCGGCCATGACGGCACGTCCTTCGCGACCGGATCGGCGCGATCGTCAGATGGGGCACGATATCACGGATAGGCTGAGCCGATAAACATATGGTTAGCGGTGACCGAGACCAGCCGTCTTTCCCAAATGAAAACGGCGCCGCGATGGGGCGGCGCTGTCGTTTATTGTCGTTTATAGTTCAGCTGTAGGGCGACCAGCATTGCTGGCGCGGGCCACCATAGGGCTGGAACGTGTTGTCCCAGGCCCGGTAGGACCGATAGCGGTCGTAGCACCACTGTACATGGGCGCTGGACAGACGCTGCGTGCGGTAATAGCGGCGGGGCGCCGGCTGCACGTAATAGCCGTCATTGTAATAGCCGTTATTGTAGTAGCCGTTGTTGTAGATGCTGCCGAGGCCGAGACCCAGGCCGAGGCCGAGAACTGCTGCGGCGCCGGTGTCAAAATCACGGCCGCGATGGTGGCGGTGATGGCGCCAGCGCCAGTTGTCGCCGCCGTTCCAGTTGCCGCCATTCCAATTGCCGTTGTTCCAGTTGCCTGACCGGGCAAAGCGACGGCTGTCGTGGCGGCGCCACTGCCAATCGTTGAAGGAGCGGCGGTCATTGCCGCCCGCCCAGCTGTCGCGAACCGGTGTGATGTCAGACAATGCGGTGCTTGCCGGCATCGACAAGTCCGGCTGCAGGATCGGGCCCGCGGCGGATGGCGCCGTGAGACCCGAGAAAAGACCGAGCGCTAACAGCCCGGATTTGACTGTGGACGAAAAGAGCGAGCTCATTGCACTCTCCAAGTGATACAGGCCCCACGCCCGGATACCCCAGGGAAGTGGCCTATTGATGGACCTTGGCGTCTGAACGGAGGATGAACAGAAAGGTTCCATCAGCCATGACGAGCAGCCCTTGTTTTCATTGGCGCTTGCGGGCAAAGGTCAGTCCATGTCGCTGCGCCTCGCCACTTTCAATGTCGAAAACCTGATGAACAGGTTCGATTACTCGGGCTTCCGCAACCAGCTCAACGAAGACCGCACGCTGGCGCTTTTCGACATTCAGAGCGAAGCCGAATACCGGATGCTGGAGCAGGCGCGCGCCATCGCGCAATCCGACGATACGCGCCAGTTGACCGCGCTCGCCATTGCCGCCACCCGTGCG
Organism: Mesorhizobium sp. M0217; assembly: GCF_040321955.1. Lineage (NCBI taxonomy): Bacteria > Pseudomonadati > Pseudomonadota > Alphaproteobacteria > Hyphomicrobiales > Phyllobacteriaceae > Mesorhizobium > Mesorhizobium sp. M0217. Next base: position 506,300 of record NZ_JAMYSN010000002.1, on the reverse strand, counting down.
GACATCATCTGCATGCAGGAGGTCGACAACATCGAGGCGCTGAAGGCCTTCGAGTACGGCTATCTCTTCAAGATGGTGGGCGAGGGTTACCGGCAGAAATACACCACCGCCGGCAATGATTCGCGCGGCATCGACGTTGCCGTGATGATGCGCAACGAGACAGCGCAAGGTCAGCCGATCGAATTCGTGCGCATGACCAGCCATGCCTATGTCACGTTCGAGCAGTTCGGGCTGCACACGCCCGAACTCGAGGCGCTCGGCAACCTGGCCAATGAACGCATCTTCCGGCGCGATTGCCTGGAGGTCGACATCAAGGTCGGCGGCGTGCCGCTGACGCTTTATCTCGTCCATTTCAAATCGATGGGCTCGCCGCGCAACGGGCTCGACGGACGCGAGGCGACGATGCCGGTGCGCATCGCCGAGGCGCAAGCCGTGCGCCGCATTATCGAGGAGCGCTTCGGCAAAGAGCACGCAGCCGACAAAAACTGGGCGATCTGCGGCGACATGAACGACTACCGCCAGCGGGTGAAGATCGAGGGCGACGCTATCGACGGCTACCGCTTCCAGGTGATCGACGAGAGCCAGTCCTGTATCGATGTGCTCACCGCCGGCGGCTTTTGCGAGAATGTCGTCGAACGCCGGCCGGAGATGGACCGCTGGAGTTTCTACCACACGCGCGGGCCGAAGGAGCGGCATCTGTGCCAGCTCGACTACATCCTGCTGTCGAAAGGGCTGGCGGCGAAGAATGCGACGGCGGTTCCCGACATCATCCGCAACGGCCAGCCCTGGCGCACCATCTTTCCGGCCGGACAGGCGGTGGAGCGCTTTCCGCGCGCCGGCTGGGACCGGCCGAAGGCGTCGGACCATTGTCCCGTCGCAATTACCCTGGACATGGCTTGAGCACGGTGAGCTTCAACCTGCCGCGCAACGTCATCGTGCCCGTCGACGAAATCGACGTCCGGCTCGACCCCGGCCCGCATCCGTTCGAGCGCGACAACGCGCAGGCGATCACTGACAACTGGCGGCGCGAGGTCACGGCCAATCCGGCGTTGTTCGACGGCACGGTGGTGCTGCTCTCGGCGCTCGCCTGGCGCGACAACCGGATCGTCGGGCGTTGTCACGCGGTGAAGTACTCGACCTTCCTGCTGTGGCGAAAGAACCGGCAGGGGACGGGCGCCGAGCATGCCTATGGCCACGCCATGCTGGTCGCCGGCGACAACGCCCTGGTGGCGATCCGCATGGGCGCGCACACGGTCCCGGCCGGCAGTGTCTACTTCGCTGCCGGCTCGTTCGAGCCGATCGATTTTCGCGATGGCCGCGTCGATGTCGATTTCAACATGATCCGTGAAGTGCGCGAGGAGACCGGGCTTGACCTGACAGGCGCTGCGCGCGGCAAGCGCTACCATGCGCTGTCGACTTCGACCGGCACGGTCCTCTTCCGCCGCTACCACGTCGATGCGCCGGCCGACGAGATTGCGCGGCGCATCGGCGCCTTCGTCGCGACCGAGACCGAGCCGGAGATCGAGGGGCCGGTGATCATCCGCCACGCCGCCGACCTGCCGGAAGGGTTGGCGCCGCATATGAAGCCGCTGGTCGAGTGGCATTTTGGCGGTGGCGGGGGCTAACGGCGCGGATTGTTCTGCGCCGCCTTGCGGTTGTTGCGGGCGGCGACGAGGAACAGGATGACGCCGATGCCCAGCAATCCACCCATGACCATGCCCATCGTCTGGCCGACGACTGCCTGAAAATCGGCGGTGACACGATCGGGATTGGCCATGCCGTAGCGGGCGAGATACCACCAAAGTCCCGCAAGGGCGCCTTCGATGATCACCATCGTCAGAATCAGCCGCGCCTTCTTGCTCATTGCCACTCCTTGACCAGATGCTTTGCTCTAAAATTAGCATCGCAGACCGGACGACAACAAGTATTGCCGATGTCGACAAGCACCCATCCTTGTGGATAGCGGTTGGTTGCGGTGGAGCTGATCTGGCGCTTATTCGTGGCGCAGCGCGTCGATCGGGTCGAGCCTGGCGCCGCGCAGCGCCGGGAAGAAGCCGAACACCATGCCGATCAGCGCCGAAAAACCGACGGCGAGCAGGATGACCGCCGGGCTCGGCGCAAACGGTATGGCCAGCGTTGCCGAGGCGAGGCCGGCCAGCGCCAGGCCGATCAGGATGCCGATAATGCCGCCGAGCAGCGACAGCACCGTCGCCTCGACCAGGAACTGGATGAGGATGTGCTTTTCATGCGCGCCGATGGCGAGCCTGATGCCGATCTCGCGGGTGCGCTCAGTGACCGAGACCAGCATGATGTTCATGATCCCGATGCCGCCGACCAGCAGGCTGACGCCCGCGACGGCGCCCAGCATGCCGGTCATGGTGGTGGTGGCGCTGGCCATGGCGTCGGCGATCTGGGTCATGTCGCGGATTGAGAAATCGTCTTCGCGGTCCGGCGTGATGCGGCGGGTGTCGCGCAAAATGTCCTCGACTCGCGGCTGCAATTCGGTGGTCGGGGTGCGATCGTCGGCGGCGACGTAGATGTTGTCGATGTCGCGGTTGCCGGCGATGCGGCGCTGATAGGCGGCAAGCGGCATCAAGACGACATTGTCCTGGTCCTGGCCGAAGCCGGTATAGCCCTTGGGTTCGAGCAGGCCGATGATCTTGCACGAGGTGCGGTTGACGCGGATGATCTCGCCCTCGGGTTCGCCGGCGCCGAAGAATTGCTGGCGCACCGTTTCGCCGATCAGGCAGACGCCGGTGCCGGAGCGTGTTTCCGAATCCGAGAACGGGCGGCCCGACACCAGCTTCCAGTCGCGGGCGTCGAGATAGGCGCTGTCGGTGCCGGTGACGCCCGAGGTCAGGCTCTCGGTGCCGAAAATGACGCGGACTTGTTTCTGCGACGCCGGCGCAATGGCGCGCGCTCCGGTCAGGTGGGCTACGAGGGCGGCTACATCCTTGTCGGCCAGAGGCCGTACCGCCTGGTCGAGCCCGCCTGGTCCGCCGGTGCCTGCCGGGCGGCCGGAACGGACGACGAGCAGGTTCGAGCCGAGCTTGGCGATGTCCGACTTGACCTTGGCCGTGGTGCCCGAACCGATGGTCAGCATGGCGATGACGGCGGCGACACCGATGACGATGCCGAGCAGCGTCAGGAACGAGCGCAGCACATTGCGGCGGATGGAGCGCAGAGAGAGGCGGACGGTTTCCCAGATCATGACGCCAACTCCGACTTGGCCGTGTCGGACGCGACGTGGCCGTCGAGGAAGCGGATGGTGCGCTCGGCATAATCGGCGACATCGGCCTCGTGGGTGACCATGGCGATGGTCAAGCCGAGCTCCCGGTTCAGCCGCGTCAACAACTCCATGATCTCATGCGTGCGGGCGGTGTCGAGATTGCCGGTCGGCTCGTCGGCGACGAGCAGCGTAGGCCTGGTGACGATGGCGCGCGCGATCGCCACGCGCTGCTGCTGGCCGCCGGAGAGTTCGGCCGGCGTGTGGTGTTCGCGCCCGACCAGGCCGACCTCCGCCAGCGCCTGCATGGCAAGATCGCGGCGCTCGCGGGCCGGCGCGCCGCGATAGATCAGCGGCAGCTCGACATTTTCCGCCGCCGTGGTGCGCGGCAACAGATTGTAACCCTGGAAGACGAAGCCGATATAGAGATTGCGCAGAAGCGCCCGGCGGTTGCGGTCGAGCCGCCCGGCGTCGATGCCCATGAAGGAGTAGGTTCCGGCCGTCGGCGTGTCGAGGCAACCGATGATGTTCATCGCGGTCGATTTGCCCGAACCGGACGGGCCCATGATGGCGACGAATTCGCCACGCTGGATGGCGAGGTCGACGCCGGCCAGCGCATGGACCTTGGCTTCGCCCTGGCCATAGCTCTTCCAGACCGAGTCGAAACCGATGAGGCCCGCGGCCATGGCGTCAGCTCCGCAGCTGCGAGGTCGTGATAACCTCTGCACCTTCATCCAGCCCGGAGGTGATCTCGGTCAGTTCGCCGTCGGTGGAGCCGATCTTCACGTTGACCGGGTGCGGCCGGCCGTTCTCCAGCACATAGAGCGTGCGTGAGCCGTCGGTGGGCGCCTTCACCGGCTGGCGGCGGTTGCCGCCACGGCCCATGCGGCCGGTGAACAGATCGCTGAGGCTCCACGCGCGGGCAGCAGGTGCCGATGGCCGATAGCGAAACGCTGTTGAAGGCACGGTGAGCACGCTCTTGGCCTGCCTGGTGACGACCGAAACCGTGGCGGTCATGCCGGGCCGCAGCAAAAGCTCGTTATTGTTGACTTCCAACCGTGCATTGTAGGTGACGACGCCGTCGGTGGTGACCGAGGCGTAGGAGATGTCGCGGATCTCGGCGTCGAACGGCCGCTCGGGAAAGGCATCGACGGTGAAGCGTGCATGCTGGCCTGGTTTGACCGCGCCGATATCGGCCTCGTCGACCGCCGCCACCAATTCCATGTTCCTCAAATCGGCGGCGATGATGAACAGAACCGGCGCCTGCAGCGAGGAGGCGACCGTCTGGCCGGGGTCGACGGAACGCGTCAAGACGATGCCGTCGATCGGCGCATAGATGGTGCTCTTGGCAAGGTCGGTCTGCTGCGCCTTGAGATCGGCCTGGGCGATGGCGAGATTGGCCTGCGCACTATCGAGCGCCGCCTTGGAGCGGTCGCGCGTGGCAGTCGCCGCCTCGAGCGACTGATCGGTCGCCATGCCACGCCTGGTCAGTTCGGCCGCGCGGGTGAGGGCGCTTTCGTTCTCCTTCAGGGTTACCGTGGCGTCCTCGACATTGGCGGCAGCGGCCTTGGCCGAGGCTTCGGCGCGTTCGATCTGGACCTCGAGTTTCACCGTGTCGAGCGTCGCCAGCACGTCGCCCTTCTTGACCTGCTGGTTCTCTTCGGCCGAGACCGAGCGGATGATACCGGACAGCTCGCTTGAAATGTCGACCTGGGTGAGGGGCTGCAGCGTGCCGGTCGCCGAAACCGCGACGGTGAGGTCGGCAATGGTAGCCGGCGTGGTGGTGTAGTCGATCTTGGCCGGGGAGCCGGCAAACCACTGGTAGCCAGCCAACCCGGCGGCAAGTGCGATCAGCGCCAGCAGCGCGTAAAGCCAGCCCCGGCGGCGCGTCTTGCGCACGCCGCTCTGATCAAGCCCGAGCGCCGCCTCGATGGCGGAATCCGATTCCGTCTTTGGCAGATTGACAAGCTGGTCCACGCCGGACCCCTATGAAAGCGTAATGTCCCTAGTTGTGCACAGATCAGGCTTGGTGGTTCGAATATCAAATTAAATTTCGGCCATGTTCGGATTGAGGCGGAAGGTTTTTCAAGATGCAGACCCGCAATTACTTGCTCTACGATGTGTTTACGACGGAGCGGCTGGCCGGCAATCCGCTGGCTGTCGTACTCGACAGCCAAGGGCTGGATACAGCCGCCATGCAGGCCATTGCGCGCGAGTTCAACCTGTCCGAATCGGTCTTCGTGCTGCCGCCGGACAATCCAAAACATCGCAACCGCATCCGCATTTTCACGCCCGACTATGAGATGCCGTTCGCCGGACATCCGACAGTTGGCGCCGCGATCGCGCTGGCCGAACTGACAGGCGAGGGCGAAGCCGGCATCTTCGTGCTGGAGGAGAATATCGGCCCGGTGCGCTGCGCCGTCAGCCGGCACGATGGCGCCACCTTTGCCGAGTTCGACCTGGCGAAGCTGCCGGAGCCGCTGAAGCTCGATGCCGACCCGGAGGCGATCGGCGCCGCCCTCGGGCTGGCGCCGCACGAGATCGGCTTCGAGAATCACCTGGTGTCGTTCTGGTCGGCAGGCGTGCCTTACGTCACCATCCCGGTCGCCAATCTGGAGGCTGCGGCCCGGGTCAAGCTCGATAACCAGGCCTGGTCCGAACTGGCGCCGCGCAAGAGCGAATGGGCTTTCGCCAGCCCGTATGTCTATTGCCGCCAGACGGTGAACCATGACAGCGCCTTCCATGTCCGCATGATCGTGCCGGGCACGCCGTCCTATGAAGACCCGGCGACCGGTTCGGCGGCAGCCGCCTTTGCCGGCGCCATCATGCATTTCGATGCGCCCACCGACGGCATTTCGCAGCTGTGGATCGAGCAGGGGCTGGAGATGGGCCGCCCGTCACGTATCCGCTTGGAACTCACTGTGGAAGGCGGAAAACTGGCCTCCGCGCGCATCGGCGGCCATGCCATCAAGGTGGCGGAAGGCAGGCTGTTCGTGTGACCGCCTGCGGCAGTTCAGCGATTTGTCGGGAAATGATTCCGGCAGGGCTGGACAGGACCGGTATCGGCGGCTATATGCCCGCCAACGCCGGTTTTACCGGTCGAGTGGGTGCGTAGCTCAGTTGGTAGAGCAGCTGACTCTTAATCAGCGGGTCCACAGTTCAATCCTGTGCGCACCCACCAAATTTCTAGAAGAGTTGGTGGAAGACCTTGGAATGCCGGACGCGTTGACGCGCCTCGACATGCTGGGGCAGGTTTGCCTTAAACTCGGCGGCCGGTAAGCCGGTGCGCTATTTGGCGAAGGAGTGAAGGCCGCGCTGGATTAAGAAAAGCCCGGAAGCCGAAGCCGCCATCAATTAAAGCCAGTTTGAAACCACGGACTGGTGTCATACCCTAAGCGCGGATTATAATGATCCAGGAAGTTTTCGGCCCTATTTGACGGTCGCGCAACCACGGTGCCCGTCGATTTGCAATCCGGTTTCGCGGTCGGCTTGCTGCCAGCCTTCTTATGAGCTGTAGAACACGAGGTTGTAGCCTGAGCGGTGGCCACCTTTTTCTTCTCTTTCGCAGCAGCTGCTCCGGTAGCGGCCAATACTATTGCTACGCCAAAGACAACGAGTTTCATTGAAAACGCCCTCACCCTGCCCAATCCGTAATGATTGCGCCTGGTCACCGTTACGTCAATCACATTTTGTCGGCAACGGCGGCGAATAGTGCCAGTAAAAAGAGCCCACCACAGAAGCAGCGGGCCAACCCCCAGGTGGGGAATCTTTCAGCGGCCGTGCTGTTCGAGCCACCAGCCCGGAATGCCAGTGATCGGCCCGACGATGGTCAGTGAAGGTTCGGGCCGGCGCCCTCCCGTCAAATCGCTCTAGCTACTTCTCCGAAACACCAGCCTCGGCAAAGCTCGCCATGCCCGTGTGGCACTCCAGCGCCGAGCGGACGATGTTGACGGCTAGGCAGGCGCCGGAGCCTTCGCCGAGCCGCATGCCGAGGTCGAGCAGCGGCGGCAGGCCGAGCACTTCGAGCAGGCGGCGGTGGCCGGATTCGGCCGAGACATGGGCGGCGATGGTGTGGGCGAGGCCAGACGGGTGCAGCCGCGCCAAGGGCGCTGCCGCGGCCGTGCAGACGAAGCCATCGAGCAGCACCGGGACATTGTTGCGGCGGGCGGCGAGCGTGGCGCCGAAGGTGGCGGCGAGTTCTCGTCCGCCAAGGGCGGCGGCGATCTTCAGCGGGTCGGACAGCGCGTCGGCATGGCGCTTGAGGCCGGATTCAATGGCGATGACCTTGCGCTTCAGCCCGGCATCGTCGACGCCGGTGCCGCGCCCGGTCCATTTTTCAGCGCCGCCGCCGAACAGGGCGGTCGAGATGGCGGCCGCCGGCGTGGTGTTGCCGATGCCCATCTCGCCGAAACAGACGAGGTCGAGGTCTTTCGTCACCGCGTCATAGCCAGCCGAGACGGCGGCGAGGAAGTTTTTTTCGTCCATTGCCGGCACGTCAGTGAAGTCGCCGGTCGGATGATCGAGATCGAGCGGGATGACGTCGAGTTCCGCGCCGGCGATGCGGGCAAGCTGGTTGATGGCGGCGCCGCCGCCGGCGAAATTCGCCACCATCTGCACCGTCACTTCCGAGGGAAAGGCTGAAACGCCTTGCGCCGTCACACCGTGGTTGCCGGCGAACACGAAGACTTTGACGCGGTCGAGTTTCGGCATGTCGCGACCCTGCCAGCGCGCCAGCCAGGCGGCGAGAGTTTCCAGCCGGCCCAGGCTGCCTTGAGGCTTGGTCAGCGTGTCCTGGCGGCGGGCGACGGCGTTGGCGGCGGTATCGCTGCCGGCAGGCAGATCGAGACAGGCGGCGCGCAGTTCGTCGAATGATTTGAATGGCATGGGGAAGGAATCTCCGGGGAAGAATCAGGACAGGGAAACGGAAGCGACGAGCAGGACAGTGATCTCGCCCAGCTGCTGCAGGGCGCCGATCGTGTCACCGGTGTGGCCGCCAATCTGGTTGAGGCAGAGCGCGCGCAAGGCGCTGAACACGAGAGCGAGCAGGATCAGTGCGGCAAAGGCGCCGCCGAGCCCCAGAGTCAGAAGCGGGATGGCCCCGAGCACGGCGCCGAGAACAGCTGTCTGGGTCGAGACGGTCCCGGCGCCGGCAGACAGGCCGTCACTGCGCGCCGCCGGCGCCAGATGCATGAACGCGCCGAGCAGGCCTCGCGAGGCGGCATGGGCGGCGATCAGCGCGAAGAGAACGCTTGTCGGATCGGCCAGTTGCGACAGCGCGCTCCAGCGAATGAGCATCGACAGGCCAAGCGCCGAAGCGCCATAGGCGCCGATACGGCTGTCGCGCATGATCTCGAGTTTTTTATCGCGCGTCTTGCCGCCGCCAAAGCCATCTGCGACATCCGACAGCCCATCCTCATGCAGGCAGCCGGTGGCGAGCAGGGTTGCTGCAAGCGCAAGTGCGGCCGCCGGCCCAGCGGCGAGACCGAGCTTTACCCCGATGGCGTAGACGACGGCGCCGACCAAAGCGACCGCGAGGCCGGCGGCAGGCGCCGCCCAGATCGCATCGGCCAGGCTGCGGCCACGAAAGTCGAAGACCGGCAGCGGCAGCCGGGTGAAGAAGACGAGGCAAAGCGCGACGTCGTCGAGCGCTTGCCGGGGTGAGGGCACGGCGGTCATGCACTCCTCGCAATGGCGTGGAAGAAGGTGCCGCTGACAAGGCCGCGGCGATAGCCGGAGGCGCCGAGCGGATTGCCCTGGCCATCGGCTAGGTCGGCCAGCGGCTCGTCATTGCCGGTGGCGATCATCTGCGCATAGTGGAATTCATGGCCACGGATCAGCGCGCCTTGCGGCCCCAGCGGACAGGCGGCGCGCAGGCGTGCCTCGCGGTAGCCGAGGTTCATCTTGCGCTTGGCAAAGCTGGTAGAATGGCCGAGCAGGCCAAGCATGGCGTGCGTCTCGCCGGCCGCGTCCTCCAGCGCTTCGCCCAGCACCATGAAGCCGCCGCACTCGCCATGGATGGGTTTGGTCTCGGCAAACCTTGCCATGCCAGCTCGGAAATTGGTCGCCGCCGCGAGGCGGCCGGCGTGAAGCTCGGGATAGCCGCCGGGCAGCCAGCAGACATCGCAATCCTGCGCCGGTGCTTCGTCGGCGAGCGGCGAGAACGGCACGATCTCGGCGCCGGCCTGACGCCAGTGGGCGGCGACGTGCGGATAGAGGAAGGTGAAAGCGGCATCTTCGGCGAGTGCGATGCGCTGGCCGGGCGGCTGCAAGGCATTTTCGAAACTGCCCGGTGACGGCGAAAACGGCGCGGCCAGCGCCATGATGGCGTCAAGGTCGAGGGATTTCTCGACCATGTCGGCGAGGCGGTCGAGATGCGTCATCAGGTCGGCATATTCGCCGGCTTGGACGAGGCCGAGATGGCGCTCCGGCAAATTGAGCGTGGGATCGCGCAGGATGGCGCCGACGACCGGCAGGCCGAGCGCTTCGATAGCCTCGCTGCACAGCTTGCGGTGGCGCTCGCTGCCGAGGCGGTTGAGCACGATTCCGGCCATGCGCACATCGGGATCATAGGTGGCAAAGCCCTTGGCGACGGCGGCCGCCGGCGTCGACTGTCCCGAGACGTCGAGCACCAAAAGCACCGGCAGGTGGTAGAGCCGCGCCAGATCGGCGGCCGAGCCGGTGCGGCCTTGTCCGGCCGGGATGCCGTCGAACAGGCCCATGGCGCTTTCGAGGAAGATAAAATCGGCGTCCTCGGTGGCATTGCCGGCCAACGCGTTGAGCAGGTCAGGCGACATCGCCCAGCTGTCCAGGTTGACGCCGGACAGGCCAGTGGCGGCGGTATGAAAACCCGGATCGATATAGTCGGGGCCGGACTTGGCGCCGCGCACCTTGATGCCGCGCCGGGCGAGCGCGCGCAAAATGCCGATGGTGACGCTGGTCTTGCCGGAGCCGGAACGCGGCGCGCCGATGATGATGGCGCGGGTCATGCGTTACCCGCCAGTGCTGCGCGCATGGCGACGATGCCGCCGACGACAATGAGGGCCGGCGAGGCCAATTCCGCCGCGGCGGCCGCTTCGGAAATGGTGGCGAGTGTCGCGACGACGGTCCGCTCCTGCGGTGTCGTCGCCGAAACGATGACAGCCGCCGGCGTCGACGGCGCCAGCCCGCCTTCGAGCAGCGACGCGGCGATAACAGGCAGATTGGCCATGCCCATATAGATGACCACCGGCTGGCCGGTGCGGGCGATCGCGCCCCAGTCGAGATCGTCATCTGTGCCGGCGGCATGACCTGTCGCCAGGATGATCGCCTTGTTGATGCCGCGCATGGTTGCGGGAATGCCGGTGGCGGCCAGCGCGCTCAGCCCCGATGTCAGGCCGGGCAGGACGCGGAACGGGATTTTTTCGCGCGCCAGCGCCAGCGCCTCTTCGCCGCCACGGCCGAAAATATAGGGATCGCCACCCTTCAGCCTGATGACGCGGCGGCCATCGCGCGCCAGCCGCACCAGCAGAGCGGTGATGTCGTCCTGCTTCATCGACGGCTTGCCGCCGCGCTTTCCCGCAAAGAACAGTTCGGCCTTTTCCGCGACAGCGACGACGTCGGGCGAGACCAGCGCGTCGTAGACCAGCGCATCTGCCTCGGCTAAAGCCGCCAGCACTTCCAGCGTCAGGCAGCCGGGATCGCCGGGGCCGGCGCCGGCCAGCCAGACATGGCCCGGCTCAAGCCGGCGCGGCTTGAAGTTCAGCCGGGCAAGGGCCTGTTCGAGCGTGGTGTTTTCGCTTTTACCGCTCACAATCCGTCCCGCCCGCGAAAACGCCGCTGGTAGTGGGCGTCGTACAATGAACTCTCGCCAAAACCTTCCGCTGCCAGCGAGCGGCCGACGAAGATGATCGCCGTGCGCTCCATGGGATCGGCGGCGAGCAGCGCCTCGATGGTCGCTAGCGTGCCGGTCAGCACGCGCTCGTCCGGCCATGAAGCGCGAAAGACGATCGCCACCGGGCAATCGCCGCCATAATGCGGCGACAATTCGGCGACGACGCGATCGATGGCGTGGATGGCGAGATGAATGGCCAGTGTGGCGCCGGTGCGGCCGAAGCCGGCCAGCGTTTCGCCCGGCGGCATTTTCGAGGCGCGGCCGGAGACGCGGGTCAGCACCAGGCTTTGCGCCACCTCGGGAATGGTCAGTTCGCGGCGAAGGGCTGCGGCTGCGGCGGCGAAAGAGGGAACGCCCGGCGTCAGCGTGTAAGGAATGCCGTGTTTTTCCAGCCGGCGGATCTGCTCGGCCACGGCGCTCCACACCGAGAGGTCGCCGGAATGCAGGCGGGCGACATCGTGGCCGGCCTGGTGGGCTGTCACATATTCGACCTCGATTTCGTCGAGTGACATCGGCGCCGTATCGATCAGTTTGGTCCCCGGTGCGCAGTGTTGCAGCAATTCCGGCGCGACGATCGAGCCGGCATGCAGACAGACCGGGCAGCTTGCCAGCAGCTTGGCGCCGCGCAGTGTGATGTGGGCGGCGGCGCCGGGACCGGCGCCGATGAAATGCACGGTCATGGCGCGTCTCCGCTGATGGCGATGGCGCAGGTGACCGGGCCGAGCACGGTGCGTGGACCAAGCAGCTTTGCACCGGGGCCGGCAACGGCAAGGGCGGAGGCTTCTGAGACGGAGGGTGTGCCGGCGAGATCCTGCGAGAGATCGGATTTGCTGAGTGCCTCCGACGAGACGGCCTGAAGTGCTGCGTCATCAACGATGATGACGGGAAGGTTGAGCGTGCGGCCAGCGGCAGAGATCGCTTTTTCGTCTTTCTTGAGCGCGGCGGTCGCCAAGGCCGACAGCGCCGTTATCGCCAGCCCGTGCGCTTCGAGGGCGGTTTCGATCGCCGCGAGCACGTCTTCGACGCTCACGCCCTTCCGGCTGCCGATGCCCGCCACCATCATGGCTTCACCCAGCTCCACTGGGTGACCGGCATGGCCGGGCGCCAGGCCTGCATCGAACCGACAGGAGAAGCGCGGGAAATGGTGATGCGGGTAAGGTCGCCGCCGCGCTTGATGTGCTCCGCGAGAAGCAGCGCCTCCATCTCCAGCGTCACCGCATTGGCAACGAGACGGCCACGGGATGGCAGCGCCTTGATGGCGGCGTTCAGTACGCCGGCGTCGCTGCCACCTCCGCCGATGAAGATCGCATCCGGCGTGTCCAGCCCGGCCAGTGCCTTGGGCGCCGACCCTTCCACCACGACAAGACCGGGCACGCCGCAATGCGCGGCGTTGCGGACGATGCGGGCGGCGCGGTCGGTGTTGGCCTCGATGGCGATGGCGCGCATCGAGGGGTGAGCGAGCATCCATTCGATGCCGATGGAGCCGGAACCGGCGCCGATGTCCCACAGCAATTCGCCACGCCTCGGCGCCAGCGCCGCAAGCGTGATGGCGCGGATGTCGTGCTTGGTGATCTGGCCGTCGTGCTCGAACAGATGGTCGGCGCGGCCAACGGTCAGCGGCAGGATGCGGGCCTCTTGTGTCGATTCAAGCTCAAGCGCCAGCACGTTGAGCGGATTGATGTCTCTGAGATCGAAAGCGTCGGCACGTGCCGAGCGAAGCTTCTCGTTCGGTCCGCCCAGCGCTTCCAGAACGGTCAGCCGCGAACCGCCGAAGTCGAGCTCTACGAGCAGGCGCGCTATTGTCGCTGGTGCGTCGCCGTCCGATGTCAGCGCCAGGATGCGCGCCCTGGGATGCAGCAGCGGCCGGATCAGGTCGAGCGGCCTTCCATGCAGCGAGATCGTCTCGATGTCCTGCAACGCCCAGCCGAGCCGGGCGGCAGCCAGCGAAATCGCCGATGGCGCGGGGATGACATGCATCTCTTCAGGCTTGACCTTGCGGGCAAGGGTGGCGCCGACCCCGTGGAAGAATGGATCACCGGAGGCGAGCACGCAGACGCGCCGGCCGGCCAGCGCCAGCACGTCTGCCATGCCGGCATCGAATGGCACCGGCCATGGGCGCTGCTCACCCTTGATGAGCGAAGCCACCAGCGCCAGATGCCGCTTGCCGCCGAAGACGAATTCGGCCTCGGCGATCAGCCGCTTGGCCTCGTCGCCGAGACCCGCTAAACCGTCCTCGCCGATGCCGATCACCGTCAGCCATTTCGGCTTGGCGCCGCGCTTACTCTCAGCAGGCATGATGACCCACCGCATTCTGATCCTTGGCGGCACCAGCGAAGCCCGGCACTTGGCGGGAAAGCTGGCCGCGCGGAGCGATCTGTCTGTCACTCTGTCGCTGGCCGGCCGTACCGAAAGCCCGGTCGCGCAAGGCGTGCCGGTGCGCAGCGGCGGATTTGGCGGCGCCGACGGGCTGGCCGCCTATCTCAGGGAGGCGGGCATCGACCTGCTGATCGACGCGACGCATCCCTATGCGGCGCAGATATCCGCCAATGCGGCGCAAGCCTCGCGCCTGACCGGTGTGCCGATCCTGGCGCTGCGCCGTCCCGGCTGGAAGCCTGTCGACGGCGACCGCTGGACGCAGGTCGATACGACAGGCGATGCGGTGCACGCGCTTGGATCGCCGCCGCGCCGTGCCTTCCTTGCGCTCGGCCGGCAGGAGGTCGCGGCTTTCGAGGCGGCGCCGCAGCATCATTACCTTGTCCGCAGCGTCGATCCGGTCGAGCCGAAACTGGCGGTGCCGGATGCGACCTACCTGCTGGCGCGTGGGCCGTTTCGCGAGGCGGATGAACGCGCGCTGCTCGAGGAGCACCGCATCGATGTCGTCGTATCCAAGAACAGCGGCGGCGAGGCCACCTACGGCAAGATCGCGGCGGCGCGGGCGCTCGGTATCGAGGTGGTGATGGTGCGCAGGCCCATCCTGCCGGAGGTGCCGTCGGCCGAAACTGTCGAAGCATTGGCCGCGATGATCGATCATGGTCTCGACCCCGTCGCGGAACGCGGTGTGTAGACCAGCGCCGGTTTGTCACCGCGCTTGATGATCCGTGTCTCCGGCGAGCCGATGATGATGCAGGTCGCCATGTCGGCCCTTTCCGCCTCGACATCGGCCAACAGAAAAACCTCGATGCGCTCGTCCGGGCGGCCGGCGGCGCGGCCGAAGATGACCGGCGTGGTGCCGGGCAGGATGGCGCGCAGGCATTCGAAGGCACGGCCGAGCTGCCAGGGGCGCGCCTTGCTGATCGGATTGTAGAGCGCGATGACGAAGCCGGCGCCGGCGGCAGCGAGCAGGCGCAGTTCGATCAGCTCCCACGGCTTCAGATTGTCGGATAGCGAGATGGCGCAGAAATCATGGCCGAGCGGGGCGCCGATGCGGGCGGCGACAGCCAGCATCGCAGTGATGCCCGGCACGACGGCGACATCGACCGCGCGCCACTCGGCCGGACCGGCCTCGATCGCCTCACAGACCGCGGCGGCCATGGCAAAGACGCCGGGATCGCCGCCGGAAACGACGGCGACGTCATGGCCCTCGGCGGCCTTGACCAGCGCGTCCTTGGAGCGGGCGAGTTCCTCGCGATTGTCCGAGGCGACGCGGGTTTGGTCGGTGCGAAGATCAAGCCGGTCGAGATAAGGTTTGTAGCCATAGAAGAATTTTGCCTGCGCCACGGCCCGGCTCGCCTCCGGCGTCACCTGATCGGCATTGCCGGGCCCAAGGCCGATGACGGTGAGGCGGCCGCTCATGGCTTGGCTCCCATAACGCCAGGCCGGCCGGACCAGCCGGCGACCAGCACGATGGCGAAATAGGGGGCCTTGTCGTCCGGCTTGTCGGCAAGCTTCATCGAGATGCTACCGGCCATGGTGCCGCGCTCGACATAGACGGCGCGGGCGATCTTGCCGGTGGCCTCCAGCGCCCGCCTGATCTTGGGCAGGTTGCGGCCGACCTTCATGATGACGGCGGCGTCGGTGTCGGCGAGACGGCGCGTCAGCTCGAACTCGCTCATCGTGCCGGGCAAAACCGTCAGCACATCGTCGCCCTGGACGATCGGCACGCCGGTCTGCGACCAGCAGCCCGACATGGCGGTGACGCCGGGGATGACTTCGGTCGGGAAGCGATGGGCGAGGCGGACATGCAGGTGCATGTAGGAGCCGTAGAACAGCGGGTCGCCTTCGGAGAGCACGGCGACCATGCGGCCGGCTTCGAGGTGTTCGGCGACCTTCTCGGCCGACTCCTCGTAGAAATCGGTGATCTGCGAACGGTAGTCGTCGTGATCCTTGTCGATCTCGGTGGTGACGGGGTAGAGCAGCGGCAGTTCCAGCATATCCGGCCGGAAACGCGCCTCGACGATGGCGCGCGCGTTGCTGTTGTTGCCGCGCTTGGCGAAGTAGGCGACGACATCGGCCTCGGCCAGAACGCGCGCGGCCTTCAGCGTCAGCAGCTCGGGGTCGCCAGGCCCCGTGCCGACGCCGACAAGACGGCCTTTTGCCAGATCTTCTTTGACGGCTGCGTTCACAGGCCGGGCCTCGCCAGCGAATTGAGCGCGGCTGCGGTCATGGCGCTGCCGCCAAGCCTGCCGCGCACGATGGCGTAGGGTACGCCATAGGAATTCTCGGCCAGCGCATCCTTGGATTCGGCGGCACCGACGAAGCCGACCGGCATGCCGATGATGGCGGCCGGCTTCGGCGCGCCGTCGCGCAACTTTTCCAGGAGATAGAACAGGGCCGTCGGCGCATTGCCGATGGCGACCACCGAACCGGCCATATGCTCGCCCCACAGATCGATTGCCGCAGCCGAGCGGGTGTTGCCGATCTGCTTGGCGATGTCGTGCGTGCGCGGGTCGCGCAAGGTACAGATCACCTCGTTGCCGGCCGGCAACCGGGCGCGGGTGACGCCATGCGAGACCATTTCGGCGTCGCAGAAGATCGGTGCGCCGGCCGCCAAAGCGCTGCGGGCAGCGGCGACGAAATCGCTGGAGAAGACAAAATGACTTGATGCTTCGACCTGGCCGCAGGCATGGATCATGCGGATGGCGACGTCGGCTTCCGCCTCGGAGAACCGGGACAGGTCGGCCTCGGCGCGGATGATGGCGAAGGAACGTTCATAGATCGCGTTGCCGTCATGGATGTAGTCGTAGGCGGCCATGCTCATTTCCGTTGTTCAGTTTGTCGGTAAGCCTTGGCGATTGCCGCCGGTCCGAGCCTTGTCAGGCAGGCGGCGGCGGTTTCGCCCTGAAATCGTGCGCTGCGGACCATCGCCGCGACGCGACTGACGCCGCGTGCGGCGTCATAGCCCGGCCTGTACCCCGCAGGAAGGGCCTTTGCCGTCGCGTTCACGACAAGTCCGGCTCCGTTTTCGCCGCCGACGATTGTTAGCGCGGCAGAGCCGGAGTAAGCGCAGCCCTTGGCGCAGCCGGAAATGTGCAGTGTGAAGTCGAGGATATCAGCGTTTTCGGCGGCGATTGTCTCGGCAATATCGCGCGTGGTGATGCGGCCGGATGCGCAGGCAGGAGTGCCGGGGCAGGCGGCGATGCGGGTGCGCGGGTCGGCGGCGGTGGTAACGAAGCCAAGGGCGGCGGCGGTGGCTCGCAGGGGGTGGTTTGCGGACGACGGTTGGCCGAGGAACAGCAAGGCGCGGCCGGGGGCGAGGCGGATTTCGGCGGTGCCGAGGTTCGACGCTCGGCTGGCAAGGTCGATAAGGTTTTGCGCTGGCATGCTGCCGAAGGGCAGGCCGATGCCGAGGGCGTGGCCGGTGTTCAAGTCGAAGAGGCCAATCGGCGAGCGAGAGCGCTCTACGGCGCCCCCCTCTGTCCTGCCGGACATCTCCCCCACTTGGGGGGAGATTGTGCTGTCGCCGCCGGTTTCGCCAGTTTTCAACGTCGAAGGCGAAGAGCTGACAGCGAAGCTGCTGATCTCCCCCCTTGTGGGGGAGATGTCCGGCAGGACAGAGGGGGGCGCGAAGGAATGCCAACCTGCGAGAGACGCTAGCTGCCTCTCCGACAAATCCCTCGCATGTGCCTCCCGGCCTTTCTCCGCGGTCATCCTGAGGGCAGCAACCGCAATATCGCGCGCTGCATCCTCATCGGCCGTCGCAAGCGGCCTCGCGCTTTGGCCATCGCCGGCAACAGACAAAGCCCACATAACGTTGCCGCCGTCCCGCACCGCCTTCAGCCTGACATCGGCCGTCACCCCCTCCATCGTCAGCTGCCCACCACCATCGACAACCACCGACACCTTCGGTCCGAGCCTTGGCGTCAGCCCAGCTTCCTCGACCGCAGCCCTGATCCGCTCAGCCAAAGCTCGCGGATCGGCAATCTCCCGCGGATCGATGCCGGCCAGCGGCCCGGTCTCGACCGGCACGCCGGTACGCACTGCAATCCCCAGTGCATCGACCTCCGCCGCCAACAGCACGGCACTTTCCGCCGTCAGGCCGCGTATCTGCAGGCTGCCCCGTGCGGTCACTTCCATGATGCCGTTGCCGCGCTTCAAGGCGGATTCGCAGAGTCCGATCAGCGACTTGGGGGAAAGCCCTCCAGCAACCGGGTTGAGCCGCACCAGCAGGCCATCGCCGGTCTGCATCGGCGCCGAGAGAGCCGGACAGGCGCCGCGGCGCGAGAAGGCGTTCATGCCGCGACCCCGAGCGCCTCGGCCTCGGCGATCAACGCCGCGAGATCGTCGTCGATCGCGTTGCGCAAGGGATGCCAGAGACCGCGCCGGCGCGCCGACAGGAAGCGCTCGGCGATGACTTTGGCAGCGGCCGGATTTTCACGCAGGATGAAGGCGCGGACATCGGGATCGCCGACATAGGCGTCATGCACGGCCTCGATCAACGCGCCCGAAATGGCGTGCGTGGTTTCGGCAAAGCCGATGAGGCGGTCGACGGTTTCGGCAAACTCGGAAGCGCCGCGCGGACCATGCCGCATCTGGCCGGCTATAAAGCGCGCATTGACGGCTCGCGCCCGCACAACCCGCGACACAGCCTCGCCGACCGAGCGCGGCTTCGGCTTTTGCGGGTCGGTGGTGTCGAGCACGATGACGTCGGCATTTCGGCCCAATGCCGCAAGGGCGGCCGAAAAGCCGCCGATGAAGGCGACGTCGGCGGAGCCCTCGAGAATGTCGCGGCCGGGATCGTCGCCGGTGTGGACCAGCAGATCGGCCTCGGCGACGCGGGTCTCGAAAGCGCCGGGGGAGGCGATGCCTTCGCCCTCTGCGCCGCCATAAGCATGTGATGTCGCATCGAGATAGGCGCGGCCGATTTCTTCGCGCCCGACCCAGTCGCCGCTGGACAGCAGGTCCTCGACGCCGGCGCCGTAGGTGCCGGGCGAGGTGCCGAAGATGCGCGGGCCGATCTTGCCATCGGCACGGGTTCTGGCGGCGAGCGGGTTTTCCGAATCGTCCTCGTCGGACGCGGCAACGGCGTTGGCGGCGGCGTCGATCAGCGCGATCTGGGTCGGGAACATGTCGCGGAACAGACCCGAAATCCGCCAGGTGACATCGATGCGCGGGCGACCGAGCGTGGCCGGCGGCAGCACTTCGATGCCGGTGATGCGGCCGGTGGCCGAATCCCATTGCGGCCGGCAGCCCATCAGCGCCAGGCCTTGCGCGATCTCCTCGCCGCCGGTGCGCAGCGAGGCCGAGCCCCAGAGGTCGATGACCAGCGAGCGCGGCCAGTCGCCATGCGACTGCATATAGCCGCGCACGACTTCTTCTGCCGCCGCCTTTCCCAGATCGTAGGCGGTCGGCGTCGGCATGGTGCGCGGGTCGGAGGTGAACAGGTTGCGGCCGGTGGGCAGCACGTCGGAGCGGCCACGCGCCGGTGCGCCCGCCGGACCCGCCTTGATGTGACGGCCGTCGAGCGCCGCCAGCAGCGCGGCCTTCTCGGCTTCGGCGCTTTGCCGGCGCATGGCGTCGGGCTCGTCGTCGGGAGCGCGGCCATAGATGTGCAGGCCGTCCTTGATGGCGAAATCCTTGAGGTCGCAGAGCCAGGCGTCGATGCGGCGCAGCGCCTCGTCGGGCGCGTCGGTTTTGGCGACGCCGGCTTCGGAGGCGAGGCCGGTCTTTTGCGCGGTGTCGACGATCAGCTTGGCCAGACGATCGCGCCGGCGGCGGTCGAGGCCGTCGGCCTGGGCGTATTCGTCGACGAGGCGCTCGAGCTTGTGCTGCTCTTCATCAAGGCCAGCAGCTGCCAGTGGTGGCGGCAGATGGCCAAGCGTGACGGCTGCTATGCGCCGCTTGGCTTGCGCCGCCTCGCCGGGATTGGAGACGATGAAGGGATAGATGACGGGCAGCGAGCCGGTGACGATCTCGGGGAAGCAGTTTTGTGAGAGCGCTACCGTCTTGCCGGGCAGCCATTCCAGCGTGCCATGAGCGCCGACATGGATGAGAGCATGGATGCGGAGCGATTTGCGCAGCCACAGGCCGAAGGCGATGAGGTTGTGGCGGGGAGGGAGCGTCGGGTCGTGGTAATCGGCGCGGCGGTCGGCCGAGCGGCCACGGTCGGGGGCGAGAGCGACAGTGATGTTGCCGAAGGTGGCGGCGCGGAAGGGGAAGCCGCTCTTACCCTCCCCCTTGTGGGGAGGGTGGCCCGCAGCGCCGGGTGGGGGTGGTGCACCGCTACCCCCACCCCGTTTCGCGCTATCCGCTTCGCGAATGTCGCGAACCGACCCTCCCCACAAGGGGGAGGGTGAAGGAGCGCCCCATGCCGCCTCGACTGCAGCCAGTGCCTCAGCCGGCAAATCCTTTGAGAAGTCCAGATACTCATCCAGCCCCAGCCCACCATCGCTCCGCTCCAACGCGTCCAGCAGCGCACGCGGCGTTTCTGGAATCCCGTCAACGCGATAGCCCTGCTCCTTCAGGTCATGCAGCATGGCCAGCACGCTGGACGGCACATCCAGGCCCACTGCATAGCCAGTGCGGCCGGGCGCGCTCGGATAGTCCGGAATGAGGATCGCCAACTTACGCGTCGCGCGGGGCGTCTGCTGCAACCGTGTGAACGCCGCTAGCCTGTCCGCCACTTGCGCCACGCGATCCGGTTCCGGGCGGTTGGCGAAAGCGCGGTGGCCGAGCGCCGGGTCGGTCTCGCTCTCGCCCTTGAAGGAAATTGCGCCGGCAAGGATACGGCCGTCGAGTTCGGGCAGCACGACATGCATGGCGAGGTCGGCGGGCGCCAGGCCGCGCTGGTTGTTGTCCCAGACGTTGCGGCGGGTGGTGGCGACGATGACCTGGAAGACCGGCACGCCGGCGCGGTCGAACAGGGTTTGGACGCCGGGTTCGGCGCCGGAGGCGAAGGCGGTTGCGGTGATGATGGCGGCGGGGTTGAGCGAGGCCAGTGCGGTTTCGACGAAGGCCAGGGAGGTCGGGTCTTTGAGGCTGGAGACGAAGATCGGGATCGGTCTCATGCCGCGCTGGCGGAGTGCATCAAAGAGGGCATCGATTGGCGCGACATCGGCGGCCAGCAGCATCGAGCGGTAGAATAGGATGGGGATGATGGGAAGGTTGATGTTGTCTGCGCCGAGTTCCGGCCCACCCCCCTCTGTCCTGCCGGACATCTCCCCCGCAAGGGGGCAGATTGTGCTCTCATAAATGTTTTCGCCAATCGCAGACCTTGCGGAGATCTCCAAAGGAGCAGGAGAGGAGCCGCCTTTGGTAACGGCTGATCTCCCCCCTTGCGGGGGAGATGTCCGGCAGGACAGAGGGGGGTGTGAAGGAACGCCGACATCGGCAAAATTCAACTTGCCTACGACGCCGCGGCCAGGCTCGTAGTAGCCAGCTTTCGGCACGCTGACCGGGTCAGCCGCCCCCGCATCCCGTCCCGCCAGCCCCGCCAATCTTTGCACCAGCGCCGTCATATTCTCCGGGCCACCCTCGCGGAAATAACCAAGCAGGCCGTCCAGATCCTCGCGCGGCAGCGTCGAGGCTTCGATCAGCCTGAGATCCTCGTCGTGGCTCTCGCCCGGCAGCAGCGCCAGCTTGATGCCGTTCGCACCGGCAGTCGCGGCAAGCTGGTCGCAGCCATAGCGCCACCAGTCGTAGCCGCCGAGGATGCGCACCAAAATCACCTTGGCGTGGCGGGCGACGCTGTCGATCCAGAGGTCCACGGACATGGGATGGCGCAGGTCGCGCAGCGCCGCCAGCCGCATCGACGGCAGGCGGACGGCATCGGCCTTCCAGGCCGCCGCGAGGCCGGCGAGGTCGCTGTCGGTGAAGGACAGCGCCACGATATCCGCCGGCGTCTGCCGGAGATCAACTGGCTCGGCGAGATCGTCGAGCGAGGCGGAGGTCGTGGCGAGTATATGCATCGCGGCTCGTGCCTGAGATCAACCGGCGAGTATACGCTCGATCGCCGGACGGTTCAGCCCCTTCAGGCCAATGACGACGAGACGCGAGCGGCGATCGTCCTCGGCCGTCCAGGCGCGGTCATAGTAATGGTTGACGCGTGGGCCGACGGCCTGCAGCAAAAGCCGCATCGGCTTGCCGCCGACATCGACGAAGCCTTTTACACGCAACACGTTTTCCTGTTCGGCGGCGGTGGCGACGCGCTTGGCCAGGTCGTCGGGATTGGCGATCGAGGGGATGTCGACGATGAAGGTGTCGAAATCGTCATGCTCATGATCGAAAGCGCCGTCGTGATGCGACTTGCGGTTCTCGATGTCGTCTTCGACGGCGAGACCGAGGCCAAGCAGCACCGACGGGTCGACCTTGCCATGCGCAGTCGGCACGATTTTTACCGCGCGGGCGGAATGTTCATTGATGATGGCGTTGGCGCGGGCCGAACCGGGGGCGTCCATCAGATCGCTCTTCGACAGGATGATCAAATCGGCGCAGGCGATCTGGTCCTCGAACACTTCTTCGACAGGATCGTCATGGTCGAGCGTCTCGTCCTGAGCGCGCTGTGCCTGCAAAGCGTCCATGTCGTTGGCGACGCGGCCTTCGGCCAGCGCCGGGCCGTCTACCACGGCGATGACACCGTCGACGGTTACCCGGCTCTTCACGCTCGGCCACTGGAACGCCTGGACCAGCGGCTTGGGCAGAGCCAGGCCCGAGGTCTCGATCAGGATGTGGTCAACCTTCGGTGTCAGCGCGAGGATCTTGTCGAGGGCGGGCACGAAATCGTCGGCGACTGTACAGCAGATGCAGCCATTGGCCAGTTCGACGATGTTTTCCTCGGGGCAGGTGTCGATGCCGCAGCCTTTCAGGATTTCCCCGTCGATGCCGATGTCGCCGAACTCGTTGACGATGATGGCGATGCGCTTGCCGCCGGCATTTTCCAGGAGATGGCGGACCAGCGTCGTCTTGCCGGCGCCGAGGAAGCCTGTAACGACAGTGCAGGGAACACGGGAGAGGTTGGCGGCCGGGTTTGAAGCGTTCATCGTCAGTCCTTCAGCATGTCGAGGGGTGGGATGCGGGCAACGAGGCCGCGCTTGAGGCTATCGGGCCGGCCGCGCCACGGGATGAGGCCGTCGGCCGAAGTCGCGAAGAGCTTTGCGCCGGTAACGAGGTCGGCGCCGCTGGTTGCGGTCAGATCGCCGAAGACATAGCTCCAGCAGCCATCGCGCAGGATCGCGGCGCTGAGGCGGCGCTTGCAATTGCCGAGACATTCGGCGGTGCGGACCCGGATATCGCCGGCAGCGGCGCGGCGTGTGTCCTCAGCCAGCAATTCGCCGGCGCGCGGATGGGCGTCGGAACCGGTCTCATCGCGGCAGGAGGCGCAGACGATGACGGTCACGCCGGTCAGGGCGTCGTTGTCGCCGGACGCAATGTCCGCTGTGCCAGCCGAAAAACTGCTGTTCTGGTCCAAAAACCGTGCTCCTTGCCCGGAAACCCGCCAGGCGATCGGATACTTTGTCTCAGACGGCAGGTCTCCTGGCTCGCGGGTCGTCGCCTTGGTTAGCCGCCTTCCCGGTGTTACCCAGTGGCTTTCGGCCTTGGCTCGTCGCTTACAGTTGCGGGGACAGCCGCGGATTTGGGACCGAAATCCCGCACCGCATTCCCTCTTGGCCCTTGCCGTTGCGGGCAGGGGACCGTCTGCAGCGGATTTAGGCTTTTGCGGGCGGCGGTGTCAACGCACGGCTACGACATGGCGATGTCGGCCAGGGGTTTCCCCAGATTGCCGGCCGGCGTCACTTCGATGCGCTCAAGGCCAAGCCAGCCCTGCATCTCCTTTAGTTCCTCGAAAAGCTGTGCGGTGGTCTCAGGCGGTGCGCCTGCTTCGGCATAGGCGGCGTGGACGCGTAAGACACTCGCAGGCCGGTCGGCCTTGAGGTCGACGCGGGCGACGATCTTGTCGCCGAGCAAGAAAGGCAGCACGTAATAGCCATATTGCCGCTTGTCGGCCGGGGTGTAGATCTCGATGCGGTAGCGGAAATCGAAGAGACGCTCGGTGCGCGCGCGCTCGAAGACCACCGGATCGAAGGGGGCCAGCAAGGCGCGGGCCTCGATCTTTCGCGGCAGGCGGGCGTCCCTATAGAGGTAAGCCGGCTTGTCCCAACCTTCGACGTTTACCGGCAGCAACTCGCCCATCTCGACCAGTTCCTCCAACCGGCCCTTCATGTCGGCCGGCGACAAGCGGAAATAATCGCGCAGGTCACCCGACGTCGCGATGCCGTGGGCGCGGGCAGAAATGCGCAGCAATTCGCGGTGCGCGTCCTCGGCGGTCGGCACCGGCAGATCGAGGATCGCCTGCGGCAGCACGCGCTCGGGCAGGTCATAGAAGCGTTCGAAGCCACGGCGGTGCGCCGTGGTGATGCGTCCGGCCCAGAAGAGCCATTCGAAGGCGTGCTTGGCGTGGCTCCAGCCCCACCAGCCGCCCGAACCTTTCTGGCCTTCCAGTGCCGAAGCGGCAATCGGGCCGCGCTCGGCGACCGCGCGGTAGATCTCTTCGATATAGGCGGCGTGCTCGCGGCCCCATTTGGCGAGGCCGAGATACATTTCGTCGCCTTGCTCGGCCCGCTGCATGCGCCAGCGCATCAGCGGGTAGGTCTCGACCGGCAGGAACGAGGCCTCATGCGCCCAGTATTCGAACACCGTGCGTTTGCGGGTGATGGCCGCATTGTCGAGCAAAGCCAGCGGGTAGGGGCCAAGCCGCGAATAGAGCGGCATATAGTGGGCGCGCACCACCGCGCTGACGGAATCGATCTGCAGCAAGCCGGTGCGCGACAGCACGCGGGCGAGGTGGCGGCGATCGGGCGTGCCGACCGGGCGGGGATCGAGAAATCCTTGCGCGGCGAGCGCGATGCGCCTGGCCGCGGGGAGTGAGATTTTGTCCTTCGTCAAAGTGTCTTGCCTCGAACCATTTTCCCGACTTTAGCCGGCGATTCCGGTCATGCTAGCAGGCAAATGGCGGGAGATGTGTCAGGAGACAAAAGTGGAGTGAAAGATGAAGGAAATCAAACAGGAGGAGATCGGACCAGTTTTTCCCGGCCTGCCGTCCAGCACTGTCTTTTGAACAAGGTTTGACTTGCTTCGCTGAAAGCCGTGCGCTAACCCTCGCCGCGTTGCAGCAAAGGCACCTAAAACGGTTCAGCGGTTAAACTGTCGCGCTTCCGCATTAGGGTTGGTTGCTGTAATCAAAGTGGATTGGCCGCCAACGGAAAGCCGAGCATGAACGTACTCCTCAGTTCATACCTGCCCATCGTCCTCTTCATCGCCGTGGCCGCAGTTGTAGGCCTGTCGCTTATCATCGCGCCGTTCCTGGTGGCTTATCGCAATCCCGATCCGGAGAAGCTTTCCGCCTACGAGTGCGGGTTCAACTCGTTCGACGATGCCCGGATGAAATTCGACATCCGCTTCTACCTGGTGTCGATCCTGTTCATCATCTTCGATCTGGAAGTGGCCTTCCTGTTTCCGTGGGCGGTGTCGTTCTCGAAGATCGGCATGCTCGGTTTCTGGTCGATGATGGTGTTTTTGGCGGTGCTGACCATCGGCTTTGCCTATGAGTGGAAAAAAGGAGCGCTGGAATGGGATTGAACGACAGTTCCGGAACGCTCGTCGCGCCGAAGCCCAAAGGCCTGATCGACCCCAATACCGGACGTCCGGTCGGTTCCGACGATCCGTTCTTCCTCGAGATCAACAATGAACTGGCCGACAAGGGTTTTCTGGTCACCTCGACCGAGGCGCTGATCACCTGGGCACGCAGCGGCTCGCTGATGTTCATGACCTTCGGTCTCGCCTGCTGTGCCGTCGAGATGATCCACACCTCGATGCCGCGCTATGATTCGGAGCGGTTTGGCGTGGCTCCTCGCGCGTCGCCGCGCCAGTCGGACATAATGATCGTGGCGGGAACGCTGACCAACAAGATGGCCCCCGCTTTGCGCAAGGTCTACGACCAGATGCCGGAGCCGCGCTACGTCATCTCGATGGGCTCCTGCGCCAATGGCGGCGGCTATTATCACTATTCCTATTCGGTGGTGCGCGGCTGCGACCGCATCGTGCCGGTCGACATCTATGTGCCCGGCTGCCCGCCGAGCGCCGAAGCGCTGCTCTACGGCATTCTTCTCCTGCAGAAGAAGATCCGCCGCACCGGCACGATCGAACGGTAGACCCATGGCCGCATCCCTGAGCGAACTGTCGACCTATCTCGGCGAAAAGCTGCCGGGCCGCGTCACCGATGCGGTGCTTGCCTATGGCGAACTGACGATCTCGGTTGCTACAGACAATCTGATCGAGGTGACAAGCTTCCTGCGTGACAATTCGGGCTGCCAGTTCATTTCGATCATCGATATCTGCGGCGCCGACTACCCGTCGCGCGTCAAGCGTTTCGATGTCGTCTATCATTTGCTTTCGCCGAAGCAGAATTTGCGCATCCGCATCAAGGTGCAGGCCGACGAAGAGACGCTGGTGCCGTCGCTCACCGCTGTCTATCCCGGCGCCGACTGGTATGAGCGCGAGGCCTACGATCTCTATGGCGTGCTGTTCTCCGGCCATCCGGACCTGCGCCGCATCCTCACGGACTACGGTTTCGAGGGCCATCCCCTGCGCAAGGACTTCCCGCTGACCGGTTTCGTCGAGGTGCGCTACGACGACGAAGCCAAGCGCGTGATCTACGAGCCGGTGGAATTGAAGCAGGAATTCAGGAACTTCGATTTTCTCTCGCCATGGGAAGGGACGGACTACGTCCTGCCGGGCGATGAGAAGGCGAAACAGTGAGTAGGAAGTAGTGAGTAGTCAGTAGCAAAAGATTTGGAGCAACGGATCGAATCTTATCGCGACTTGAAGGTGTGGCAATCGGCGATGACGCTTGCTGAGGATTGCTACCGTTTCACCAAAGAGTTTCCGAGGGATGAGATTTACGGCATGACCTCTCAGATGCGCCGATCGGCGGTTTCGGTCGCAGCGAACGTCGCGGAGGGATACGGTCGGGAGAACAGAGGGTCGTTCGTTCAATTTTTGCGCATGGCGCAAGGCTCGTTGAAGGAACTGGAGACACACATACTGCTGGCATGTCGGGTTGGCCTGCTGCGAAAAGACAATGAGATTGAGCTGCTGCTGCGATGCGAAGAGATTGGAAAAATGATGAGATCTCTTATCCGAACGGTGCAGGCCAAGCAGGCGGAATGAAGCAGGCATTGAGATTGATGATCACTACTCACTACTCACTACTGACTCTTCGCCAGAGGCGCCAGAATGGCTGAAACCTCCGTCCGCAACTTTAACATCAACTTCGGACCGCAGCACCCTGCGGCGCACGGTGTTTTGCGTCTTGTGCTGGAGCTTGACGGCGAGGTGGTCGACCGCGTCGATCCGCATATCGGCTTGCTGCATCGCGGCACCGAAAAGCTGATCGAGCACAAAACCTATCTGCAGGCAGTGCCCTATCTCGACCGGCTCGACTATTGCGCACCGATGAACCAGGAGCATGCCTTCGCGCTCGCCACCGAGCGGTTGCTCGGCATCGAAGTGCCGAAGCGCGGCCAGTTGATCCGCGTGCTCTATTCCGAGCTCAGCCGCATCATGTCGCACATCCTCAATGTGACGACGCAGGCGCTGGATATCGGCGCGCTGACGCCGCCGCTGTGGGGTTTCGTCGAACGCGAAAAGCTGATGGTGTTTTATGAGCGCGCTTCCGGTTCGCGCATGCATGCGGCCTATTTCCGTCCCGGCGGCGTGCACCAGGATCTGCCGGCGAAGCTGGTCGAGGACATCGGCAAGTGGATCGACCCGTTCCTGAAGTCGCTTGACGACCTCGACAGGCTGCTTACCGGCAACCGCATCTTCAAGCAACGCAATGTCGATATCGGTATCGTGTCGCTTGCCGACGCCTGGGCCTGGGGCTTTTCCGGCGTCATGGTGCGCGGCTCGGGTGCGGCCTGGGATTTGCGCAAGTCGCAGCCTTATGAATGCTATTCCGAGATGGATTTCGACATCCCGATCGGCAAGAACGGCGACTGCTACGACCGTTATCTCGTGCGCATGGAAGAGATGCGCCAGTCGGCGAAAATCATGCGCCAGTGCGTCGACCTTCTGCTCGGCAAGGAGAGCACCGGGCCGGTGTCGAACCTCGACGGCAAGGTGGTGCCGCCGAAGCGCCAGGCGATGAAGCGCTCGATGGAAGCGCTGATCCATCATTTCAAGCTCTACACCGAGGGCTATCGCGTGCCGGCCGGCGAGGTCTATGCTGCCGTCGAGGCGCCGAAGGGCGAGTTCGGCGTCTATCTCGTCTCCGACGGCACCAACAAGCCCTATCGCTGCAAGCTGCGCGCGCCCGGCTTCGCGCATCTGCAAGCCATGGATTTCCTCTGCCGCGGCCACATGCTGGCCGACGTCACTGCCGTCCTGGGTTCCCTCGATATCGTCTTCGGGGAGGTTGATCGGTGATGGCGGCAGCCAATCCTACAGTGCGCTCTCAGGTCGGTGTTCGAGGGAATGCCGACGCTGCCCTACCGCGGTGGCGCGAATTGGCAAAAGCCATGCTGCCGGTCGAGTTCGCAGAGGCTTCTTACAACTCGACTCAGCACTGTTCGATCTATGACTTCTTTTTTACCCTGCTACCCAAGACGCGCCTTGCCCACCGCGACAATGACGTCGACAAGCTGGGTAGAATGCACGGGTTCGCCCAATGGGCTGCCGTTCACCCGAACAAACAGATTTGGAATGCGGCTGGTGTCGCTTTTTACGAGCACTTGTTCGACGATGACATCGACGCTGATGCGGTCATGGCATGGATCTCGCCTCAAGTAAGGCAAACTGTTCTGGGGCTGTGGCAATACATGTTGCCCGCAGAGCGATTTGCGAGTGTTGCTCGATCTGCCGAACGCATTCCGTTTTCTCATCAGAAAGAATGTGAAACCGCAATAGCTCTCGTAGCAGAGCAGGGGCCCGATCGCTAAATGTCAGTCCGCCGTCTCGCAGAAGCAAGCGTCCAGCCAGCCTCCTTCGCCTTCAACCGGGCGAATGCGGCGGTTGCGAAGCAATGGATCAAGAAATATCCGAAGGGCCGGGAGCAGTCGGCGATCATTCCCTTGCTGATGATTGCGCAGGAGCAGGAAGGCTGGGTCACCAAGGCGGCGATCGAGACGATTTCGGACATGCTCGGCATGCCGCGCATTCGCGGGCTCGAAGTCGCGACCTTCTACACGCAGTACCAGCTCAATCCGGTCGGCACGCGCGCGCATGTCCAGGTCTGCGGCACCACGCC
This sequence comes from Mesorhizobium sp. M0217, assembly GCF_040321955.1. Taxonomy (NCBI): domain Bacteria; kingdom Pseudomonadati; phylum Pseudomonadota; class Alphaproteobacteria; order Hyphomicrobiales; family Phyllobacteriaceae; genus Mesorhizobium; species Mesorhizobium sp. M0217. The sequence goes on along the minus strand of NZ_JAMYSN010000002.1, from coordinate 477,527 downwards.
CTGCATGCTGCGCGGCTCGGAAGCGCTGATGGATGTGTGCCGCTCGAAAATCCATCACGACCAGTTCCACACCAACGACAAGGGCACGCTGTCGTGGGAGGAGGTCGAATGCCTCGGCGCCTGCGTCAACGCGCCGATGGTGATGGTCTTCAAGGACACGTTCGAGGATCTGACGCCTGAGCGGCTGGCCGAAATCATCGATCTTTATGATGCAGGCAAGGGCGCCTCGGTTCCCACGGGACCGCAAAATGGCAGAACCGGCTCGGAGCCGGCGCCTGGCCTGACGACGCTGAAGAGCGAAAAGGCGATCCTCAAAGCGACGCGCGACAAGGAAGCCAGGGCGGCGAGCAAGGCTGCCCACGCGGCGCCCGACGCGATCATTGCAGCGCCTGTTCCGGCGCCTGCCGCTCCTGCAGCGGCCGCCCCGGTCGCGCCATCCAACGCCGGCAAACCGAAAACCGATGCGCCGGAAACCAGCTCGGCGTTGAAGTCGCCCTCCAGGGCCAAGGTTGCACCGGCGGCGGAAAAAGCGGCGAGCGTCCCGGCGCCCCTGCATTCTGCCGCCAACGCCAACACCGCGGCGCCTGAAGTCGAGAAGGTCGCCAAGCAGCGTAATGGCCCGAAGACCACCGCCACGCCGGCAGCTGCCTTCATCGCTCCGGAATTCAAGGCGCCAGCGGCCAAGGCCGCGGTGGCCCCGGCCGTCAAGGCGCCGGCAGCCAGGCCCGCAAAGCCGTCGCTCGAGGACAAGAACCGTCCAGCCGGAATCGACAGGCCGGCTGCGGCCGACGATCTCAAGCTGATCTCGGGCATCGGCCCGAAGATCGAGGGCATCCTTCATTCGCTTGGCATCTTCACCTTCACACAGGTCGCATCCTGGAATAAGGCCGAGCGCGACTGGGTGGATGGATATCTCGCTTTCCAGGGTCGCATCGAGCGCGACGACTGGGGCAAGCAGGCCAAGGCGCTCGCCAAGGGCGGCGTCGCCGAATACATCCGCGTCTTCGGCAAGGAGCCACGTTGATGGCTGAAGCGCAAAGCACCGGATCTTTGCTGTCGCTGCGCAGCATTGTCATCGGCGTTGTCTGCATCGCTGCTGCCAACATCCTTCTGGAGGGGCTTCGGCGCCTCGTCGAATTGCCGTTTTCGGATACCCTGGAATCGATGGCCGCGACCGGCATGGGCGTGCTGGTGTGGTTCTCGATCGTCTTGCGGGGAAAGAGGTAAGTCATGCTGGCTGACAAAGACCGCATCTTCAACAACATCTACGGCCTGTTCGATAAGTCGCTGGCCGGCGCGATGGCGCGCGGCGCCTGGGACAACACGCCCGGCATCATCGCCAAGGGGCGCGAGTGGATCGTCAACGAGATGAAGGCGTCAGGCCTGCGCGGCCGCGGCGGCGCCGGCTTCCCGACCGGGCTGAAATGGTCGTTCATGCCCAAGCAGAGCGACGGAAGGCCGAGCTATCTCGTTGTCAACGCCGACGAATCCGAGCCCGGCACGTGCAAGGACCGCGATATCCTGCGCAACGATCCGCACACGCTGGTCGAGGGCTCGTTCATCGCCGGCTTCGCCATGGGCGCGGTCGCCGCCTACATCTATGTGCGCGGCGAGTTCATCCGCGAGCGCGAAGCGCTGCAGCGCGCCATCGACGAGGCCTACGAGGCCAGGCTGATCGGCAAGAACAACACGTCCGGATACGATTTCGACATCTACATGCATCACGGCGCCGGCGCCTATATATGCGGCGAGGAAACAGCACTTCTGGAAAGCCTCGAAGGCAAGAAGGGCCAGCCCCGGCTGAAGCCGCCATTCCCGGCCAATGTCGGCTTGTACGGTTGTCCGACTACCGTGAACAATGTCGAGTCAATCGCGGTCGCGCCGACCATTTTGCGCCGTGGCGCCGCCTGGTTCTCGTCCTTCGGCCGGCCCAACAATGTCGGCACCAAGCTGTTTTGCATCTCCGGCCACGTCAACAATCCGTGCACCGTCGAGGAGGCGATGTCGATCCCGTTCCGCGAGCTGATCGAAACCCATTGCGGCGGCATTCGCGGCGGCTGGGACAATCTCCTGGCGGTCATTCCGGGCGGCGCTTCGGTGCCGCTGGTGCCGGCCGAGCAGATCATCGATGCGCCGATGGATTTCGATGCTTTGCGCGACCTGAAATCCGGCCTTGGCACGGCGGCTGTCATCGTCATGGACAAATCGACCGATATCGTGAAGGCGATCGCCAGGCTTTCCTATTTCTACAAGCATGAGAGCTGCGGCCAGTGCACGCCATGCCGCGAAGGCACCGGCTGGATGTGGCGGGTGATGGAGCGGCTGGTGCGCGGCGAGGCGCAGAAGCGCGAGATCGACATGCTGCTCGACGTCACCAAACAGGTGGAGGGTCATACGATCTGCGCGCTGGGCGATGCCGCGGCATGGCCGATCCAGGGCCTGATGCGGCATTTCCGCGGCGAGGTGGAGCGGCGCATCGACGAGTTTTCGCGCAACGCGCACCGGGCCGAACCGGTGATGGTGGCTGCTGAGTAGATTGAAATCGGGCGCAAGCCCCGGACGGAAATATAGGGGCGGGGCTGACGAAGAAACGACCAGGAGATGTCTATGGCGCCCTATTCGAACCCTTTGATGCCCAATTTGGACCAGCTTGAGAAGATGAACCAGGATTTGACAAGGATGATGCCGAAGGAGATGGCCAGCGCCGTCAACCTTCTCGCGCATCCTGTCGCGGGTGCCGCCGCCATGTCGGCGCTGGGCTTCGGCCTTGCCAACCATGCCTTTGGCGTGTGGCTAGGCGCCTTGTCGGGTGCTGCCGAGGCATCGCAGCGGATTTTCCAGCCGATCATCGACGATTTCGAGCAGCGCACCCAAGAGTTCTCCGAGACCGCGCCGGCCACCAAGGCGCGCGCGGCGACCAGAACCCTGATCGCCGAGGCGCAGAGTTTTGCCCAGGATGTGACCGATATTGCCGCTCGCACCGTCGATGCCGAGCCGGAGAAGACCGATGCCGTCGCCGAAGGCGCGACGATCGGATTGATGCCGGAGGATTTCAGACAGCCCAAGGCCGTGGCTCGTCCGGCCAAGCCGTCGGATCTCAAGGCGATCACCGGCGTTGGACCGAAGCTGGAAAAAGTGCTGAACGGCCTCGGCATCTGGACCTTTGCCCAGATCGCGGCGTGGACGCCGGAAGAGATCGCCTGGGTCGAGGACTACCTGTCGCTCACCGGCCGAATCGGCCGCGACGAGTGGACCCGCCAGGCCGCGGCGCTGACGCTGGCCGCCAAGGCGAAGAAGTAGGGGTGGCAGGCATGGAGATCCACGACAGGAGCGATGTTCTCGATGTGCGCAATGCCATCGTCAGCAACTCCAGATTTGACGATGTGAACTTGTCGAACACGCAGTTTCACAACGTCGACCTGTCGGCGGCCGTTGTGGACGACGCGAACCTCTCGGACGCGTTTTTCAGCAATGTGAATATGAGCAATTTGAAGATAGAAAACGCTGAAGTCGCCGGCATGATGATCAATGGCATCAGGCTGAGCGATCTGTTTCAGGCATATGAGACGGCGCAGACCGCCGGGGGCAATTGATGGCAAAGCTCAAGGTCGACGGGAAAGAGATCACTGTACCCGACCACTACACGCTGCTGCAGGCGGCCGAGGACGCCGGCGCGGAAGTGCCGCGCTTCTGCTTCCATGAGCGGCTGTCGATCGCCGGCAATTGCCGCATGTGCCTGATCGAGGTGAAGGGCGGGCCGCCGAAGCCGCAGGCCTCCTGCGCCATGAATGTGCGCGACCTGCGTCCGGGTCCGAATGGCGAGGCGCCTGAAATCTTCACCAACACGCCGATGGTCAAGAAGGCCCGCGAAGGCGTGATGGAATTCCTTTTGATCAACCATCCGCTGGATTGCCCGATCTGCGACCAGGGCGGCGAATGCGACCTGCAAGACCAGGCGATGGCCTTCGGCGTCGATTCCTCGCGCTATCACGAGAACAAGCGCGCGGTCGAAGACAAGTATATCGGCCCACTGGTCAAGACGGTTATGAACCGCTGCATCCACTGCACGCGCTGCGTTCGCTTCACCACGGAAGTTGCGGGCATTTCCGAGCTTGGCCTGATCGGCCGCGGCGAGGATGCCGAGATCACCACCTATCTCGAAAGCGCCATGACCTCGGAGCTGCAGGGCAATGTCATCGACCTCTGCCCGGTCGGCGCGCTGACGTCGAAGCCGTTCGCCTTCCAGGCGCGGCCGTGGGAGCTGACCAAGACAGAATCCATCGACGTCATGGACGCCGTCGGCTCGGCAATCCGCGTCGACAGCCGTGGCCGCGAGGTGATGCGCATCCTGCCGCGCGTCAATGAAGCGGTGAACGAGGAGTGGATTTCCGACAAGACCCGCTTCATCTGGGACGGATTGCGCACGCAGCGCCTCGACCGCCCCTATGTCCGCAAGGACGGAAAGCTGGCGCCGGCCAGCTGGGCCGAAGCGTTCGTTGCGATCAGGGATGCGGTGTCGAATGCGGCGCCCGAGAAAATCGGCGCGATTGCGGGCGATCTTGCCGCCGTCGAGGAAATCTACGCGCTTAAGCAGCTTATGGCTGCGTTGGGCTCGAAGAACACCGATTGCCGCCAGGACGGCGCCGCACTCGATCCCGCGCTCGGCCGCGCCAGCTACATCTTCAACCCCACCATCGAGGGCATCGAGCAGGCCGACGCGGTGCTGATCATCGGCGGCAATCCGCGCTTCGAGGCCTCGGTGCTCAATGCCCGCATCCGCAAGCGCTGGCGGATCGGCAATCTGCCGGTCGGCGTCATCGGCGAGGTCGGCGACACGCGTTACGACTATGAACAGCTCGGCGCCGGTCCGGAGTCGCTGAAAGACTTGGCCGATGGCAACGGCAAGTTCTTCCAGGTGCTGAAGAAGGCGACGCATTCGCTGATCATCGTCGGCCAGGGCGCACTATCGCGTGCCGACGGCGCGGCGGTGCTCGGCCAGGCGGCGAAACTCGCCACGGCCGTGAACGCTGCCCGCGCCGACTGGAACGGCTTTGCCGTGCTGCACACTGCGGCCGCGCGCGTCGGCGGTCTCGATGTCGGCTTCGTGCCTGGCAAGGGCGGCAAGAACGTTGCCGGCATGCTGGGGGAGAGCGAGGTTCTGTTCCTGCTCGGCGCCGACGAGATCGACATGTCCAAGACCGGCGGCGCCTTCGTTGTCTATGTCGGAACGCATGGCGACGCCGGTGCGCACCGCGCCAATGTCATCCTGCCGGGAGCCGCCTACACCGAAAAGTCCGGCACCTATGTCAACACCGAGGGACGCGTGCAGCAGACCAACCGCGCCGGCTTCGCGCCGGGCGATGCGCGCGAGGACTGGGCGATCCTGAGGGCATTGTCCGATGTGCTGGGCAAGAAACTACCCTTCGATTCGCTGCAGCAGTTGCGCGCCAAACTCTATGGCGAATACCCGCATCTCGCCCGCATCGATCATGTTGTCTCAGGCAACCCCGACGACATCGCCAGGGTGGCGAAGCTCGGCGGGCGGCTGAACAAGGGCACTTTCACCTCGCCGGTCACGGATTTCTATCTGACGAACCCGATCGCGCGGGCCTCCGCCGTCATGGCGGAATGCTCGGCGCTGGCGAAAAACGGCTTCAGGCAGGCGGCAGAGTAGACATGGACACTTTCTTCTCCTTCTATGTGGTGCCGACGCTGATCATCCTTTTAAAGTCGGTCGTGCTGATCGTCGTTTTGCTGATCGGGGTTGCCTACCTGCTTTACGCCGACCGCAAGATCTGGGCGGCGGTGCAATTGCGCCGCGGCCCGAACGTCGTCGGCCCGTGGGGCACGCTGCAGGCTTTCGCCGATCTGCTGAAATTCGTCTTCAAGGAACCGGTCATTCCGTCCGGCGCCAACAAGGGCGTGTTCCTGCTGGCGCCGCTGGTGTCGGCCGTGCTGGCAATCTCGGCCTGGGCGGTCATTCCCGTCAATGCGGGCTGGGGGATCGCCAACGTCAATGTCGGCATCCTCTACGTCTTCGCCATCTCCTCGCTCGAGGTCTACGGCGTGATCATGGGCGGCTGGGCGTCCAACTCGAAATACCCGTTCCTCGGCGCGCTGCGCTCGGCGGCGCAGATGGTGTCCTACGAAGTCTCGATCGGCTTCGTCATCGTCACCGTGCTGCTCTGCGTCGGCTCGCTCAACCTGTCGGACATCGTGCTGTCGCAGCAGGATGGGCTGGGCACCAAGCTTGGCCTGCCCAACAGCTTCCTCGACTGGCACTGGCTGGCGCTGTTCCCGATGTTCGTCATTTTCTTCATCTCGGCGCTGGCCGAGACCAACCGCCCGCCCTTCGACCTGGTGGAAGCCGAGTCGGAACTCGTCGCCGGCCATATGGTCGAATACTCCTCGACGCCGTTCCTGTTGTTCTTCCTCGGCGAATATGTCGCCGTGGTGATGATGTGCGCGCTGGCCACCATCCTGTTCCTCGGCGGCTGGCTGCCGCCCTTCGACTTCGCCCCCTTCACCTGGGTGCCCGGCGTGATCTGGTTCGTGCTCAAGATCTGCCTGATGTTCTTCATGTTCTCCATGGTGAAGGCCTTCGTGCCGCGCTACCGATACGACCAGCTGATGCGGCTGGGCTGGAAAGTGTTCCTGCCGATCTCCCTGTTCATGGTCGTTGCCACCGCGGCCTTCCTCAAAATCACGGGGTTTGCGTGATGTCCGCTTTTGGCCAGGCCGCAAAATCGCTGCTGCTGCAGGATTTCGTCAGCGCCTTCTTCCTGTCGATGCGCCAGTTCTTCGCGCCGAAGGAAACGATCAACTATCCGCACGAGAAAGGGCCGACCAGCCCGCGCTTCCGTGGCGAGCATGCGCTGCGCCGCTATCCCAATGGCGAGGAACGCTGCATCGCCTGCAAATTGTGCGAAGCGATCTGTCCGGCGCAGGCGATCACCATCGAGGCCGGCCCGCGCCGCAATGACGGCACTCGCCGCACCGTGCGCTACGACATCGACATGGTGAAGTGCATCTATTGCGGCTTCTGCCAGGAAGCCTGCCCGGTCGACGCCATCGTCGAGGGGCCGAATTTCGAGTTCGCGACGGAGACGCGCGAAGAGCTTTACTACGACAAGGACAGGCTGCTGGCGAATGGCGACCGCTGGGAGCGCGAACTGGCGCGCAACATCTCGCTGGACTCGCCCTACCGCTGACATTTGACGCATGGACGGGGCGAGGGGCCTCGTCTAAGGACAACGCAACTTGCCGGCCGGAGGCGGTCGCAGAAATCAAACAGGACGGATGTCCTGTTTGGACAGGAACCCGGGGGATCCCCAATGCTGAGTGGACTAGAGGCGGCCTTTTTCTACCTCTTCGCCTTTGTCGCGGTGGCGTCGGCCTTCATGGTCATTTCGTCGCGCAACCCCGTGCATTCCGTGCTGTTCCTGATCCTGACCTTCTTCAACGCCGCCGGCCTGTTCATGCTGACCGGCGCCGAGTTCCTGGCGATGATCCTGCTTGTCGTCTATGTCGGCGCGGTCATGGTGCTGTTCCTGTTCGTCGTCATGATGCTCGATGTCGACTTCGCCGAGATGAAGGAAGGCGCCCTGCAATATGCGCCGATCGGCGCGCTGGTCGGGCTGATCCTGGCGGCCGAGCTGATCGTGGTGCTCGGCGGCTACACCTTCGCGCCGCAACTGGCCTCGACGGTCTCCAAACCCATCCCGGATCTTGCCGCGCGGACAAACACCGCAGCACTCGGCGACATCCTCTATACGGACTACCTCTACTACTTCCAGATTTCGGGCCTCATCCTGCTGGTCGCCATGATCGGCGCCATCGTCCTGACGCTGCGCCACAAGGAAGGGGTCAAGCGGCAGTCGATCGCCGCCCAGGTCGGCCGCACGCCGGCGACAGGCATGGAAATCCGCAAGGTCAAGTCGGGCGAGGGGCTCTGAGATGGTCGTCGGCATCGCACATTACCTGACCGTATCGGCGATCCTGTTCACGCTCGGCGTGTTCGGCATCTTCCTGAACCGCAGGAACATCATCGTCATCCTGATGTCGATCGAGCTGATCCTTTTGGCGGTCAACATCAATTTCGTCGCCTTCTCGGCGGCATTGGGCGATCTCGTCGGCCAGGTGTTTGCCCTGTTCGTGCTGACGGTCGCGGCCGCCGAAGCGGCCATCGGTCTTGCCATTCTCGTCGTCTTCTTCCGCAACCGCGGCTCGATCGCGGTCGAAGACGTGAACCAGATGAAGGGTTGACGGGGCTAACATGTATCAAGCGATCGTCTTCCTTCCGCTGCTCGGCTTCCTGATTGTCGGCCTGTTCGGCAATGCGCTCGGCGCCAAGGCATCGGAATATATCACCTCGGGCTTCCTGGTGATCTCGGCCGTGCTGTCCTGGGTCGCCTTCTTCTCCGTCGGCTTCGGCGAAGGCGAGGTGTTCACCGTGCCGGTACTGCGCTGGATCCAATCCGGCGGCTTGGACGCGTCCTGGGCGCTCAGGATCGATACGCTGACGGTGGTCATGCTGGTGGTGGTCAACACGGTGTCGGCGCTGGTCCACATCTATTCGATCGGCTACATGCACCACGATCCGAACCGGCCGCGCTTCTTCGCCTATCTGTCGCTGTTCACCTTCGCCATGCTGATGCTGGTGACGGCGGACAATCTGGTGCAGATGTTCTTCGGCTGGGAAGGGGTGGGTCTCGCGTCCTATTTGCTGATCGGCTTCTGGTACAAGAAGCCGTCGGCCAATGCCGCTGCCATCAAGGCCTTCGTCGTCAACCGCGTCGGCGATTTCGGCTTCGCGCTCGGCATTTTCGGCGTCTTCGTTTTGTTCGGCTCGGTCAATCTCGGCACCATCTTCGCCAATGCCGCGACGTTCATTCCGGCTGAAGGCGCGCCGCAAGGGGCCGCCGTGCTGACCTTCCTCGGCTATGCGCTGGACAAGCAGGCGGCCATGACCATCGTCTGCCTGCTGCTGTTCATGGGCGCCATGGGCAAGTCGGCGCAGGTGCCGCTGCACACCTGGCTGCCGGACGCGATGGAAGGCCCGACGCCGGTTTCCGCGCTGATCCATGCCGCCACCATGGTGACGGCCGGCGTGTTCATGCTGGCGCGGCTGTCGCCGCTCTTCGAACTGTCGCATTCGGCGCTCACGGTGGTGACCTTCATCGGCGCCTTCACCGCCTTCTTCGCGGCGACCGTCGGCCTGGTCCAGAACGACATCAAGCGCGTCATCGCCTATTCGACCTGCTCGCAGCTCGGCTACATGTTCGTCGCGCTCGGCGTCGGCGCCTATGGCGCGGCGATCTTCCATTTGTTCACGCATGCCTTCTTCAAGGCGCTGCTGTTCCTGGGCTCCGGCTCGGTCATCCATGCCGTCTCCGACGAGCAGGACATGCGCAAGATGGGCGGCCTGCGGAAGCTCATTCCGAAGACCTACTGGATGATGGTGATCGGCACGCTGGCGCTGACCGGCGTCGGCATTCCGGTGACCGTCATCGGCACCGCCGGCTTCTTCTCCAAGGATGCCATCATCGAGGCTGCCTTTGCCGGCCACAATTCGGTCGCCGGCCTCGCTTTTGTCCTGCTGGTCATCGCCGCCTGCTTCACCTCCTTCTACTCCTGGCGGCTGATCTTCATGACCTTCCACGGCGAGCCGCGGGCGAGCCACGACGTCATGCACCATGTCCATGAATCGCCGCCGGTGATGCTGGTGCCGCTGTTCATCCTGGCCGCGGGCGCGCTGTTTGCCGGCGTTATCTTCCATGGTGCCTTCATCGGCGAAGCCTATGCCGAATTCTGGAAGGCCTCGCTGTTCACGCTGCCGGACAACCACATCCTGCACGAGATCCATGAATTGCCGCTGTGGGTCGAGCTGGCACCGTTCGTCGCCATGATCATCGGCTTTGCCGTCGCCTGGAAGTTCTACATCCGCTCGCCGGAACTGCCCCGGAGCGTCGCCGCCAACCATCGGCTGCTCTATGCCTTCCTGCTCAACAAATGGTACTTTGACGAGCTCTACGACGTCCTGTTCGTGCGGCCGGCAAAGGCGCTGGGCAGGTTCTTGTGGAAGACCGGCGACGGCACCATCATCGACGGGCTCGGCCCTGACGGCATTTCGGCGCGTGTCGTCGACGTCACCGACCGCGTCGTCAAGCTGCAGACCGGCTATCTCTATCACTATGCCTTCGCCATGCTGATCGGCGTGGCCGCACTCGTCACCTGGATGATGCTCTGATGACCGCCTGGCCAATCCTCTCGCTGGTCACCTTCCTGCCGCTCGTAGGTGTGCTGATGATCCTGTTCATCAGGGATGACAGCCCGAATGCGCGTCGCAACATCCGCGCCATCGCGTTCACGACGACGGCGGCCACCTTCATCATCTCGCTGTTCATCTGGACCGGATTCGACAATTCGCAGGCCGGCTTCCAGTTCGTCGAGAAGTTTGCCTGGCTGGATTCCGGCATCTCCTACCATATGGGCGTCGACGGCATTTCGATGCTGTTCGTCATCCTGACGACGTTCCTGATGCCGCTCTGCATCCTGGCGTCGTGGGAAGCGATCGACAAGCGCGTCAAGGCCTACATGATTGCCTTCCTGCTCTTGGAAACGCTGATGATCGGCGTGTTCTGCGCGCTCGACATCGTGCTGTTCTACGTCTTCTTCGAGGCCGGCCTGATCCCGATGTTCATCATCATCGGCGTCTGGGGCGGCAAGCGCCGCGTCTATGCCTCGTTCAAGTTCTTCCTCTACACGTTGGCCGGCTCGGTGCTGATGCTGCTCGCCATCATGGCGATGTTCTTCCAGGCGGGCACCACCGACATCCCGACGCTGCTGACCCACAACTTCCCGGCCCACATGCAGACATGGCTATTTCTGGCCTTCTTCGCCTCCTTCGCGGTGAAGATGCCGATGTGGCCGGTGCACACCTGGCTGCCCGACGCCCACGTCGAAGCGCCGACGGCGGGCTCGGTGATCCTGGCCGGCATCCTGTTGAAAATGGGCGGGTACGGCTTCCTGCGCTTTTCCCTGCCGATGTTCCCGCTGGCCTCGGAAATGTTCGCGCCGCTGGTGTTTACGCTGTCGGTCGTCGCCATCATCTACACCTCCCTGGTGGCGCTGATGCAGGAGGACATGAAGAAGCTGATCGCCTATTCCTCCGTCGCCCATATGGGCTTCGTCACCATGGGCATCTTCGCCATGAACCAGGAAGGCGTGCAGGGCGCGATCTTCCAGATGCTGAGCCACGGCCTCGTCTCGGGCGCGCTGTTCCTGTGCGTCGGCGTCATTTACGACCGCATGCACACGCGCGAGATCGACGCCTATGGCGGCTTGGTCAACAACATGCCGAAATACGCCACGGTGTTCCTGATCTTCACCATGGCCAATGTCGGCTTGCCGGGCACGTCAGGTTTCGTCGGCGAGTTCCTGACCATGCTCGGCGTGTTCCGGGTCAACACCTGGGTGGCTTTCTTCGCCGCCACCGGCGTCATCCTGTCGGCGGCCTACGCGCTCTGGCTCTACCGCCGGGTGATCTTCGGCGCGCTGACCAAGGAAAGCCTGAAGGGCCTGCTCGATCTGTCGACGCGCGAGAAGGCGATCATCTACCCGCTGGTCGTGCTGGTCATCTTCTTCGGCGTCTATCCCGCTCCCGTCTTCGATGCCACGGCCCAGTCGGTCAAGGCGCTCGTCACCAATGTCACCGCATCCATCGGCGCCGCGCAGACCGCGGCGGCGAACTGACCAGAGGTTTTGCGAACCATGACGCCGGACCTTTATTCCAGCCTTTCGCTCTCGACGCCGGAGCTGATCCTCGCCATCGGCGCGCTGGCGCTGTTGATGGTGGGCGCCTATTCGCGCGCCAACACTGCCATTCTGGTGACTGTCCTTGCCGTCGCCGTGCTGGTGATCGCAGGCCTATGGCTGATCTTTCCCACGGGACAGGGCGCAGCCTACGGCAACGCCTTCATCCAGGATCCGTTCTCCCGCTTCATGAAGGTGCTGTCGCTGATCGGTTCGGCGGTGACGCTGGTGATGTCGATGCGCTTCGCCAGGCAGGAGCATTTCGACAAGTTCGAATACCCGGTGCTGATCCTGCTCTGCACGCTCGGTATGATGCTGATGATCTCGGCCAACGGCATGATCGGGCTCTATCTCGGCCTCGAGCTGCAGTCGCTGGCGATCTACGTGCTGGCCGCGATCAACCGCGACAATCTGCGTTCGACCGAGGCCGGTTTGAAGTATTTTGTGCTGGGCGCGCTGTCGTCGGGCATGCTGCTTTACGGCATCAGCCTCATTTACGGCTACACCGGCAATGTCGGCTTCCAGGAAATCGCCTCGGCGCTTGGCAGCGGTGAGCGCCAGCTCGGCCTCGTCGTCGGCCTGGTCTTCGTTTTGGCCGGCCTCGCCTTCAAGATTTCGGCGGTGCCGTTCCATATGTGGACGCCCGATGTCTACGAGGGCGCACCGACGCCGGTCACCGCTTTCCTGGCGGCTGCCCCCAAAATGGCGGCGATGGCGCTGATCGTGCGCGTCACCATGGGCGCCTTCAAGCCGATCGCTTCCGACTGGCAGCAGATCATCGTCTTCATCTCGATCGCCTCGATGGCGCTCGGCTCCTTTGCCGCCATCGGCCAGACCAACATCAAGCGGCTGATGGCGTACTCCTCGATCGGCCATATGGGCTACGCGCTGGTCGGCCTTGCCGCCAACAGCCAGGCCGGCGTGCGCGGCGTCGCCATCTACATGCTGATCTATCTGGTCATGACGCTCGGCACCTTCGCCTTCATCCTCGCCATGCGGCGCAAGGAAGGCAATGTCGAGCAGATCAGCGATCTCGCCGGTCTGTCGTCGACCAACCCGATCATGGCGACGATCCTGACCATCCTGATGTTCTCGCTGGCCGGCATCCCGCCGCTCGCCGGTTTCTGGGGGAAATGGTACGTGTTCCTCGCCGCCATCAACGCCAACCTCTATGCGCTGGCGATCATCGGCGTGCTGGCCTCTGTGGTGGGCGCTTTCTACTATCTGCGCATCATCAAGATCATGTGGTTCGACGAACCGGCCGGCGGCTTCGTGCCGATGGCGGTTGAGCTGCGCCTCGTGCTTGGTGTCTCCGGCGCTTTCGTGCTGTTCTATGTGCTGATCGGCGGTCCGATCGCGACCTACGCCGAAGCCGCCGCCAAGACATTTTTCTGACCGGATGGCATTTCGGCTGGCTCCAACCTCTGAGACGGAAGGGTTCCGGCTCGAGGCGCATGACAGTGTGGGTTCCACCAACACGCTGGCGCTGGACCATGCAAGGGCAGGCGATCCCGGCAAATTGTGGGTCGTTTCCAAGAAGCAGGAAAGCGGCCGTGGCCGCCGCGGCAGGGCCTGGGTATCGCCCGAGGGCAATCTGGCGGCGACATTGCTGGTCATCACCGGCGGTGAGTTGCGTCTGGCGGCGACGCTGGGCTTCGTCGCCGGCCTGTCGCTGGCCGATGCGCTCGACGCCGTGGTGCCGAAGGGCAGGATCGCCATCGGCCTCGACGGCGCCAGCCAGGGGCAGAACCGCTTCGAGCTGAAATGGCCGAACGATGTGCTGGCCTCCGGCGCCAAGCTGGCCGGCATCCTGCTGGAATCGGCCATTCTCGATGGCGGCCGTTTCGCGGTGGCGGTGGGCATCGGCGTCAATGTGGTGGCGCATCCGCCGGATTTGCCGTATCCGGCGACATCGCTTCAGGCACTGGGCGCGACATGCGACGCCGAAACGCTGTTCTTGGCGCTGTCCGATGCCTGGACCGACAATGCCCGGCTGTGGGACGACGGACGCGGGCTCGACGCCATCCGGCGTCGCTGGCTGGCGCGCGCGGCGGGGCTTGGCGGCGAGGTTGCTGTCAGGATTGACGGGAATGTGGTGCGCGGTACCTTCGAGACCATTGACGCGGACTGCCGTTTCGTGATCCGCGATGATGAGGGGTCGGTCGTGACGGTAGCCGCCGGCGACGTGCATTTCGGCGCCGTCGCGTCGGCAAAGATTTAGGGCTGGTCGCAAGGGCCGGGAAGGGAAATTTGATGGCGAAAGCGCAAAACGCCGAACTCGTCTTCGTGCCGCTCGGCGGCGTCGGCGAGATCGGCATGAACTTCGCCCTTTACGGCTATGGGCCGCCTAGCGCGCGCGAGTGGATCGTCGTCGATGTCGGCGTGACCTTTCCCGACGCAGCGCACCCGGGCGTCGACCTGATCCTGCCCGATACCCGCTTCATCGAGGAGAACCTCGCCGGCCTGCGCGGCATCATCATCACCCATGCGCATGAAGACCATTACGGGGCGCTGCTCGACATCTGGCCGAAGCTGAAGGCGCCGGTGTGGATGACACCGTTCAGCGCCGGCCTGCTGGACGCCAAGCGCCAGGGCGAGCAGGGCGCGCCGAAGAAAATTCCGGTGACGATCTACCGGGCAGGCGAAACATTCACTGTCGGCCCGTTCTCGATCGAGGCCATTCCGGTGGCGCACTCGATCCCCGAGCCGATGTCGCTGGCGATCACCTCGCCGGCCGGCACCGTCATCCATACCGGCGACTGGAAGATCGATCCGGAACCGACGATCGGTCCGAAAACCGACGAGGCGCGGTTTCGCGCCTATGGCGACAAGGGTGTGCTGGCGCTGGTCTGCGATTCGACCAATGCGCTCAGGGAAGGCGAATCGCCGTCGGAAGTGGCGGTCGGCGAAGGCCTCAGGGGCGTCATCCAGAGCGCTGTCGGCCGTGTCGCCGTCACCACCTTCTCCTCCAATGTCGGACGCATCGTCTCCATCGCCAAGGCGGCGCGCGATGCCGGCCGCCAGTGCCTGGTGCTCGGCCGCTCGCTGAAGCGGGTCATCGATGTCGCCGGCGAACTCGGCTACATGGACGGGCTGCCGGAGTTCATCGCCGAGGAGGATTTCGGCTTCATCCCGCGCGAGAACCTGGTCATCATCTGCACCGGCAGCCAGGGCGAGGCGCTGGCAGCGCTGGCAAAACTGTCGCGCGACGAGATGAAATCGGTGTCGCTGACGGCCGGCGACACGGTGGTGTTTTCCTCACGCACCATTCCCGGCAACGAGAAGGCGATCCTCGAGATCAAGAACCGCCTCATCGACCTCGGCATCAAGATCATCGAGGATGGCGACGCGCTTGTGCATGTCTCCGGCCATCCCCGCCGCAGCGAATTGCGCAGGATGTATGAATGGGTGCGGCCGCAGATCGGCGTTCCCGTGCACGGCGAAGCCGCGCATCTGGTGGCGCAGGGGTCGCTGATGTCGACCTCCGGCATCGGCCAGGTGGCGCAAGTGCGCGACGGCGACATGCTGCGGCTGGCGCCGGGTCCGGCCACGATCATCGACCAGGTGCCGTTCGGCCGCATCTACAAGGACGGCAGGCTGATCGGCACCGACCAGGCGATGGGCATACGCGACCGGCGCAAGCTATCCTTCGCCGGCCATGTCGCGGTCAATGTCGTGCTCGACGACAAATATGAGCTCGCCGGCGATCCCGATCTGGTCGCCATCGGCGTCGCCGAGGCCGATGCCCGTGGCGAAAACATGGAAGATCTGATGCTCGACGCGGCCGTCGGCGCGGTCGACTCGATCCCTCGCCAGCGCCGCAAGGACCTCGATCTGGTGCAGGAAGCGGTGCGCCGCGCCGTGCGCGGCCCCGCCAACGAGGCCTGGGGCAAGAAGCCGCTGGTGACGGTGTTTGTGACGAGGTGAGGGAATAGGCAGTAGGCAGTAGGCAGTGGAGAAAAATGCAGATGTATCACTACTGCCTGCTGCCTATTCCCTACTCCCTTAACTTGTGGAGCACTTCATGCTGGGACGCCTGAACCATGTAGCACTTGCCGTACCGGACCTGGCCGCGGCGATTGCGGCCTATCGCGATACGCTTGGCGCGAAGGTCACCGCGCCGCAAGCGCTGCCCGAGCATGGCGTTACCGTGGTGTTCGTCGATGTCGGCAACACCAAGATCGAACTCCTGGAGCCGCTGGGCGAACGGTCGCCGATCGCGGCCTTTCTGGCGAAGAACCCCTCGGGTGGCATGCATCATGTCTGCTACGAGGTCGACGACATCCTTGTCGCGCGCGATCACCTCAAAGCGAGCGGCGCCCGCGTGCTGGGCGACGGCAATCCCAAAACCGGCGCCCACGGCAAGCCGGTGCTGTTCCTGCATCCCAAGGATTTCTTCGGCACGCTGGTCGAACTGGAGCAGGCATGAGCTGGATTTCGTTTGCCGCCCTGTTCTTCATCACCTGGTGGCTGATGCTGTTCATCGTGCTGCCGTTCAGCGTCAAGACGCAGGATGACGA
The DNA here is from genome assembly GCF_040321955.1 of Mesorhizobium sp. M0217. Taxonomy (NCBI): domain Bacteria; kingdom Pseudomonadati; phylum Pseudomonadota; class Alphaproteobacteria; order Hyphomicrobiales; family Phyllobacteriaceae; genus Mesorhizobium; species Mesorhizobium sp. M0217. The sequence goes on along the minus strand of NZ_JAMYSN010000002.1, from coordinate 461,193 downwards.
CCAGGACGTGACGCTGGGCACGGTTGCGAGCGCGCCGCGCGGACCGCATATGCTGCGCGCCGTGATCCGCACCACCATCGTCACGGCTGTCGTCATGGGGGTTTTCTACAGCCTGACGCACGGGCTGGGCTACAGCCTCGACGAAGTCCCGCACATCATCCCCGAAGCCAGCCAGGCACCGGCTAACTAACCACTTTCCCGCCGGCAGATCGGCTGGGATGTTTGTGTTTGTTTCGGAGCGCCAAACTCAAATTTTGTCTCGCCAGCCTGCGATGCGCAATAGGCGGCCAGGCATGGCCCACCCGCATTAGAATCACGCCTTGGTGTCAGGCTGACGCAAGCTCACGTGATTTGGGAACAGGTTGATCTAACCAGATGATCGGGCAAAAAAAATGCAAGGCACAAGGCCTTGCAATTTAAACGCGTTCCGATCTGTTTTCCGGTTTCCGGCGGCAGCGGGTAACCGCGCCTAGATCGCATCCTCCCAAGACTTTGACCGCGTAGGAGAGCAGATTTTTCTCCACCCTCTCGGTTATCGGGGCACACTAGCCTAACCCTGATGAAATTGTCACGCAGAATTTTGCCCGCAATCGGGCAATCTGTGCTGCAGTGCACAATAGTGCGGCAGGCTTTGCTTGCGAAACGAACAACGCCGGGGCTGCCGCATTAATGGGGCCAGGTGTGCCGCGTAGCCCGGACGCGCAAAGCGTGTGTGAGGACTTTGCAGTCAGGCGATCACTTTGCGTCAGAAGCATTATCGTTTTCGGTGCGAAGGTCTTTGGAAGAAGAATCGATTTTTGCGATTTCGGACCGATGCGACCGGTCGGGTTTCCATTCCGTCACGAAATAGCTATGAAGCCGGGGCAAGCAAGCCAGCCGCGCCGATTCCGGCGCAGCCTCCTCTCTCACGGACCTGTCCATGCGTTTGTCGCAGTTTTTCCTGCCCATCCTGAAAGAAAATCCGCGCGAGGCCGAGATCGTCTCGCACCGGCTGATGCTGCGTGCCGGCATGATCCGCCAGCAGGGGCAGGGCAGCTTTTCCTGGCTGCCGCTAGGCAAGCTGGTGCTCGACAAGGTCTGCCGCATCATCCGCGAGGAGCAGAACCGCGCCGGCGCTCTGGAAATCCTGATGCCGACCATCCAGTCGGCCGATCTGTGGCGCGAAAGCGGCCGCTATGACGATTACGGCAAGGAGATGTTGCGCATCAAGGACCGGCAGGACCGCGACATGCTCTACGGTCCGACCAATGAGGAAGTGGTCACCGAAATCGTGCGCGCCTACGTCAAGTCCTACAAGGATTTGCCGCTCAACCTCTACCACATCCAGTGGAAGTTCCGCGACGAGGTGCGGCCGCGGTTCGGCGTCATGCGTTCACGCGAATTCCTGATGAAGGACGCCTATTCCTTCGACCTCGATTTCGAGGGAGCCAAAGCCGCCTATAACCGCATGTTCGTATCCTATCTCCGAACGTTCACGCGCATGGGGCTGCAGGCCATTCCGATGCGAGCCGACACCGGGCCGATCGGCGGCGATCTCAGCCATGAATTCATCATCCTGGCCGACACCGGCGAGAGCCAGGTCTATTGCGACCGCGAATATCTGTCGCTGCAGGTGCCCGGCGAGAAAACCGACTTCGGCAATGACGGCGAGATCGCCGACATCGTCAAGACGTGGACGATGCCTTACGCCGCCACCGACGAGATGCATGACGAGGCGGCCTGGGACAAGCTTGGCGAGGCCGACCGGGTCTCGGCGCGCGGCATCGAGGTCGGCCACATCTTTCATTTCGGCGACAAATATTCCAAGCCCATGGGCGCCAAGGTGACCGGGCCCGACGGCAAGGATCATTTTGTTTCCGGCGGCTCCTACGGTATCGGTCCGTCGCGGCTGGTGGCAGCGATCATCGAGGCCAGCCATGACGATAACGGCATCATCTGGCCGGAAGCGGTGACGCCGTTCGACATCGGCCTGATCAACATGAAGGCCGGCGACGCCGAGTGCGACCGCGTTTGCGGCGAGCTCTACGCCGCCTTCACCAGCGCCGGCAAGGATGTGCTTTACGACGACACCGACCAGCGGCCGGGCGGCAAGTTCGCCACCGCCGACCTGATCGGCCTGCCCTGGCAGGTGATCGTCGGGCCGCGCGGCGTGGCCGCCGGCGAGATCGAGATCAAGAACCGCCGGACCGGCGAGCGCGAGACGCTGCCGGTCGCGGAGGCCAGGAAACGCTTCGGTGCAACCGCATGAGCGAAGCCGCGGCAGCGAAGTCTTCGGTAGCCCAGTCTCCGGTTGGCAAGTCTCCGGTCGCCAAGTCTCCGGTCACCAAGTCTCCGGTCGCCGGCCCGTTCTCCATGTTCGAACGCATGGTCGCCTGGCGTTATTTGCGGTCGCGCCGCAAGGAGACAGTGATCTCGGTCATCGCCTCGATCTCCTTCCTCGGCATCATGCTGGGCGTCGCCACGCTGATCGTCGTCATGGCTGTCATGAACGGGTTTCGAGCCGAACTTCTGACTCGCATCCTCGGCGTCAACGGCCATCTGATCGTGCAGCCGCTGGATTCGCCGCTTGAGGATTATGCGCAGGTCGCAGCCCGCATCAACGGCGTGGCCGGCGTCAAATACGCGATCCCGCTGATCGACGGCCAGGTGCTGGCGCAGGGCAATGTCGGCGGCGGCATGGGCGCGCTGGTGCGCGGTATCAGGGCCGAAGACCTCGGCAAGATCGCCATCGTCGCCCAAAACGTCAAGCAAGGCACGCTTGACGGCTTCGACTCCGGCGAGGGCGTCGCTATCGGCAAGCGCATGGCGGAGAATCTCGGCCTTGTGCTCGGCGACACCATCACGCTGATCTCGCCGGACGGCGATGTGACGCCGATGGGCACGACGCCGCGGCTGAAGGGCTACAAGGTGGCGGCGATCTTCGAGGTCGGCATGTCGGAGTATGACAGCTCCATCGTCTACATGCCGTTTTCCGAAGCGCAGCTCTATTTCAACATGGACGGCAGGGCGCAGACGATCGAGATCTATGTCGACAATCCCGATAATGTCGACGCGCTGAAACCGCTGGTCGATGCGGCGGCGCAACGGCCGATCGACATGGTCGACTGGCGCCAGCGCAACGAGACGTTCTTTTCAGCACTGCAGGTCGAGCGCAACGTCATGTTCATGATCCTGACGCTGATCGTGCTGGTGGCGGCGCTCAACATCATCTCCGGCCTGATCATGCTGGTGAAGGACAAGGGCCACGATATCGCCATCCTGCGCACAATGGGCGCCTCGCGCGGCGCCATCCTGCGCATCTTCCTGATGACGGGTGCTGCGATCGGCGTCACCGGCACGCTGGCCGGCGTGCTGCTCGGGGTGCTCATCTGCACCAACATCGAATCCATCCGCCAGTTCTTCTCCTGGATGACCGGCAAGGTGCTGTTCAACCCGGAGCTCTATTTCCTCAGCCAGCTGCCGGCAAAGATGGACCCGCGCGAGACCACCTATGTCATCCTGATGGCGCTCGGCCTGTCCTTCCTGGCAACGGTGTTTCCGGCATGGCGCGCCGCACGGCTCGATCCGGTCGAGGCCTTGAGATACGAATGAAGTCCGAGATCATTATCGAGCTGAAGAGCGTCGAGCGGCACTATGTCCAGGGGCCGCGCAAGCTCACCATTTTGAACGGCGCCGACTTTTCGCTGAAGCGCGGCGAGATGGTGGCGCTGGTGGCGCCGTCGGGCACCGGCAAGTCGACGCTGCTGCACACGGCGGGCCTGCTCGAGCGCCCCGATGCCGGCGACGTCATTCTGGCCGGCCGCGCCTGCGGACGGCTCTCCGACGACGAACGCACGGCAATCCGCCGCAACGATGTCGGCTTCGTCTATCAGTTCCATCATCTGCTGCCGGAGTTTTCGGCACTGGAAAACATCATGATGCCGCAGCTGATCAAAGGCCTTTCGCGCAAGGAGGCGTCGGAGCGCGCAGCACAGCTGCTCGACTATATGCAGATCGGCAAGCGCGCGTCGCACCGTCCGTCGGAGTTGTCCGGCGGCGAGCAGCAGCGCGTCGCCATTGCCCGCGCGGTCGCCAATGCGCCCTTGCTGCTGCTCGCCGACGAGCCGACCGGCAATCTCGACCCGGTCACCGCCTCCTATGTCTTCGAGGCGCTTGGCGCGCTGGTCAAGCAGTCCGGCCTTGCCGCGCTGATCGCCACCCACAATCACGAACTCGCCTCGCGCATGGACCGCCGGGTGACGCTGGCGGATGGCAAGGTCGTTCCGCTGTAGGCCCCAACTTCCTCATCCTAGGGTCTGCGCCGCGTCGCTGCGCTCCTTGCTCCGCCCTAGGATGACGAATTGATTGGTGCGTGTCGGCCGATCGCAAAGGCATGCGATGCGCCCTGCGTCAGCACTGCCGTCACCCCGTCAACCTTTCCTTAACCCTGCCCAAACCGGCTGTCAGGATTCGTCGGCATGCCGCTTTCCGCTCATTGACTTTCGAACAAAGTTAGAACAAAATACGAACATATCAACAACAGGAGAGAGTTATGAGCGATCTTGTTCAGGACGTCGTTTCGTTGGTGTGCATGAGTGCGTTTCTGGTTTCCATGGCTGTCTGGATCGGCGCCATGTGATGCAACTGCGGTTCGCCGCACTGTTTTAGGCGGGCAGGAAGGCGCTGTGCCGTTAAGCCTTTCTTGCCGCCATGACGCTAGGCTGCCCCGCCAAGACAGGGAGCAAAAACCTCAGGTGTCGCCGATCGTGACGGCCCTTCTCGTGGCCGGTAATCTCGGACTGATTTTCCTTCTGATGACCGCGCCGCTCGGTTTGCGCACGGTGCGGCTGAGCCGCGTGGTTGCCGTGGACCGGCAGCGCCTCTGGCAGGCGCTGTGGCCGCTCGGCAGCGATGCCGGCTGGTCCGGCGAGATACTCTCGGCCCAGCCGCTGGACGGGCAGGGCACGGCCCGCATCCTGCTGTCGTGGGAAGGCCGCGACGGCCAGCCGATCGAGCGCAGGTCGCGCTTCGAGGACGTCGTCGAAGGCAGTCGTTTTTCGATGCGGGTCATCGAGGATACCGCGCTCGACGCGTCGTTCTGGAAGGATTTTTACGAGACCACCGAACTCACCTCGGAAGGCGCCGGCACGCGCGTCACGCTCAGCCAGACCGATCGCTATCGCGGCGTCGCCTTCCTGGTGTTCCGCTACTTCGCCATGCGCCGCGAGCTCGGCAAGCTGGAGATCTGGGCGAGGACCGGACAGTATCGCAAGGGTGGCTGGTTCGAGCATCCGCTGAGCCAGGTCGGTTTCGCCGTTCTTTCGGCTTTCATCCTTTGGCCGTTCTTCGGGCTCAATCTCGGCGGCCTGGCGCTGGCTGCGATCCTGACCTCGGTGGTTGCCCTGCATGAGCTCGGCCACATGGCGGCCTTTCGGCTAACCGGCCATCGCAAGGCGCGGATGATCTTTATCCCGCTGCTCGGCGGCATCGCCATTGGCGGCCGGCCTTATGACAGCCGCTTCGAGGTCGCCTTCGTGGCGCTGATGGGCGCCGGCTTTTCCGCGTTCCTGGTTCCGCTGCTGATCGTCGCCAGCGGGCTCGCGTCCGGCGAGGGACATCGGCTCGCCGCGGCGCTTCTGGCGACGCTCGCCGGCTTTACCGCATTGTTCAACATCGCCAATCTGGTGCCGGTGTGGAAATTCGACGGCGGTCAGGTGCTGCGCCAGATCTTTCTTGGTCCGATCATGCTGGCACTGGCCTCGTTTTCCTTGCTGTCCGCCTTGCTGGCGATCGGCTGGCTGGCCGGTTTTTCCCCAAGCTTTCTGCTGGTGGCGGGCGCCGTCTTTGCCATCCTCAGCCTGCTGACCATGGGCAGCGGGGTAAGGCCGCGCCACGAACTGAAACCGATCCGCACCTTCGATCGTTTCGCCATCGCCGGCGCGCTGCTGGCGGTCTTCGCCATTCACGGCTATGGGCTGTTTTGGGCGTCGGCGAAGCTGCTGTGAGCGTTTGATCGAGGCGCGGTCTCAACTGGCCTTGCGGACCGGCTCTGCAGCCATGCCCGCCGCTGACCCAAAAACATCCTCGAAGGAAGACTTCAGCGCCAGGTCGAAATCGGCCATGGTCACGGGCAAGCCGAGGTCGACGAGGCTGGTGACGCCGTGGTCCGGCACGCCGCATGGCACGATGCCGCTGAAATGGCTGAGATCCGGCTCGACATTGACGGCAATGCCATGAAAGCTCACCCAGCGCCGCAGCCGGATGCCGATGGCCGCGATCTTGTCTTCAGCCGGCGAGCCGTCGGGCAGGGACGGGCGCTCGGGCCGCACCACCCAGACTCCGACGCGGTCCTCGCGGCGTTCGCCGCGCACATTGAAGGCGGCAAGCGTGCCGATGATCCACTGCTCGAGCGCGGCGACGAAGGCGCGCACATCCTCGCGCCGGCGCTTCAGGTCAAGCATGACATAGGCAACCCGCTGCCCCGGCCCGTGATAGGTGTATTCGCCGCCGCGCCCCGCGGCAAAGACCGGGAAACGGTCGGGGTCGATCAGGTCCTCGATGCGGGCGCTGGTCCCGGCGGTGTAAAGCGGCGGATGCTCGACCAGCCAGACCATCTCGGCGGCTGCACCCGCGCGGATCGCCTCGGCGCGCGCTTCCATCAGGGCCAGCGCGTCGGTGTAGCCGGTCAGGCCGGGCTCGATGCGCCATTCGACCGGCGCCGAACCCGGCAAGGGCAGGAACGACGTGGCGATCTGGCTGCGTTCGGTCATGGCTTTTTCGTTTTTCGCGTGATGCACGCCGGCTTGGCGAAACCGCCTTGCGCTCTGGGGCCAAATGCATTTGCCCTTCATATGGCGGTATCCGGCTGAAACGTCCAGTTCGCCACGCATTTCGGCCTTCGCGCACGACCCCGAAGATAGGAACGATCTTCGGAAAGGATCATGCGCCAAATCAAAGTGCTGCAGCGTCCTTTGCGCGTCCCACAGGACGCGCGGCGCTGTAGAGGCCGATATGCCAATTCGCGGCGATTATTGCGCGCCGCGCCCTTGTTTCGCCGGAAACGATTTGCTACACGCCGCGAGCCGGTTCGTTCCGGCTCCTACCACGGGCGGTCGTGGCGGAATTGGTAGACGCGCAGCGTTGAGGTCGCTGTGGGGCAACCCGTGGAAGTTCGAGTCTTCTCGACCGCACCAGTTATTTTTCGGCCATTGAAATCATTGCGACTTCTCAGGCCGTCGACGCCAAATCATCGCCTTTGGCGCTTGAACCGGCCAGCAGAGTTGCAACAAGAGGTTGCAGAGCCGCACGCGAACGCCGCTTGGCTCGCACCGGCCAGCCTCCTGCACCCGAGTCCCCGGCTTTGGCGGTGGCGGGCAGGGATGTGGGTGACCTAAGCGGCGCGTCGTTGCGTGAAATGGAGACCCGGACGGGCTCGACGAGGGTCAACGGCCGTCACGACGGTGTGGTGGTGATCGCAGTAGACGCGATCCGGCGACGTCGGCCCGGCACAAAAACGGTAGCCACCGGGTACCGAGCGGTCTTCGCTCACCGGGAAGCGGCACTGGTTGAGGCCTAGCTGAATGAGGGGGACGTCTCTCGACGCTGGTCTGATATTTTCACGCATGATGGTTTTCAGTTTCCTGGTTCATAGCCATTGCCGGCTGACGACCGCGGTGCGACCCGTCGGAGCTAGCTTCTCTCGTTTGGAGGGCTGTGGACCACATATGGTGCTGATCGCACCGTCAAAGAAGCCCGGCGCCCCGCTTCTGCAGCCAAATCGTTTGCGACTTAAGGCCACACCCGCGAGCGCCCGAAGCACCTGTCCGGCCGGGATTTGCCGGCGCGTCGTTACATAGCCTCAGTCCGTCGCCGCCGATCGCTTGAAGACGATGGTGACCTTGGTTCCCTCGCCGGCACTCGACTTGACGTCGAATTGCGCCTTGGCATTTTCGGTCAGCGACCGCGCGATCAGGGAGCCGAGCTTGCCTGGCCTGGGCCAGGTCTCACCCGTCGGCAGACCGATTCCATCATCGGCGACAGTCACCCGGCAACCATCGCCGCTGACGACGCTGTGCAGCGTGATCGTGCCGCCGTCGCGCCCGACGAATGCATGTTTGAGAGCGTTGGTCAGCAACTCATTGACGACCAGGCCTGTCGGCATGGCAACGTTGATGGATACCGGATAGGTATCCACCTTAAGGTCGAGGCGGATACCTTCGACTGCGTGCGACGCCATGACGGCGGACGCGATCTGGCTAAGGTACACGCCAAGATCCACCTCATCCTTCTGCTGGTCAGCCGACAAGGTCTGGTAGAGGATTGCCAATGCGTCTACCCGGCCGGCAAGCCTTTCGAAGCGCTTCTGGTCCGGTTCGGTGGCGTTGCGGGTTTCCATCCGGATCAAAGCGGTGATCATCTGCAGATTGTTTTTCACCCGGTGCTGCAGTTCGCGCAACAGGGTGTCCTTCTCCCGGATTAGCTCCTCTGCGGGTCGCGCGTCCTCGGTCTCGCCGTGGGCCGTGACGTCGACAAGCGCCACTAGCCGGAAGCAGAGCTTGCCGTTGTCGTCCTCGATCACGTTGGAATAAACGTCGACGATTGCCGGCTTGTCCTCGCCGCGCTCGAGGCGAAATGTGCCGACGAAATCGGTGTCTTCAACGACAGCCTCGGCGAGCGGCCTGTCCTTCTGCCGATGAAGCCCCCTGCCGGAAAGGGCCGCCCAGTTTTCCCGCGCAAGCTTCGGCGCCTTGAGGTCCGAGAGCTTCTCGAATTCGGGGTTGGCGTAGACGACACGCTCCTTCGCGATCAATTCCGAGACGGCGATCGCGATCGGCATCTGGTCGAGAAATTTCTTGAACTGGTCGCTTTCCAGCGCGGTGGCAAGGTCAGGCGTATCGAGCAATTGCTCGACAGCCTCAGCCTTTTCGGAGTCTGTCATCTCGGGGCCTGCGTGATGCGTGGAAGCCATCAATATCAGGCATGCAATTCACCCGCTATCTCCAATATCGAAGGGGATACGACAGCGTCACTACTGGTGCGGGCCGCGTCGCGCAGCGCTCCACCGCCTGCCGCTCACGAACGAATTGGACAGAAGGCATTTTTCTCAGGGCCGCCGAACTTTGAAAAGAAATGTCTATGGAATTTGTAGAATTACGCTTTGAATGGGATCTCGGTACTGCTCGCAAGCCTTGGCGGCCTTCGCCTCCTGAGTTGAGATCAGTGCTCTCGTTGCCAAGCAAGTCGGCTCCCGATGAGGGAGTTGCTCCGCCGATCGCTATGCGGCCGGCAGACGGCGGAGCATTGCCACCAGCCCGCGGCTTTAGAGGAAGAGGTTCCCATGACCAGACTTACCCCCGTAGAGCAGATCATCCCGGTTTCCGATATTGTCCCGCTTACCGGACGCGTCGGCGCAGAGATCAGGAACATTCGGCTCTCCGGCGACCTGCCACAGCAGACGGTCGCGGCGATCAACCAGATCCTGTTGCGGCACAAGGTGGTGTTCTTCCGCGACCAGGCGCATCTCGACGATGCCGGGCAGGAGCGCTTTGCCCAGCGTCTCGGCGACCTCGTCCCGCATCCGACCCAAGGTCCCGTCAAGGGAACGGCGTCCATTCTCGAACTCGATTCCAGCCGTGGCGGCGGTCGCGCCGACCAATGGCATACCGATGTCACCTTCGTCGACGCCTATCCGAAATTCTCCGTTCTTCGCGGCGTCGTCATACCGCCGGCCGGCGGCGACACCATCTGGTCGAACACCGCGGCCGCCTACCAGGACCTGCCCGAGCCGTTGAAGCTGCTGGCCGACAGTCTCTGGGCGGTGCACAGCAACGCCTACGATTACGCCGCGGTGCGGCCGCGTGCGAGTGCTGCGGAAAAGAAGCACTTCGAGGAAATCTTCACCTCGACGATCTACGAGACCGAGCATCCCGTTGTCCGCGTCCATCCCGAAACAGGCGAGCGCTCGCTGCTGCTCGGCAATTTCGTGCAACGGCTGATCGGTCTTTCCAAAACCGATTCGGCGAAGCTCTACGAGGTGTTCCAGTCCTATGTCACGGCGCCGGAGAACACCGTGCGCTGGCGCTGGAAGGCCGGCGATGTGGCGATCTGGGATAACCGCGCGACGCAGCACTACGCCGTCAACGATTACGGCGACCAGCACCGGGTGGTGCGTCGCGCCACGGTCGACGGCGACATTCCGGTCAGCGTCGACGGCCGCCGCAGCGCCACCCGCACCAAGGTCGCGAAGCCCGTGACCGACAAGGCCGCCTAAGGTTGGGCTGCCTGAGCTTCGGGCCGCCTGAGGCGCAGGCGAACCGGAGGCCGCTGTTCAAGCCGCCTTCTTCATCCCCGCCAGCGTGTCCGCCACCACCTCGCCGAACGAGGACGGCGTCGGCACGATGATCACGCCGGCTTCTTTCAAGATTTCCACCTTTTCCTGCGCCGACTCGCCGAAGGCCGAGATGATGGCGCCGGCGTGGCCCATGCGGCGGCCTTTGGGGGCGGAGAGGCCGGCGATGTAGGCGATCAGCGGCTTTCTCATATTGTCGCGCGCCCAGATGGCCGCTTCGGCTTCCTGCGGCCCGCCGATCTCGCCGATCATCACCACGGCGTCGGTGTCGTCATCCTGTTCGAACAGTTTCAGCATGTCCTTGAAGGACGAGCCGTTGATCGGGTCGCCGCCGATGCCGACGCTGGTCGAGACGCCGATGCCGAGCGACTTCATCTGCGACGCCGCCTCGTAGCCCAGGGTTCCCGAGCGGCCGACAATGCCGACGCGGCCAGGCAGGTAGATGCTGCCGGGCATGATGCCCATCAGCGCCTGTCCGGGTGTGATGACGCCGGCGCAGTTCGGGCCGATCAGCCGCATGCGGTCCTCGTAGCGGTAGCGCAGCATGTAGCGCTTGACCTGCATCATGTCCTGCGACGGGATGCCGTCGGTGATGCAGACGCAGAGTTTAATGCCGGCGTCCGCCGCTTCCATGATCGAATCGGCGGCAAAGGGCGGCGGCACGAAGACGATGCTGGCCTCGGCGCGGGTCTCGCGCACCGCGCCCTTGACCGTGTTGAAGACGGGCAGGCCGAGATGCTTCTGGCCGCCCTTGCCGGGCGTGACGCCGCCGACCAGCTTGGTGCCGTAGCGCTTCATGTCTTCGGCATGGAAGCTGCCGATCTTGCCGGTGAACCCCTGGACGATGACGCGGGTGCTGCGGTTGAGCAGGATTGCCATTTTCTCGACCTCCCTAGAGCATGATGCCGAAAAGTGTGAAGCGGTTTTCGGACGACATCATGCTCCATTTGTTTGATTTTAGAGACGGATTCAGATTTCAGGTCGATTCGACCTGAAATCATCCGGCTCTAGGCTGCTTTTTTCTTGGTGGCCGCGCGCCATGCGGCGACGGCTTTTTCGGCGGCTTCTGCAAGCGTGCCGGCAACGATTACCGCCTCGCCGGAATCGGCCAGGATGCGGCGTCCTTCCTCGGCCCTGGTGCCGGAGAGACGGACCACCAGCGGCACGTTGACGCCGACTTCGCGGATCGCCTTGATGACGCCTTCGGCGACCCAGTCGCAGCGGTTGATGCCGGCAAAGATGTTGACCAGGATGGTCTCGACATTCTTGTCGCCGAGCACGGCGCGGAAGGATTTCGCCACCCGCTCGGGCGAGGCGCCGCCACCGATGTCGAGGAAGTTGGCCGGTTCGCCGCCGGCGATCTTGATCATGTCCATGGTCGCCATGGCGAGACCGGCGCCGTTGATGATGCAGCCGATGTTGCCGTCGAGGCCGACATAGGAGAGGCCGCGATCGCTGGCGAAGGTTTCGCGCGGATCTTCCTGGCTTTTGTCGCGCAGCTCGGAGATTTCCGGCCGTCGGAACAACGCGTTCTCGTCGAACGACATCTTGGCGTCGAGCGCGATCAAATTGCCGTCGCGGGTCACCACCAGCGGATTGATCTCCAGCATCGAGGCGTCGTAGTCGCGGAACACCCGGTAGCAGGCGAAAATGGTTTCGGTCGCCTTGCCGATCAGATTGTGGTCGAGGCCGAGCCCGAAGGCGATCTCGCGTGCCTGAAACCGTTGCATGCCGACGCCAGGATCGACCGATGTGCGCAGGATGGAGTTCGGCGCCTTTTCGACGATGTCCTCGATCTCCATGCCGCCGGCAGCCGAAGCCACGATCATGACGCGCTCTTCCTTGCGGTCGAGGACGAAGCCGACATAGAGCTCCTGCGCTATGTCGACGGCTTCCTCGAGATAGAGGCGCGAAATCAGCTTGCCGCGCGGGCCGGTCTGCTGTGTCACCAGCTTGCGGCCGAGCATGCCCTCGGCCGCGCTGGAAATCTCCTCGTCATTGGCGCACAGCTTGATGCCGCCGGCCTTGCCGCGGGCGCCGGAATGCACCTGCGCCTTCAGCACCCATTTGGCGCCGCCGATCTCGCGGGCCCTGTAGGTCGCCTGCTCGGGGCTGTAGGCCAGCCCGCCGCGCGGCACATGCACGCCGTGGCGTGCCAGCAGTTCCTTGGCCTGATATTCGTGGATGTCCATTTTGTCCTCCCTGAACGGTCAATGCGTGGCGACGCGCGGCTCGCTAGAGAATTGGCTGGCCCGTTCGATTGCCTCGTTGACCACCAGAACATTGCGCGCCATGCGTTCCGACGCTGCGTCGATCATCTTGCCGTCGAGTGCGGCCGCTCCCTTGCCCTGCGCCTCCGCCTCCTTCAGCACTTCGAGGATTCGCCTGGCACGGGTCACCTCTTTTTCCGGTGGAGAGAATACGCCGTTGGCGAGCGCGATCTGCGAGGGATGGATTGCCCATTTGCCTTCGATACCGAGGGCCGCCGCGCGCCTGGCCCCGGCGACGTAGCCCTCCGGATCGGAGAAGTCGCCGAACGGTCCGTCAATGGCGCGCAAGCCATAGGCGCGGCAGGCGACGGTCATCCGCGACAGAGCGAAATGCCACTGATCGCCGGGATAGTCGGGGTTGAGGCCGCCGATTTTGACCGTGCGCGCCTTGCAGCTTGCCGCATAGTCGGCGACGCCGAAATGCATGGCTTCCAGCCGGCCGGGTGTCGCGGCAATCGCCTCGACATTGGCCATGCCGAGCGCGGTCTCGATCAGCGCTTCGAGGCCGACGCGGGTCCTGAAACCCTTTGCCATCTCGATCTGGTTGACCATGGCCTCGACCATGTAGAGGTCAGCCGGCACGCCGACCTTCGGCAGCAAAATGGTGTCCAGCCGGTCACCGGCCTGTTCCATGACGTCGACCACGTCGCGATACATGTAATGGGTGTCGAGGCCGTTGATGCGCACCGAGACGGTCTTGCCCTTGGCGCGCCAGTCGATGTCGTTGAGCGCCTGGATGATGTTCTTGCGGGCGCGCTCCTTGTCGGGTGGGGCAACGGCGTCCTCGATGTCGAGGAAGATGAAGTCGGCGGCGCTGTTCGCCGCCTTGTCGATCATTTCCGGGCTGGAGCCGGGAACCGCCAGCTCGCTCCGCTGCAGGCGGAGTTTCTTCAGGTGGTTGATGGTGTGGCTCATTGTCGGCTCCTCAGGCGGCTTCGGCGACCGGCACGGCGGCCGAGGCGCGGAAGTGCTGGATGGCGGCGCCGACGCCCGAGCCCGGCGCCAGCCGTACGCCGCAGTCGAGCAGCGCCATTTCGGCGGCCGAGAGCGAGGCCAGCACCATCACCTCGTTCAGCCAGCCGAGATGGCCGATGCGGAAGACCTTGCCGATCACCTTGTTGAGGCCGCCGCCGAGCGAGGTCTGGTATTTCTGGTAGGCGCGCTTGACCACATCGCCGCTGTCGACGCCGTCCGGCACCAGGATGGCGCTGACGGTGTCGGAGTGCCATTTCGGCGCCTTGGCGCAGAGCTTCAGGCCCCAGGCGTCGACCGCCTTGCGCACGCCTTCGGCGAGGCGATGGTGACGGGCGAAGATGTTTTCCAGCCCTTCCTCGGCGATCAGGTCGAGCGAGGCGCGCAGGCCGCGCAGCAGCTGAGTAGCCGGCGTATAAGGGAAATAGCCGGCGTCGTTGGCGCGGATCATGTCTTCGAAGGAGAAGAAGCAGCGGCGGTGGGTCGCGCTCCGCGACGCCACCAGCGCCTTCTTGCTGACGGAGAGGAAACCGAGGCCGGCGGGCAGCATGAAACCCTTCTGCGAGCCGCTGACCGCGCAGTCGACGCCCCATTCCTCCTGGCGGAAGTCGATCGAGCCGATCGACGACACGCCGTCGACAAAGAGAAGGGCAGGGTGATTGGCGTCGTCGAGCGCGGCGCGGCAACCGGCGACGTCGCTGGTCACGCCGGTCGCGGTCTCGTTCTGGGTGCAGAAGACTGCCTTGATGCGGTGCGCCTTGTCGGCCCTGAGCCGCTCGGCATAGAGCTCGAGCGGCACGCCGGTTCCCCATTCGCAGTCGATGACATCGACCTCGAAGCCGAGCCGTTCGGCCATGTCGACCCACAGATGCGAGAACTGGCCGAAGCGCGACATCAGCACGCGGTCACCGGGGCTGAGCACATTGGCCATCGCCGCTTCCCAGGCGCCGGTGCCGGAGGAGGGATAGATGAAGACGCGGCCGGTCTCGTTCTTGAACACCGTCTTGATGTCTTCGAACAGCGGTAGCGTGAGATCGGGGAAGGATGCTGCACGCATGTCCTCCATCGGCAGGTTCATTGCCTGGCGGACCTGTTCGGGAATGTTGGTCGGTCCGGGAATGAAAAGATGGGTGAAACCGGCCATGTCGCGAACTCCTCCTGATCCAGCAAAGCGGTGATGGGGAGTTTCGTTTCGACGGCTAAAGGCGACAACACCTCAAGGGGTAACATCTTGCCGCGCGCGGGTGGGGCTTGCCTACCCGGCCATCCTACCCGCGGCTCATCGCTTGCCTACCCGAACGGCTGCTTTTGGGTACGCCGCTCGCGCGCATAGAGCGCGACGGCCATCGCCCGGTTGCGGACGTCGAGCTTGTCGTAGAGGTTCTTGAGGTGGTATTTCACCGTGTTCTCCGAAATCCCGGTGCGCGTCGCGATCTGCAGATTGGTCCAGCCGTCGGACAGCACCGCCAGCAGCTCGCGCTCGCGCACTGTGAGCAGCGACAAGGGTGTGTCGTTGACCTTGTTGATGTCGATGTAGGGGATGCAGATGCGGCCATGCGCGACGGCCAGGATGGTCTCGAAGATGATCGCCGGATCGTCGAACTGGAAGCAGTAGCCCTGGGCGCCGAGCCGCACGCACTGCTTCAGGATGCCGATGTCGTGGTCGTTGGAAAACACCGCGATGCGCACGCCGAGCTTGCGGCTGTGAACCTCGGCCAGCACATCGGCGCCGTCCATGTCGGAGAGCTTCCAGCCGATAACGGCGACGTCGAATTCCGCTTCGGCTGCCAATTCCAGAAAATGCCTGCCGCTTTGCACGCAGGCCCTGAGATCGAAGCGCCCGTCGCAGTCCAGCATGTCGCGCAGCGCCGATATGACGAGCGGATTGCGTTCGGCCACGACCACGCGCACGCGCCGTTCCTCGATTGCCTTCTGCGTCTGCGACCTGATCTTCAAGGGCTTCCGGCTGTTCTGGTTGTCGCCTGGGCGGGTCCGGCCTTTGCCTGGACCTGCATCATGACAATTCTGCCCCAACCGTGCTGGGGTGCTCTTTCCCCAGCGACATGTGCTGTCGCGCCGCCTGAATCCTGGGCGGCGTCATATCCTGATGAAATCGCTCTCTCCCCATATGCAGGGCGGGGCGCATTTCGTTTGATATTCCCGTGCGTTGCGCGCTAGACCTGACAGGCACCTTTTCCGAAATTCCCATGGCGGGAGCCGCTGGTGGAACGCCAGGACGACCAGAAGACCGGCGCCAAAGCCGCTGAGGATGCCCACGCCGACATCTATGGCGAGGACGGCGCCGTCCTGTCATCATTCCTGGCCCAGATCGGGGCGGCGATCGCCGATCGCGATACGCTGACGCTGAAGCGCGAAGTCGACGACCTGCACCAGTCGGAACTTGGCGATCTGCTGGAGGCCCTGCACCCCGAACAGCGTCGCGCCCTTGTCGAACTGCTCGGCGCCGATTTCGACTTCTCGTCGCTGACCGAGGTCGACGAGGCGATCCGCCGCGATATCGTCGACAATATGCCCAATGAGCAAATTGCCCAGGGCATGCAGGACCTCGATTCCGACGACGCGGTCTACATTCTCGAAGACCTTGAAAAGGAAGACCAGGACGAGATCCTGTCGCAGCTGCCGTTCACCGAGCGGATCAGGCTGCGCCGCTCGCTCGACTACCCGGAAGAGACGGCCGGTCGCCGCATGCAGACCGAGTTTGTCGCCGTGCCGCCGTTCTGGACCATAGGTCAGACCATCGACTACATGCGCGAAGACAAGAACCTGCCCGAGCGCTTCAGCCAGATCTTCGTCATCGATCCAAGCTTCAAGTTGCTCGGCGCCATCGACCTCGACCAGATCCTGCGCACCAAGCGCACGACCAAGGTCGGAGACGTGATGCACGAGACGAGGCACGCCATTCCGGCCACCATGGACCAGGAAGAGGCGGCGCGGGACTTCGAGCAATACGATCTTCTGTCCGCCGCCGTCGTCGACGAGAACGAGCGGCTGGTCGGCGTGCTGACCATCGACGACGTCGTCGACGTCATCCAGCAGGAGGCCGAGGAAGATCTGCTGCGCATGGGCGGCGTCGGCGACGAAGAGTTGTCCGACAGCATTCTTTCGACCTCGCGCTCGCGCGTTCCCTGGCTGCTGGTCAACCTGTTGACGGCGTTCCTGGCGGCGTCGGTGATCGGCCTGTTCGACCGCACCATCGAGCACATCGTGGCACTGGCCGTGCTGATGCCGATCGTGGCCGGCATGGGCGGCAATGCCGGTTCGCAGACCATGACCGTCACCGTGCGCGCGCTGGCGACCAGGGACCTCGACATCTACAATGCCGGCCGCATCATCCGCCGCGAAATGGGCGTGGGTTCCATCAACGGCATCATCTTCGCCGTGCTGATCGGCATCGTCGCGTCCGTCTGGTTCCGCGATCCCAATCTGGGCGGCATCATAGCGGCGGCGATGATCATCAACATGTTCGTGGCAGCCCTTGCCGGTATCCTGATCCCGCTATTGCTCGACCGGTTCAAGATCGATCCGGCGGTGGCGTCGGCGGTTTTCGTCACCACCGTCACCGACGTCGTTGGCTTCTTTGCCTTTCTAGGGCTGGCCACCTGGTGGTTCGCTATCCCTTGAGAAAGAGGCGTTGCGGGTTCAATTGACTTTTACGTAAATGTGGTGCGAGGCTTGCGAGGGGTTTCATGCCGAGTCCGGCTTGGAACGGGGTTGATCGGAACGCGTTGGAAATCCCCGGGCGACCGGGCGTTTTCCGATGTTCCGACATTTGGAGCAAAGATGCGGGAATATTATTCGATCACCGAACTGACCCGCGAATTCGACGTGTCGACGCGGACGCTGCGCTTCTATGAGGACGAGGGGCTGGTGCAACCGGTGCGGCGGGGCCGCACAAGGCTGTTTCGCCCATCTGACCGGCATCTGATCCGCCAGATCATGCGCGGGAAAAGGCTCGGCTTCTCGATCAACGAGATCCGCGAAATCATCCAGATGTACAAGGAACCGCCCGGCGAGGTCGGTCAACTCAACCTGATGATCAAGCGCATCGAGGAGAAGCGCGAGGATTTGCGCCAGAAGCGCCGCGATCTCGAGGAGACGCTGGCGGAGCTCGACCAGGCGGAGGAGTCTTGCGTCGAGCGGCTGGTGGAGCTGGGGGTTAATACCTGAGCGGATCGTCGAGCGTTTGCGCGCCCGTCGCAAACGTTCGTGATTAGCCGGAGCCCTTCCACACTTCGTCATTCTAGGGCGAAGCAGGAGCGAAGCTCCGTCGCGGAGACCCTAGAATCCATTCCGTGACATCGGTCGTGGAGTGCAGCGGTAGCGAATTCTGGACCGTGGCAACTGCTGTACGTCGCGGCATGGATCCTCGGGTCTGCGCTGCGCCGCTACGCTTCTTGCTTCGCCCGTGGATGACGAAGAGATGGGCGTTTCGGCTAGTCGCCAAGGCATGCGAACCCTGCCAGCGATCACACCCGCCTCAAATCCAGCGCCTGACCCGCTTCGCATAGTCGCGGTACTTCTTGCCGAATTTGGCGAACAGCACCTTCTCCTCGCTCTCGATGGCGACCTTCTGCGTTGCAAATGCCGCGATCAAAGCCAGCGGCAGGAACCATACGATCCCCGAGACGAAGGCAACGCCGATCAAAAGCAGCGTGTTGGCCAGATACATCGGGTTGCGCGTGACGCCGAACGGGCCAGACGTCACCAGATGCTCCGGCACGCCATTGGGGTTCATCGTCGTTTTGGCCCGGATCATGGTGCGGATAGCGGTGAACCAGAGGGCTGCAACGGCAAACAGCACCACAAAGCCGGCGGCAACCAAAAGGTCGCCCAAGAGGTCGCCGATCCAGGGCAGCGGATAGAACAGGCCGAGCACGATGCTGATGGCGATGGCGGCGATGTAGATCACCGGCGGCCACGGGATCAGCCGTGGTCTCGGTAGATCGGGTTTTGCCAGCCGGGGTTTTGCCAGCTTGTCAGTCATTGTTGCCCTCCCTGCGTCATCGGACTCTCCTCCGTCCTGGCGGTGCAGATGCCGGCGAGTTCACCGAGATGCGCTTTGAACTCCGGGGTCTGGTCACCATTGTAAAGCCGGTCGAATGCCGCTTCGCTTTGCAGCGTGTCCAGCATGCACACACAATAGCTGGTGCAGAACTCCGTGTCGCGCTGCTGTTCGCAGGATACCTGGCATTCCTTGAGGAAGACCACTCCCCGTGTCTCGACCGGCGCCGGCGCGATCTGCGAGAACAGCCAGACGCACCCGAACAGCAGCGGCTGGTGGATCAGGTAGAAAGCCAGGCTGTGGCGGCCGATGAAGGTGAGCGGCCTGGTCCAGCTTCCCGATGCCAGCGTGGCCAGCCGCGCCAGCAGGCCGGTGGTGGACGCAAACTTTGCCGCGGCGATGCCGAGAAGCACGGCGCCGAACCAGGGAAACAGCGGCACGTAATCGTTGGAGCGCGGGTTGATCGCCGACAGGCCGACCCACCACAGCGCCGGATGATCGAAGGCTTCGGATCGGAAATAGATCGGCCCGGCGATCACCACCGCCGCCACGACAAGCGTCAGCAAGGACGGCAGCCGCAAGAACAAAAGGCCGAGCAGGCTCGCCAGCGCGATCTGATGCAGGATGCCGAAGAAGATGAAGCTGTCCGGCGTGATGAAGTACGTGACCGCCGATATGGCGGCGGCCGCGACGGCGACCATGGCAAAACGTTTCCAGAAGCCGGTCCAGCGGATCTGCCTGCCATGAGCGAGAAACAGGCTGACGCCGACCAGGAACAGGAAGGTCGAGGCGATGCAGCGCGCATAGATCTTCCACCAGCCGACGGCGGTGAGGCCGGGGTCGGTGTAGTGGAAATTTTCGAGATCCCAGGTGAAGTGGTAGCTCGCCATGGCGATCAGCGCGATACCGCGTACGACATCGATGGCGACGATACGCTTCGGTTGATCTCGCTTCAGTTGATCTCCAGGGGGTGCGGTATGGATGCTCATGGTCTCGCGATCTGATTCAGCCCCAAAGACGACTATCACGGTTGCACCGGACAAAAGAAGGCCGCCCTCTACGCTCCGGGTCGCGCCGTGCGGCTGCATCGGGCGGCGCTTTAGGCCAGAGCCGGAAAGCCTTTGGCCGAATTCGCTTTTTGCCGGGAAGGGGTCGGTTTCCTGTTACCGGCGGAGGAAGCGCCAGCGCAGATTTGGGCTGCGAGTCTGATTTGGGGATCAAATGTCCACCCATGTGCGCCATCCGATCTGGCTGCCAGCCCTGCGTCCGGCGGATGCGCGCACCTTTGCCTCGCTCTATGCGGTCGAATCCTTCGCCCGTGCCACGGTGTCGAGCGTCATCCCGATCCAGGCTTATGAGATTCTGCACAACGAGCAGATCGTCTCGATCCTCTACACCATCGTGGCGCTGCTCGGCCTGTCGGTGACCTTGTTCATGCCGATGCTGATCCGCAGGTTTGACCGGCGCTGGGTCTATACCGCCGGCGCCTGCCTGCTGGCGATGGGCTCGCTGTTCTTCGTCACCCACACGCTTGCCGGGCAACTGGCAGGCATGCTGTGCCGCGTGATGGGGGCGAGCGCCCTGTCGATCACGCTCAACCTCTACATCATGGACCACATCCGCAAGACCGATTTCATGCAGGCCGAATCGCTGCGCATGGCGTGGTCGATGCTGGCCTGGACCGGCGGGCCGACACTCGGCATCTTCCTCTACACACGGTACGGCATCTATGCCGCGCATGGCGCGGTCGCGGTGTTTGCGTTGGCCTTGCTGGCGCTGTTCTGGACCTACAGGCTGGGCGACAACCGGTCGATCCGGCCGGGCAAGACACGGCCGGCCAATCCGCTGGCCAATATCGGCCGCTTCGTAGCACAACCCAGGCTCAGGCTGGCCTGGCTGATCGCCTTCGGCCGCTCCTGCTTCTGGACGACGTTCTTCGTCTACGGGCCGCTGTTCATGGTGATTACCGGCGAGGGCAAGCTTGCCGGCGGCCTGCTGGTTTCGGCCGGCAATGCGCTGTTGTTCATGGCGATCTTCTGGGGCAAAGCGGGAAAACGCTTCGGCGGCCGGCGCACCATGACCTTCGCCTATTTCGCGATGTCGGCGACGCTGCTTGCGGCGGGCGCGGTCGGCACTACCGCGCCGCTGCTTACGGGCTTTTTCCTGCTCTGCGGCGCCTTTTTCACCATCGCGCTCGATGCACTGGGCTCGACCGCCTTCATGCGCTCGGTGCGGTCCTATGAGCGGGCGCAGATGGCCGCGGTCTACCGCACCTATCTCGACTTTTCCGAGCTGACGCCGCCGCTGGTCTATTCGGTGGTGCTGGCGTTTTTCGGCCTCGGCTCGGTGTTCGTGACGCTGGGCATTCTGGCCGCGGTTTGCGGCTTTATCTCCTGGCGCTATCTGCCGAAGTCGCTTTAGTCGCCGATCAGGCGGTTGCCTCAAGCGCTGCATGCCGCTCGCGCACCCAGTTGTGGAAGCGGTGCAGATCGTACTCCTCCGGCATTAGCACGCCGGCCTGGTGGCGCATCGAGCGCAGGCCTTTCTGATTGATCTCGCAGATCGCGGCATCCTCCTCCAGCACCTGGGTGCCGAAGGCGACGACATTGTCGATGTCCGTCTCAGCCAGCGCCTCGGGCGCGAACAGCCACTCGGCGGTGAGTTCGGTCTGTTCGGGACCGAGCGGCATCAGTCGCACCGTCCTGACATAATCGACATGGCCAACGATGAACATCGAGGGCAGGCTGGTGGCATAGGTCTGTCCGGCCGCACGCTCGGCCGGCGTCAGGCCCGGGAAGACCGGGCCATGGGCATGTCCGTCGCGCGACCAGGTCTCGGCGCCGGCGCGCAGGCCACCCGAAAACTCCGGTGCGTCATTGTCGGCATGGCGGACCCAGTCGGGGTCGTCGTGCCGGCTCATCAGGCCGCGGCCGTATATCGGCACCAGCCGAGACAGGTCCTTGTGGACGCCTGGGCAATGCAGGCACTCGTTGAAGTTCTCCCAGAAGATCTTCCAGTTGCAGTTCATCACCTTGCGCAGGACATGGCCTGATACCAGAGTTTCCAGCGGCCAGTTGGCGAGGTCGCCGGATGCGGGATCGAAGGAGGTCCCGGCGGAGCCGGCCGCAGCCTGCTGAAGGTTCACAAAGACAAAGCCGCGCCATACCGACAGCGCCACCCGGTAGAGCGGATGATCTGCCTTGTCGAAACCATCTGGCAGCGATTTCGAGGGAACGCGCACGAGATCGCCGCGCAGCGAGTAGGACCAGGCATGGTAGGGGCAAGTGATGAGCCGCGCTTTCAGCCGGCCCTCGCTTTCCTGGCAAAGCTGCGAGCCGCGATGCCGGCAGGTGTTGTGGAAGGCGCGCAACTCGCCGGTGTCGTCGCGGAGCACGACGATTTCCTGTGTGCCAACGCGGAATGTCCTGAATGCCAAAGGCTGGGCAAGATCGGCCTCGCGGCAGACGAGCAGCCAGCTTTTGTACCAGATGGCGTCGAGATCGCGCTGGTAAGCCTCGCTATCCCAATAGGCCGATGACGGTAGCGTCGGTTCGGCCCGGCTCAGGCCGTTATAGGGGTCGCGCTCGCTCGGGTTGGGATGCATGGCTGGCTTCCTATGAAGCGTCAGCCGACACCCCGGCAGATAGTTTGTCAATCAGAGTGCCGCATTGCCGGTTGCAGGCGCGGCGCATAATCATGTCGTGGACATGGGACATTCGGAAATTGGGGGGATTCGGAAATTGGCCGCACGACAGATGTCGCTTACGCCGGAGCTGGTCGCGCGCTGCTGGCGCGAGATCAGGGACCCCGGGCCGGATCCGGACGCGATGCATCTCGATGACGCCGACTATGACGCGCTGCTGGATGAATTGCAGGTCGAACTCCCGGATAGCGAACCGCTATGGCTGTTCGGCTATGGATCGCTGATCTGGAAACCGGAAATAGATTATGTCGAGGACCGCGTTGCGCTGGCGCGCGGCTGGCATCGGTCCTTTTGCATGAACATGACGCGCTGGCGCGGCACCAAGGACAGCCCCGGCCTGATGATGGCGCTGGACCGTGGCGGACAATGCAAGGGCGTCGCCTTCCGGCTGACCGAAAGTAACCGGCGCGGGCAGTTGGGCCGGCTTTTCCGGCGCGAAGTCACGCTGAAGCCGACAAGCTACCGGCCGCGCATGCTGAAGCTTGCAAGCGAGGCCGGACCGCTCAGGGCATTGGCCTTCGTCATCAACCGCAACGGCCTGACCTATTCAGGGCCGCTCGACGAGGGCAAGGTCGTCGAAAGGCTGGCAACGTCCTGCGGGCACTGGGGGTCGGGCGCCGACTATCTCTACAACACGGTGAAAAACCTTGAAGAGCGCGGCATTCACGATCGCCATCTGTGGCGGCTGCAGCGGCTGGTTGCCGAGCGGATCACCGCGTTGAACCCGTAACGCCGCATGGCGCATTCGCGCTGTTGGCCGGCGGAATTTGGTTTGCCGGATGCGGCCGTTTCAGCCTATAGTCATGCATGTCGTCGGTTCCGTTAGGGACCAAGAGGGAATGCGGTGAGGGCTGACTTGTTGCCCAATGCCGTGGCTGCCCCCGCAACTGTGTGCGGTAGTCCTCTCCAAGCCACTGAGGATTTTTTCCTCGGGAAGGTGGGGAAGGGCGCTGATCCGCGAGCCAGGAGACCTGCCGGCGACAGGGAACTGACTTCGATGCCCTCGGGTGGAGGGCGAAAGGACAAGATATGAATACCGCTTCCGTCTCCCTCGGCGCTTCCGTCTCCTCGCAGTCGCGCTTCATGCAGCTCGTGCTTAGCGCGTTTCTGGGCATTTTCGTCGTCGGCGTTGTCGGTTTCTCGCATATCGATGCGGTCCACAATGCGGCGCACGACTATCGCCATTCGATGGCGTTTCCCTGCCACTGACGAGGATCTGACATCATGAACCTGTTTCGCAACGTCGTGTTCATCGCGGCGATCGCAGGGCTCGTGGCGGGTGTCGCTCTCGCCTGCATGCAGGCCTACGCCACCGTGCCGCTGATCCTCAAGGCCGAGGTCTACGAAAAGGCTGGTGGCGGCCATGAGCATGAGCATGCCGCGGCGCCCGCCGCCAACGCTGCGGACACCAATGCCATGAGCACCGCCGCGCCGGCGGAAAATGCCGTGAGCAGCGCAGCACCCGCACCGGCTGAAGCTGCCGCGCCAGCGGAGGACGAAGGCTGGGCGCCGGCCGACGGCTTCGAGCGATTCGCCTTCAGCGTGCTGGCCAATATCGTCACCGGTATCGGTTTCGCGCTGGTCCTGGTGGCGGTTTCCGAATTCGCCGGCGGCATCGGCAACTGGCGCCAGGGGGTGTTCTGGGGTCTGGCCGGCTTTGCCGTATTCACGCTGGCTCCGGGCCTCGGCCTGCCGCCGGAACTGCCGGCAATGCCGGCGGCCGATCTCATGCAGCGCCAGATCTGGTGGGTGGCGACGGTTGTGGCGACTGCCATTGGCCTTGCCTTGATCGCCTTCCGCACCTCGGCGCCGCTGACCGTCCTTGCCGTCGTTCTGATCGTCGCCCCGCATATTGTCGGCGCGCCGCAGCCCGACAGTTTCGAGACGCCGATCCCCGAAGGCCTGCATCACCAGTTCGTGGTGGCGGTGACGGTGACCAATCTGGTGTTCTGGTTGGTGCTCGGCGCCGTCATTGGCGTGGTGCGCGAACGCTTCACCGGCTCGGCGACCAGCCTGCGCGACAGCTTTGCCTGATCGCAGTTTGACCTTTATCATCGGCGGTGGGCGCGCCGGCAGGCGCGCGCATGCCGAAACCCTGGCGACGGCGTTGCCGCCGCCATGGGCCTATATCGCCACCGCCGAAGCCTATGACGATGAGATGCGCGAGCGCATCGCGCTGCATCGCTCGCGGCGCGGCGAAGGCTGGGCGACCATCGACGCGCCGCTCGATCTTGTCGGAGCGCTCGAAGCCTTGCCCGACAACCAGCCGGTGCTCGTCGATTGCCTGACGCTGTGGCTGACCAATCATATGCTGGCCGATCATGATCTAGAGGGGGAGTGCCGGCGGCTGGCCGATGTGCTTTCGCGGCCGCGCGGGCCGTGGTTCGTGGTCTCCAACGAAGTCGGACAAGGCATTGTGCCCGACAATGCGCTGGCACGCCGGTTCCGCGATGCCGCCGGCAGGCTCAACCAGCAGATCGCGGTGGTAGCTGATATGGTGCTTCTGATGGTGGCGGGGCTGCCGCTCAAGGTGAAATGAGATGACCGTTATCGACGCAAAAGATGAAGAGCGCCATCGCGCCAAGATGGCCAAGCGCAAGGCGGTGCAGGACGCCGAGGTCGCGGAAAAGACGGTCGAGAAGGGGCTGCTGATCGTCAACACCGGACCCGGCAAGGGCAAGACCACGGCTGCCTTCGGGCTGGCGCTACGCATGCTCGGCTATGGCAAGCGCGTCGGAATCGTCCAGTTCATCAAGGGCAAATGGCACACCGGCGAGAAGGATGCCTTCGCGGCGTTTGGCGACCGCGTCGTCTGGCACACGATGGGCGAGGGTTTCACCTGGGAGACGCAGGATCTGAAGCGCGACATTAAGGCGGCCGAAGCCGCCTGGGCCAAGGCGCTGGAGCTGATCGCCGATCCCTCGATCAGCCTCGTGGTGCTGGACGAACTGAACATCGCGCTGCGTTACGACTATCTCGATCTCTACAGAGTGGTGGCGGCGCTGAAAGCGCGGCGCGAAGGTCTGCATGTCGTCGTCACCGGCCGCAACGCCAAGCCGGCGCTGGTCGAGGCGGCGGATCTGGTGACGGAGATGGGCGTGACGAAGCATCATTTTTCGGCCGGCGTGAAAGCGCAGCAGGGGATCGAGTTTTGAGGGGTTTCGTACCCTCCCCCTTGTGGGGAGGGTCGATCCGCAAAGCGGATGGGGGTGGGGGTCCTCGTAGGTCGCAGTCCCCCACCCGGGCGCTTCGCGCCGACCCTCCCCACAAGGGGGAGGGTAAAGGAAGGGCGACGGTAAGCTCTCAGAACGTCACCGCGATAAGCACCGCCGACAGCAACCCGAACAGCCCAATCAGCAGATAGTCCGCCACCTGGTACAATTTCAGCGCCTGCCTGATGTCCTGGCTTTCCGCCGCGCGCCTACCGCCTTCGCCCATATAGGCGTCCTCGATGATGACGCCGCCATAGCTGCGCGGGCCGGCGAGCGCCAGGCCGAGTGCGCCGGCCATTGCCGCTTCCGGCCAGCCGGCATTGGGCGAGCGGTGCTTTTTGGCGTCGCGCCGCACTGCTTGCCAGGCGTTGCGGGGATCGGCGCCGTCAACGAGAAAGGCGGCGGCAACGATCAGCAACGCGGTCAGCCGGGACGCCGGCAGGTTGATCCAGTCGTCGAAGAGTGCTGCCGCGCGGCCGAAGGCCTCGTGGTGCGGGGTGCGGTGGCCGATCATCGAATCGGCGGTGTTGGCGGCCTTGTAGGCCACGCCGCCGGCCAGACCGCAGACACCTGTCCAGAAGGCGGGCGCAACGATGCCGTCGGAGAAATTCTCGGCCAGGCTTTCGATGGCGGCGCGGCTGACGCCGGCATGGTCGAGCTTCTCTGGATCGCGACCGACGATGCGCGCAACCGCAATGCGGCCGAGCGCCAGCCCGCCGGTATCCAGCGAATCGGCCACCGCCTCGACATGTTCGGTAAGGCTCTTTTGCGACAGCAGCGACGAGGCCAGGATTGCCGTGATGATCATGCCGGCAGGAAAGAGCTGCCAGAGCAGGATTTGCACGATGAAGGCGATTGCCGCCGGCACCAGCACGATCACCAGCAGCGCCTGCACGCCGCGGCGGCGACGCAGCGCGTCGGAATCAGTGTCGCGGTTGAGCCTGTGGTCGAGAAAGGCTATCAGCCTGCCGAACCAGGTGACGGGATGGCCGACGGCACGGAACAGCCAGTCCGGGTAACCCAGGATGCGTTCGATGGCCAGCGACAGGAAAGCGATCAGGATCGACATGAAGCTTTCTGATGGAGCGATTACTGTGGTGGATCACGGTGGATCCCTTGGCCGGGCGAAGGCGCTCTTCCCTCACGCGCCACAACCTTTCGTCGATCTCTCGACAGGTATCAATCCGCACTCCTACCCGCTTTTCGAGCTGCCCGCCACCGCCCTGTCACGATTGCCGGAGGCCGCGCGCCTGCGTGAGCTGGCCAGGGTCGCGGCCGGCGCCTATGGCGCGCCTTCGGCCGAGAATGTGGCGGTCGCCCCGGGCACGCAGATCCTGCTGCCGCGCGTCGCCTCGCTGGTCAGCCCCGGCAAGGCGCTGGTGCTCGGGCCGACCTATGCCGAGCATGCCAGGGCCGCCGCGATTGCCGGCCATGCGGTGGCGGAGGTCGACGATTTCGAGGCGCTTGCGGGAGCCGAAATTGCCATCGTCGTCAATCCCAACAATCCCGACGGGCGCGTCGTGTCGCGGGAGAGGCTGCTTCGGCTTGCCGAGACATTGCGCGCCATAGGCGGTCTGCTGGTCGTCGACGAAGCCTTCATGGATGTCGGCCCGCACGCGGAAAGCCTGGCCGGCGATGTCGGGCGGGGCGGCATCGTCGTGCTGCGCTCGTTTGGCAAGTTCTTCGGTCTCGCCGGCCTGCGGCTCGGCTTCGCACTTTCCGATGCGGTGACGGTCGAAAGGCTTGAAACGCAATTCGGCCCTTGGGCGGTCGCCGGCCCAGCGCTCGAATACGGCATCCGCGCGCTTGCCGACAGCGGCTGGCAGGCCGACATGCGGCGGCGGCTGGCGCAGGATGCGGCGCGGCTCGATGCGCTGCTTTCGCGCTTTGGCGTTGCTGTCGCCGGCGGCACGACGCTGTTTCGCTATCTCCGGCTTGCCGATGCACCGGGGCTGTTTTCGACGCTCGGTGAGCGCGGCATATTGCTCAGGCATTTTTCCGAGCGTCCCCAGGTGCTCCGCGCGGGGCTGCCTGGAAGTCAGGAGGAATGGCAGCGGCTCGAATCGGCGCTTGCCGACTGGCACGCACGGCGCGACGATGGGTCGAAGGAGATCGCGCCATGATCCATATCTGTTCGCTGGCAAAGCTTGAGGAGACGGTGGCCAAAAGCGGCGCCGAGCGCGTGCTGTCGCTGCTCGCTGCCGGCACCGAGGTGACGCGGCCGGCCTCAATCGCGAGGGAAAACCACCTGCATCTGGTCATGCACGACATCGCGGTGGCGCAGGACGGCATGACCATGCCCGGCGAAGGCCATGTGCGCAATCTGCTCGATTTCGCCCGGAAATGGGACCGCGCCAAACCCATGGTCGTCCATTGCTATGCCGGCATCAGCCGCTCGACCGCCTCGGCCTATATCATTGCGGCGGCGCTCGCCCCGAAGCGCGACGAAGTCGAACTTGCGCAGACATTGCGGAAGCTTTCGCCCTCGGCGACACCCAATCCACGGTTGATCGCCGTCGCGGATGCTCTTCTCTCACGACAAGGCCGCATGATCGAAGCGATCGAGGCGATCGGACGCGGCGCCGATGCTTTTGAGGGTACGCCTTTCGTGTTGAAGATCGACGGCTAAGGCGGCCCGCTACGCCAGCCACTCGGCCAACTTCGCCTTGCGCACATCCTTCAACAGGGTGATGAAGCCGCGGGCCTGATGCTCCGCCGTCAGTCGGCCTTTCTCGGCCGTGGCAATGCTGGCATCGCCGACCACGCCGTTGGGGTTGAGATCCCCAGCGATCCAGGCGAAAGCGTGCGTTCCGGTGTGGCGCAGCAGCGCAAATTCGGTTTCGGCGCGGGCGACCTTGGAGGCGAAATTGTCGGCCTTGGCCATGTCGACTAACTCCGGGCGAAAATGCAGCATCAACGAGGTCTCGACGTCGCCGCCATGGATGCCATGGCGGTCTTCCAGCTCGGTGTACATGCCGGCGGGGCGGCCGAAGCGCTGCCAGCTGGTCTTCACCGCCAGCATCCTCTCACGCACGCGCAGCTCGCGCGTGACGATGCCCATGATCTCTTCATTGCCGCCATGCGAGTTGACGACGATCAGTTTCCTTACGCCTGCGCGGGCAACGGACAGGCCAAGCTCGGTCCAGGCATCGACCAGGGTGGCCGCCGGCAGGGTGAGCGTGCCCGGCGCCTGCAGATGCTCGTTCGACTTGCCGACCGTTTGGACCGGCAGGATGCGGATGTCGAGATCGCCGGGCAGGCGGGCGATGACCGTCTCCAGCATGCCGTTCATGATCGAGGTATCGGTTGATACAGGCAGATGCGGGCCGTGCTGCTCGATCGCCGCCACCGGCAGCACGGCAATCGTCGCCTCCGGATCGATCGCGGCGTATTCGGTGGTCCGGTAGTCGCCCCACCACACGCGTCTGTTTGCAACGGTCATGTCATGCCTCTTGACTGTGAGGGAGACCTAGCGCGCCAAACGTCGCCTGTCGATCACCCAGCCGCAATCGCCTCGACCTCGACCTTGAACTCCGGCCGCGCAAAGCCTGACACGATCATCAGCGTCGAGGCGGGCGCGGGGCTGGCAAACAAGCGGTCGCGGACGTCCATATAGGGCCGCAGAAAGGCGCGGTCGGTGACGTAGGCGTTTATGCGAACGATGTCGCCTAGCCCCAGCCCGGCTTCAGCCAGAATCGCCGCTATGTTTTGAAAGCAGAGCTCGGCCTGCGCGCCGGCATCCTCGGGGATCTGGTCGTCCGCCGTGATGGCGACCTGACCGGAGCACAGAACCAGCCGCTTGCCTGGCGGCACCTCGACGCCGTGGCTATAGCGGGCGAAAGGCGGCTTGATCGACTTCGGCGCGAGGTATCTGAACATGGCAATCTCCTGTCTGCGAGACCAGCCTAAGACGTGACCGATAGTACGTTCAAGATGTGGTGCATGGCACAAGGGCGATTGTGGACAGGCGTCCAAAAAATAGGCACGATGCCTCCCGCACAGCATGACCCGTCCGGTGTTGGCAGTGACTGCCGCGCAAGCAGGCGGCCCGGGCGGTGGCATGTGTCTTGCTTCTTGGATCAATGGTGTCGAGCCCGGCGCGTGACGCTCCGGAGCCAACAAAGGGTGGTGTCGATGTACGGAAAACAGAAGATTTCAGCGCTTGCGGTCGCGCTGCTTGGAGCCGGCACGTTCGGCGCGGCAGCAAACGAGAAGGTCACCTTCGGCACCAACTGGCTGGCCGAGCCCGAGCATGGCGGCTACTACCAGGCCGTCGCCGACGGCACCTACGCTGCATGTGGCCTCGACGTGACGATTTCGCAGGGAGGTCCGCAGGTCAGCGGGCGGCCGCTGCTGCTGGCCGGCAAGCTCGATTTCTACATGGGCGGCAATCTGCTGTCGGCCTTCGACGCCGTCCAGCAGGGCATCCCGATGCGCGTCGTCGCCGCCGATTTCCAGAAGGACCCTCAAGTCATCATGTCCCACCCGGGGCAGGGGCTGGACAAGTGGGAGGATTTGAAGAACGCCGACCAGTACATTCTCGGCGACGAGGGCGTCCAGACCTTCTTCCAGTGGATGGTCATCGAACTCGGTTTCGATGCCGCCAAGCGCGTGCCCTACACCTACAACACCGCTCCATTCCTGGCCAACAAGAAGTCGATCCAGCAGGGTTACGTCACCTCGGAGCCTTTTGCGGTCAAGAAGGAAGGCGGCTTCGTGCCCAACCAGTTCCTGCTCGCCGACTATGGCTGGGACACCTATTCGACGACGATCGAGGTGATGCAGGACACGATCGACAAGCGGCCGGAGGTGGTCCAGTGCTTCGTCGATGGCTCGGCCAAGGGCTGGTACAACTACCTCTACGGCGACAACAAGGCCGCCAACGAGATGATCAAGAAAGACAACCCCGACATGAGCGACGAGCAGATTGCCTTCTCGATCGAGCAGATGAAGAAGTTCGGCCTGGCCGATTCCGGCGACACCGAAAAGCTCGGCATCGGCGCCATGAACGAAGACCGGATCAAGAGCTTCTATGACAAGATGGTCAAGGCCAAGGTCACGCCCGAGGGCATCGATATCAAGAAGGCCTACACGCTGGCCTTCATCAACAAAGGTGTCGGGATCGAGCTGAAGAAGTAGTCGTGAAGCTGGAAAAGATGGCGCAGGCGCCCATGACGGCATCGGGTGAAGGCCCGATGCTGCTGACGCTGCGCCATGTCGGCAAGGTGTTTTCCAATGGCGTGACTGCATTGAGCGACGTCGATCTCGCCATCCGCGAGGGCGATTTTGTCAGCCTTCTCGGGCCGTCCGGCTGCGGCAAGTCAACGGCGTTGAGGCTGATCGCGGGCCTGTCGACGCCGACATCCGGTCAGCTCGACTGGGGCGGTTCGATCGACCGCGCCAATATCGGCTTCGTCTTCCAAGAACCGACGCTGCTGCCCTGGGCCAATGTATTCGACAATGTCTGGCTGCCGCTCAGGCTGAAAGGCGTGTCGCGCGCCAAGGCGGCGCCGGCGGTGACGGAGATGCTGGAGCGGGTGCACCTGACCGGCTTCGAGAACGCCGTGCCGCGCGAGCTTTCCGGCGGGATGAAGATGCGCGTCTCGATCGCACGCGCGATGGTGACGAAGCCGCGCATTCTGCTGATGGACGAGCCGTTCGCCGCACTCGACGAGATCACCCGCTTCAAGCTCAACAACGACCTTCTGGAGCTGTGGCAGGACGAGCGCTTCACCGTCGTCTTCGTCACGCACAGCGTCTTCGAAAGCGTGTTCCTGTCCAACCGCGTCGTCGTCATGGCGGCGCGGCCGGGCCGCGTCCATGCCGAGCTTGCCATCGACGCCTCCTATCCGCGAGACGAGGTTTTCCGCACTTCGCCCGACTATGCCGCGCTCTGCCGCCAGGCCTCGGACATCCTGGTCGACGCCATCAACACATCAGCCGGACCGCACCATGACGGCCATTGACCAGAATGCCGCAACGCTCGACGCGGAAGAGGCGGGCCGCGTACGCCAGGAGCGGCTGGAGCGGATCGGCCGGTGGGTCTTGCCTTTGGCGATCATGATCCTGGCGATCTGGCTGTGGGACCGCATTTGCGTGTGGAACGCGATCCCGCAATATATCCTGCCGCGCCCCGGCGTGGTGCTGTGGACGCTCTATAGCGATGCGGGGCTCCTGTTCTCCGCGCTGCTGGTCACGTTGCGCATAACCTTTCTCAGCCTGCTGCTCGCGGTCGTCGGCGGCGTCGGACTGGCGGTGCTGTTTGCGCAATCGAAATGGGTGGAGATGTCGTTCTTTCCCTTCGCCATCGTGCTGCAGGTAACACCGATCGTGGCGGTCTTCCCGCTCATCAACATCTATGTGGACAACCAGACGGTGAAGCTTTTGCTTTGCGCCTGGATCGTCGCGTTCTTCCCGATCCTGTCCAACACCACGCTCGGCCTCAATTCGGTCGACCGCAATCTGCGCGACATGTTCAAGCTCAACGGCGCGACGCGCTGGCAGCAATTGCGCTATCTCAGACTGCCGGCGGCCATGCCGTATTTTCTAGGAGGCTTGAAGATAGCCGGCGGCCTGTCGCTGATCGGCGCCGTGGTGGCCGAGTTCGTCGCGGGCGCGCAGGGGCAGTCGTCGGGGCTGGCGTCGCGCATCATCGAGGCCGGCTACCGCCTCAACGCGCCAAGGCTGTTCGCGGCGCTGATCCTGATCTCGCTCACCGGCATATTGATCTTCCTGGTGCTGTCGCTGATATCGCATCTCATCCTGCGCCGCTGGCACGAGAGCGCGCTGAAGCAGGAGCGGTAGGGGGTTGGGTGACGTGATTGAGATGCTGGCGCGAAACACCCCCCTCTGGCCTGCCGGCCATCTCCCCCTCAAGGGGGGAGATTGGACGTCATCCGGGATTTCGCCAATTATCGACGTTGGAAGACGGGTGCTGTCGGAAAAGCTGCCAATCTCCCCCCTTGAGGGGGAGATGCCCGGCAGGGCAGAGGGGGGCGGTCCTTGATACCGACCTCTGGCTCGTACCATCTCACAAACGTCCGCCTTCACCGGTCGCTGACATCAGGCCTTGCCGCCACTTACGACAGCGACGGCTTCGCCCTGGCCGACATAACGGTCGCCGATGGCAAGACCTCAGCCATCGCCGCGCACAAGAAATCAAAAGCGCCAGCCACCGCCATCGACCTTGCCGGCCGCATCGTGCTGCCGTGCTTCGTCGACTGCCACACCCACATCGACAAGGGCCATATCTGGCCGCGCAAACCCAATCCCGACGGCAGTTTCATGGGCGCGCTCAATGCCACCGGCGCCGACCGTGCAGCGCGCTGGAGCGCCGAGGACGTGGCGCGGCGCATGGATTTCTCGCTGCGCTCGGCCTACGCGCACGGCACCAAGGCGCTGCGCACGCATCTCGACAGCGTGCCGCCACAGGAGGAAATCTCCTGGCCGGTGTTCGAGGCGATGCGGGAGAAATGGCGCGGCCGCATCGAATTGCAGGCAGCCTGCCTGCTCGGCATCGAAGGCGTGCGCGACAGAAAGTGGTTCGAGAGGCTGGCCAAGCGCGTGGCTGCGGCCAAGGGCGTGCTCGGCGTCGTCACCTATATGGTGCCGGATCTCGAAGAGCTTCTCGACAAGGTGTTCGCCGAGGCGAACAGGCACGGGCTCGATCTCGATTTCCACGCCGACGAGACCGACGACATCGCGGCGATATCGCTGAAGAAGATCGCCGAGGCGGCACTGTGGAACGGTTTTGAGGGCAACATGCTGGTGGGACATTGCTGCTCGCTGGCGCGCCAGCCGGATCTCGACGTGCTCGACACGCTGGACAAGGTCGCCAAGGCCAAGCTTGCCGTGGTGTCGCTGCCGATGTGCAATCTCTATCTGCAGGACCGGCGCGCCGACCAGACCACGCCTCGCTGGCGCGGCGTGACGCTGCTGCACGAGATGAAGGCGAGGGGCATCCCGGTCGCGGTCGCCTCCGACAACACCCGCGATCCGTTCTATGCCTATGGCGA
Organism: Mesorhizobium sp. M0217; assembly: GCF_040321955.1. Lineage (NCBI taxonomy): Bacteria > Pseudomonadati > Pseudomonadota > Alphaproteobacteria > Hyphomicrobiales > Phyllobacteriaceae > Mesorhizobium > Mesorhizobium sp. M0217. The sequence continues at coordinate 427,671 of NZ_JAMYSN010000002.1, read as the reverse complement.
TCTCGACATGCTGGAGGTCTACCGCATGGCGACGCGCATCCTGCATTTCGACCATCCGGTCGGCGACTGGCCGCAGACGGTGGCGGCGACGCCGGCCAAGGTGATGCGGCTCGACGGTGTCGGGACACTGGCAGCCGGTGGCAGCGCCGATTTCATCGTCTTCAAAGGGCGGAGCTGGACGGAATTGCTCTCGCGGCCCGAATCGGATCGCATCGTCGTGCGCGCGGGACGAGCGATCGACAGACAATTGCCCGATTACGCCGAGCTCGACGGACTGATGGTGGAATGATGGATGTTTCGGCGCTCAAACGCGATCTCGACGGGATAAAGCTCGACGACAATCCGGCCATCATCCAGCAGAAGAGCCGCGACTTCTACTGGTACAGCCCGGTGCTGAAGCAGCAGCTCGACCACGTCACCGGCGACCTGATCGTGACGCCCAGGAACGAGGCCGAACTGATCCGCGTGCTTGCCGCTTGCCACCGTCATGGCGTTCCGGTGACGCCGCGCGGCAGCGGCACCGGCAATTACGGTCAGGCGATGCCGCTATCGGGCGGCGTGGTTTTGAACCTTGCCGAGATGAACGAGATCAAGGCCATAGCGCCGGGCCGCGTCGTCACCGGGCCGGGCGCGATCCTCGCCGACATCGACAGAGCGACGCGCGCGCATTCCGGGCAGGAACTGCGGCTGTCGCCGTCGACCTACAACACCGCCTCGATCGGCGGCTTCATCGCTGGCGGCTCGGGCGGCGTCGGCTCGATCAATTTCGGCGGTCTGCGTGATTTCGGCAATGTGCTGCGGCTGCGCGTCGTCACCATGGAAACCGAACCGAAGGCGCTCGAACTCACCGGCGAGGATTTGCACAAAGTCACGCACGCCTATGGCACCAACGGCATCATCACCGAGGTCGAGATGCCGCTGACTGCAGCCTATGAATGGATCGACGTGATCGTCGGCTTCGACGCTTTCATGCCGGCAGCCCGCTACGGCAACGCGCTGGCACGCCAGGACGGCATCCTGACCAAGCTGATCACGCCGATCGCCGCGCCGGTGCCGCAGCTCTATTTCAAGCGACACCAGAAGTTCTTCCGGGACGGGCAAAGCATCTGCGTCGTCATGGTTGCCCGGCATGGGCTAGACGCATTCCTCGCCTTCACCCGCCGCGCCGGCGGCGAGGTCATCTTCAATGCCGCGACGGCAACGGACGAAGAGAAGAAGGGCCTGCCGCCGGGCTTCGAGCTGGCGTGGAACCACACCACGCTCAGGGCACTGCGGGTCGATCCCGCGATCACCTATCTGCAATCGCTCTATCCGTTTCCCAACCAGCTGGCGCTGGTGGAGAAGATGGACGCGATGTTTCCGAACGAGGTCTTTTCGCATCTCGAATTCGTGCGCCTCGACGGCAACATCACCTGCTTCGGCCTGCCGCTGGTGAAATTCACCACCGAGGCGCGGCTCAACGAAATCATCCGGCTGCATGAGGAGAATGGCTGCCCGATCTTCAACCCGCACCGCTACACGCTGGAAGAGGGCGGCATGAAGCAGACGGATGAAATCCAGCTCGCCTTCAAGCGCGAGACCGATCCGCAAGGCCTGCTCAATCCCGGCAAGATGATCGCCTGGGAAAATCCGGATTACGACTATCGCTCCGACCGGACTTTTTTGTTCAAGGGTTTGCAGAAAGCAGAATGAGCAGAGGTTTGAGCTTGAGCACCCCCCTCTGTCCTGCCGGCACAGGCCCTACGCTGCCGCTTCGGGCGTTCGTTGTTTGGAAAGCCAAGCAATTGGCTTCCCATCGGCTTCGCCGACCACTTCTCACCCCCCGCAAGGGGGGAGATTGGCAGCCTGAACGCCGCAGCCAATCTGACACGCTGACAATTAGTGAAAGCGATGCGGCAGTCCGATCTCCCCCCTTGAGGGGGAGATGCCCGGCAGGGCAGAGGGGGGTGCCTCGCGCCGACCCCAGCAATTTCCCATGAAAGTCCTCGTCCTTTACGCACACCCGGTGGAGACCAGCTTCAATGCCAGCCTGCACCGCACGATCGTCGAGCGGCTGACGGCGGCCGGCCATGAGGTCGACGATTGCGATCTCTATGCCGAGGATTTCGACCCCAGGCTGACGCGCGGGGAGAGGCTGGATTATCACAACCAACGCAGCCCTGCGGACCCGGCCGCGCCCTATGTCGAGCGGCTGCTCAAGGCCGAGGCGCTGGTGCTGTCATATCCCGTCTGGAACTACGGCTTTCCGGCTATCCTGAAAGGCTTTTTCGACCGCGTGTTTCTGCCCGGCGTGTCGTTCAAATTGGTCGACGGCAAGGCGCAGCCTTCGCTCCACAACATCCGCAAGCTGACCGCCGTCACCACCTATGGCGGCAGCCGGTTCCGCGCCATGCTGATGGGCGATCCGCCGCGCCGGCTGGTCAAGCGGATGCTGCGCGCGACGATCAGGCCCGGCGCCTCGGTGTCCTACCTCGCTCATTATTCGATGAACCTGTCGACCGACGAGACGCGGGCAGCCTTCATGGCCAAGGTCGCGGCCGGGATGGATACCTTCTGATGCGCGTGCTGGTGGTCTATTGCCATCCGGTGCCCGAAAGTTTTTGCGCCGCGATCAGAGATACCGCCGTCGACGTGCTGAAGGCGCGGGGTTGGGAGGTACGGCTGCTCGACCTCTATGCCGAAAAATTCGACCCGGTGATGGGTAGCGAGGAGCGGCGCGCCTACAATGAGCGGGCGCCGGAGGATCCGGCCCTAAAACCGCATTTCGAGCATCTCGCCTGGGCTGAGGCGATCCTGTTCATCTATCCGACCTGGTGGTACGGGCTGCCGGCCATGCTGAAGGGCTGGCTCGACCGGGTCTGGGCGACCGATGTCGCCTTCAAGCTGGGCAAGGGGCGCATCATGTCGCTGATGACACATGTCACCAGGGTCGGCGTCATCACCCCCTGCGGCGCGCCGACCTGGTGGAGCGTCGTCGTCGGCCAGCCCGGCCGCAAGACCTTGCTGCGCGGTATGCGCGCGCTGTGCGCCCGCCGCTGCCGGACGTTTTTCCTGGCGCACTACCTGATGGACGCCTCGACGCCAAGGACGAGGGCGGCGTTTCTGGTGAAGGTGCGGGCGAAGCTGGAGCGGTTTTGAGCTTCTTCACCCTCCCCCTTGTGGGGAGGGTCGCGCAGCAAATGCCGCAAGGCGGCTTTTGCGAAGCGGGGTGGGGGGTCTCGTAGGGCGCACCCCCACCCCGTCTCGCAATCGCCGCTTCGCTCCGACTGCGAGCCGACCCTCCCCACAAGGGGGAGGGTAAAAAGGTGCTACATCCTCGTCCGTTCCGCCTTGGGATCGTACATCGGCTTCAGCGATGCTTCCGCCGCAAAACGCTCGCCGGCGATCTCTATCTCGTAGGACGAGGCCAGCACATCCGCCTCGCTCTCGCCCTGGCAGGGCACATAGCCCAGTCCGATCGCGCCGCCGAGATGGTGGCCGTAATTCCCCGATGTGATCGGGCCGACGATCTTGCCGTCGCGCAGGATCGCCTCGTTGTGGAAGAGCAGAGGCTGCGGGTCCTTCAGCCGGAACTGCACCAGCCGGCGCGACAGGCCGGCTTCTTTTTTCTTCAGCACCGCATCGCGGCCGATGAACTCGCCCTTGGCGGTTTTGACCGCAAAGCCGAGGCCGGCCTCCAGCACATTGTCCTCGTCGGTGATGTCGTGGCCGAAATGCCGAAACGCCTTTTCGATGCGACAGGAATCGAGCGTATGCAGGCCGCAAAGTTTCAGGCCGACATCCGCCCCCGCCTCATCGATCGCCTCGAAAACATGGGCAGCCTGGTCGGTAGAGACATAAAGCTCCCAGCCGAGTTCGCCGACATAGGTGACGCGGTGGGCGCGGGCGAGGCCCATGCCGATCTCGATCTCCTGGAAGGTGCCGAATGGATTGTTGTCGTTGGAGAAATCGTTGGGGCTGACTTTCTGGATCAGCTTTCGCGCATCCGGACCCATCAGGCAGAGCACGCTTTCTGCCGCCGTCACATCGGTGATGACAACGAATTCCTCGCCGACATGCCGCCGCAGCCAGGCGAGATCGCGTTGCAACGTCGCGCCCGGTACGACGAGGAAATAGGCCGTGTCCGACAGCCGCGACACGGTAAGATCGCTCTCGATGCCGCCGCGCTGGTTGAGCATCTGAGTGTAGACGATCTTGCCCGGCGCCACGTCCATGTCGTTGGCGCAGAGCCTTTGCAGGAACGCGCAGGCATCGCGGCCCTCGACACGGATCTTGCCGAACGAGGTCATGTCGAACAGGCCGACCTTGTTGCGGACCGCCAGGTGTTCCTCGCGCTGGTTGTCGAACCAGTTCTGCCGCTTCCAGGAATAGCGGTATTCGCGCTCTTGCCCTTCGCGGGCGAACCAGTTGGCGCGCTCCCAGCCGGCGACTTCGCCGAAGACCGCGCCGCGCGCCCTCAGGTGTTCATGCAGGGGCGATCGCCTGACATTCCTGGACGTTGCCATCTGCCGGTAGGGGAAATGGTCGGCATAGAGCAGGCCGAGCGTCTCGGAGACCCGCTCCTTGAGATACCTACGGTTCTTCTGGAATGGCTGGGCGCGGCGGATGTCGACTTCCCAGAGGTCGAAGGGCGCTTCGCCGTCATTGATCCACTGCGCCAGCGCCATGCCGGCGCCGCCGGACGAGACGATGCCGATGGAATTGTAGCCGGTCGCCATCCAGTAGCCCGACAGCTCCGGCGCTTCGCCGAGATAGTAGCGGTCGTCGGGGGTAAAGCTTTCGGGGCCGTTGAAGAAGGTGTGAATGCCGGCGGTTGCCAGCATCGGCATGCGATTGACGCCCATTTCGAGGATCGGCTCGAAATGCTCCATGTCCTCCGGCAACTGGTCGAAGCAGAAATCCTCGCTTATGCCGTCCATGCCCCAGGGCTTGGCCACCGGCTCGAAGGCGCCGAGCATCATCTTGCCGGCGTCTTCCTTGTAGTAGGCGCATTCATCGGGAACGCGCAGCACCGGTAGACGACCGAGCCCGGGGATCGGCTCGGTGACGAGATAAAAATGTTCGCAGGCATGCAGCGGGATGGTGACGCCGTTCTGGGCGCCGAGCTCGCGCGCCCACATGCCGGCGCAGTTGACGACGATGTCGGCCTCGATCGTGCCCTGGTCGTCGCCTTGCGCCCACGACACACCGGTGACGCGACCGGCCTTGGTATGGACCTTGGTGACCTTCACATTCTCGACGATGGCGGCGCCACGCTGGCGGGCGCCCTTGGCCAGCGCCATGGCGATGTTGGCCGGATCGCACTGGCCGTCGAGCGGCAGATGCACGGCGCCGACCACATCGGACACGTTGAGATGCGGGTACATCTCCTTGACTTCACCAGGCGAAATCTCGCGCACATCGACATCGAAGGCGCGGGCGAGCGAGGCCTGCCGATAAATCTCGTGCTTGCGCTCCTCAGTCAGCGCCACGGTGATCGAGCCGACCTGGCGCATGCCGGTGCCGACTTCCGTTTCGGCTTCCAGCTTGACGTAGAGGTCGGCCGAATATTTGGCCAGCCGCGTCATGTTCTGCGAGCCGCGCAGCTGGCCGATCAGGCCGGCGGCGTGCCAGGTCGTACCCGAGGTCAGCTGCTTGCGTTCGAGCAGCACGATGTCGGTCCAGCCGAGCTTGGCCAGGTGGTAGGCGACCGAACAGCCGGAGACACCGCCGCCGATAATAACCGCGCGGGCCTTGGTGGGAATGCTTCTGGTCATGCGGCCTCGCGGCGATAGCCGGATGCGAAGCGGCGCAGGCGTTTTGCGGCTTCCTGAAGCACCGGCTCCGGTTGGCAGAGGCTGATGCGGATGTGGCCGGCAGCGGCCTTGCCGAAGCTGGAACCCGGCATGACGCCGACACTCTCCTGGTCGAGAAAGGCCCAGGCGAATTTCTCGTCGTCGGGCTCGACTGCGGAGATGTCGAGCATGACATACATGCCGCCCTCGGAGCCGTGCACGCTGATATTGTTCATGCCGCGCACGGCGTCGAGCAGGACGGTGCGGCGCGCCGCATAGCGTTCGGCGATCTCCCTGACGCCAAAGCGGTTCTCCAGCGCCTCGGCGCAGGCGATCGAGATGAAGGCCGGCAGGCCGTAGGTCGTCACCAGATTGAGATTGGTCAACAGCGTGATCATCTGCGCTGGGCCGGTCAGCCAGCCCATGCGCCAGCCGGTCATGCCATGGCTCTTGGACATCGAATTGATGACCAGCGTGCGCTCCGCCATGCCGGGCAGGCCGCGCGGCGAGATGTGCTCGCCGCCGCCGAGCGTCCAGTAGACCTCGTCCGACAGCAGCCAGAGATCGTGCTCGCGGCAGATCTCGGCCAGCTCTTCCAGACGCTCACGCGAATAGACGGCGCCGGTCGGGTTGTTCGGCGTGTTGATCAAAATGGCGCGCGTGTTGGGCTTGAGCGCCGCGCGGATCATCTCGGCGTGCGGCTGGAAACCGTCTCCGGCCGGCGTCTCGACGACGGTGAAGCTGGCGCCGGCGGCGCTGAAGGTGTTGGGATAAGTCGCGTAGTAGGGCGCCACCACGATAGCGTGGTCGCCCTGGTCGAGAACGGCCTGGACCGCCGCGTAAAGGGCGGCCTGACCGCCCGGCGTGGCGATCACCTGGTCGGGGCTCGTCTCGACCCCGGTGCAGGCGGTCGAGGCCGCCGCCATCGCCCTGCGCAGGCGCGGAACGCCGGGAAGCGGGGTGTAGTGGTGGTTGCTGCCGCGAACCGCCGTCACGCAGGCTTCGATGGTCTGGCTCGGCGTATCGAAATCATGGTCGCCGACCGACAGCATGATGATGTCCTGGCCCGCCTCCTTGCGGGCCCATGCCTCGGTGTGGACCTCCCAGCCATCCTTGCCCGAAGGCACGATGCCGGAAATGCGCGATGACGGTCTGGGCATCAGGATACTCCCGAGATTTCGTGGCCGGCCTGTTCGAGCCAGTCGCGCAAGGCGGCGATGTGGGCAGGGCCGACTTCGCAGCAGCCGCCGACGATGGTGGCGCCAGCGGCGACCCAGCCGAGCGCCTGGTCGGCATAGGCATCCGGATCAAGGTCGTGGCGTGCGTGCAGCACTTCGACCGTTCCGCCATGCTTGAGCGCTTCGACAGAGGTGAAGCCATTGGCATAGGCGCCGACCGGGCCGCCGAGAGCAATCAATTCGGGCAGTGCCGCGGCGATAGCTTCTGGCCGGCAGCAATTCACCAGGCGCGCTGCAACCGTCAGGCCGTCGAGGGCGTCCGCCGCTGCCGCTATTGTTTCGCCGCTGCGCAGCCGCGGCGCGCCGTGATCGGCGAGAGTCCAAGACACCCAGACAGGTTTGCCGCTTTCCGACGCAGCGGTAACGGCCGCACGGCCTTCCTCGGCTGAGGCCATGGTCTCGCACAGGAACAGGTCGACGCCATCGGCCTGCTCGGCGACGATGCGGCGATAGATGTCCAGCGTCTCCTGGAACGATATGGCCAGCGCCGGCGCATAGCTGCCGAACAGCGGTGACAGGCAGCCGGCGATCGCTGCATCGCCTGCCTCGTCGCGTGCCTGTCTTGCCAATTCGATGCCGCGCTTCTGCAAGGGCTTGAAGAGATCTTCTGCTCCTTCCCGCGCGAGCCGCTCCGGCGTTGCCGAATAGGTGTTGATGGTGATGACGCGAGCGCCGGCCCGGATGAATTCGGCATGCAGGCCACGCACCAGATCCGGCTCGTCGATCAGCACCCTGGCCGACCAGAGCGGCGTCGGCTCGGAGCTGCTGCGGCGGACCAGTTCCTGGCCCATGCCGCCATCGGTGAGAATGACTTTCTTCATGCTCTCAGTCTTTCGTTTTTCGGATCCCACAGCGGCTCGTCTTTCTGCACGACCGCCCTGAAACGATCGCCAAAAATTTCAATCTCGATCGCGGTATCGGGTTCAGCCAGGTCGGCGCGCAGCATGCCGAGCGCGATCGATTTGTCGATGCGATGCCCCCATCCGCCGGACGTCGTCTCGCCGACGATCTTGCCGTCATGCCAGAGCGTCGACACGGACGGCGCGTCGCAATCGCCTGGGTTTTCGACCACCAGCGTGACGAAGCGCTTCTTCACGCCTTGCTGCTTTTCGTTCTGCAGGGCTGCCTTGCCGCGGAAGTCGGGCTTGTCCCATTTGACGAAGCGCTCGAGCCCGCCCTGCAGGACCGTATAGTCGGTCGACAGGTCGCCCTTCCAGGTCCGGTAGCCCTTTTCGAGGCGCAGCGAATCCAGCGCGTACATGCCGAACGGTTTCAGACCGTGTTTTTGTCCCGCCGTCCAGACGTCGTCGAAGATGGCGGCGGTGTCTCCCACCTTGGTGTGGATTTCCCAGCCGAGTTCGCCGGCGAAGGATACCCGCACCAGCTTCGCCCAGCGGCCGGCGATGGTGGTTTCCTGATGCGTCAGCCAGGGCAGCGAGAGATCCGCGCCACAGACCTCGGCCAGGATCTTGCGCGAACTGGGGCCGGCGAGGATTTGCGTCGAATAGTCTTCGGTTCTGTCAGTGAGGGTGAAAGCCGCGTCCTTCGGCAGGCGCGACTTCAGCCATTCGAAATCGTGCCACTGCGCTACCGCCGCGGTGATCAGCGTCATCTGCTCTTCGCCATGGCGCACCACCGACATCTCGGTGACGATGCGGCCCTTGTCGTCGGCGAAATAGGCGAGGCCGATGCGGCCGGGCTTGGGCACCAGGCCGGTGACCTGCAGCGCCAGCCATTCGGCTGCGCCAGGACCTTCGAGGTTGAAGCGCGAGAAGCCGGGCAGGTCCAGAATGCCGGCGGCGTCGCGCACCGCCAGGCATTCTTCGCGCACGCGGTGCTGCCACGGCCCGTCGCGGCGGAAGGTGAGTGTTGCTTCTTCCGACGTGTCGTCACCGGGTTGCGCATACCAGGTGGCACGCTCCCAGCCATTATAGGCGTCGAACTGGGCGCCGAGCGCCTTGATGCGATCGTGAATCGGCGACAGCTTGCGGTCGCGCCCGGCCGGCCAGGCATGGCGCGGGAACTGGATGGCGTATTCGTTGCCGTAGATCTCCATGCCCTTGGCGACGCTATAGTCGGGGGCGGCCGCAAAGCTGGTGAAACGGCGCGGATCGCAAGACCACATGTCCCATTCGGTCTGGCCCTGCGTAACCCATTCGGCCAGCACCTTGCCGGCGCCGCCGCCCTGGGCGATGCCGAAGGTGAAGACACAGGCCTCGAACGCGTTGGGAACGCCGGGCATCGGACCGATCAGCGGATTGCCGTCCGGCGCGTAAGGGATCGGCCCGTTGATCACCTTGGACAGGCCGGCAGTGCCCAGGATCGGCACGCGGGCGACGGCATCGGCAAGGTAGTGCTCGAGACGGTCGAGATCGTCGGGGAATAGCTGGAAGGAAAAATCCTCCGGCATCGGGTCGTTGTGGGTCGCCCAATGCGCGCGGCAATTGCGCTCATAGGGGCCGAGATTCATGCCGTTCTTTTCCTGGCGCAGATAGTAGGAGGTGTCGACGTCGCGCAGCAGCGGCAGTTTCTTGCCCTGCTCCTTCGACCAGGCCACCAGTTCGGGGATTTCCTCGAACAAGATGTACTGATGGCTCATCACCATCATCGGGACGTCGCGGCCGAACATTTTGCCGACTTCCGCGGCTCGGTAGCCGGCGGCGTTGACGACGATCTCGCAACGGATCTCGCCTTGCGGCGTCTCGACAACCCATTCGTCGTTCTCGCGGCGCACGCCCGTGGTTGGGCAGAAGCGGATGATCTTTGCCCCCATGTCGCGCGCACCCTTGGCAAGTGCCTGCGTCAGCTGCGCGGGGTCGATGTCGCCGTCGTTCGGATCGTAGAGCGCGCCTTTCAATTCATGCGTCTCGATGAAGGGATAGCGGCGCTTGATCTCATCAGGGCCGACAATGTCGATGTCCATGCCCTGGTAGCGGCCCATGCCCTTGGCGCGCTGGAACTCCTGCATGCGCTCCTTGGTGTGGGCGAGCCGCAGCGAGCCGGTAATGTGGTAGTTCATGGGATAGTCGACGGCATCAGCCAAGCCGCGATAGAGCTCGGTCGAATAGCGCTGCATGTTCATCAGCGACCAGGACGACGAGAAGGTCGGCACATTGCCGGCGGCATGCCAGGTCGAGCCCGATGTCAGCTCGTTCTTTTCGAGCAGCACGCAATCGGTCCAGCCCGCCTTGCAAAGGTGGTAGAGCGAGGAGGTGCCGACGACACCGCCTCCGATGATCACCACGCGTGCCGTCGTCGGCAAACCGGCCATATTCTTCTCCCAAACCTGAAGCGCGCTGCGCTTCTATTTTTTGCTTGATGCATGTCGTTGTCCCAAAACCGCTGCACACTTTGGGCGAGATGCATTCAATAAACAGGCGGCGAAACCACCCAGATGACCACGGCCGGCTCGCTGCCGGGATTGCGCCAGCGGTATGGCTTGCGCTCGAAGCGGAAGGAATCGCCTTCGACAAGACGGTGCCAGACGCCGGCGATCTCGATCTCGAAAATGCCAGAGGCGATGTAGCCGGCTTCCTCGGTCGGCCGCAGCTGCTCGCTCTTCATCTCGGCGCCCGGCGCGAAGATCGAACGCACCATCTCGAAACTACCGCCGAGATCGGGCGACAGAAGCTCCTCCACCAGGCCAGATTCGCTTGTGCCAAGCGTGCGCCGGCTGCCGGCGCGCACGACAAAGCCGCGCTCCTTTTCGATCGGCACGTCGTGGCTGAAGAACAGGCTGAGCGGCACGCCGAACAGGTCTGCGAAAGCCCTGAGGTCGCCAAGTGAAGGGATAGACAGGCCGCGCTCGACCTGGCTGACCCAGCCGACAGAGCGGCCAAGCTTCAGCGCGATCTCAGCCAGCGTCAGCCCGCGCGCCTTGCGCAGCGCACGGATGTCGCTCGCCAGCAGGCGCTCGTCAGGTCCCTGCAATGTTTTGGGAATAGCTGGGGCCAAAACGCTCACTTGATGAAAATCTGGAAATGAATTTCATGAGAGCTCATGTCCGTGAAAAAATCAAGCGGATTTTCATGGGCACACAAGATTTGCTTGCGCCATTTTGGCGGTTCATGCAAAGGCTCTGGCACGAGCGGCGGGTGTGGGAATGCGGGTCGGCGACCAAGGATTGAAATCTGCGCAAGGTCTTCTCCGATAGCCGGTTCGGCTTTCGAAGTGTGCGCAAAGGGACGGCCCATGCTGGAAAAAAACGGCCTGGCAGCGCATAACGCGGCTGTTGTCGACGAGGCGATCATCTCGCGCCGTTCAGTGCGCGCCTTCCTGCCCGACATGGTCGATGACGAGACGATCCGAGCCATTCTTGGCGTCGCCGCGCGCGCGCCTTCGGGCACCAATATGCAGCCCTGGCGGGTCTATGTCGTCAAGGGCGAGGTCAAGCAGCAGATCACCGATGCCATCCTGAATTCCGGTATCCGCGCCGAAAAGGCCGATTGGGACGAGTATCGCTATTACCCCACCCAGTTCTTCGAGCCGTATCTCACCCGCCGCCGCGCCAACGGTTTCGGGCTCTACGGGGCACTCGGCATCGGTCGCCGCGAGGTCGACAAGATGCGCGCCCAGCACGACCGCAACTTCGTCTTCTTCGACGCGCCGGTCGGCATGATCTTCACCATAGACCGGCGGCTGAACCAAGGCTCGTGGATCGACTACGGAATGTTCCTGCAGAACATCATGGTGGCGGCGCGAGGCAGGGGCCTGCACACCTGCCCGCAGGCCGCCTTCGCGCCCTATCACCGGCAGATCCGGCCGGTGCTCAACATTCCCGACGAGGAGATCGTCGTCTGCGGCATGGCGCTAGGCCTCGAGGACACCTCCAAGCCCGAAAACGACTTCCGCACCGACCGCGTGCCGCTGGAAGAGTGGGTGACGTTCAGCGAATAGGGCTCGGCTAACGGCGCCTTATTCCACGTTCATCTGCGCGCCATGGCCGCTGACATGGGCGCCGTCCTGCGGTGTCAGTCTGAGATAGGCGATCAGCGCGCAGAGCGTGATGACGCCCTCGACCACGAACAGGATGCGGAAATCGTTGGTCACCGCCGGCCCGCCGCCGGCCAGGAACGACAGCAGCGCCGCCGCCAGGCCGACGCTGATCGCCACCCCTAGCTGCCACAGTATGTAGTAGAGCGCGCTGAAGCGGGCGAGCTGGTCGGGCGCGATGTCGGAATAGGCGAGATTGCCGGTCGACGCCCACTGCGCCGAGCGCAGGACACCGAAGGCAAAGATATAGGCAAGCACGATCCAGACCGGCGTGGTTGCCTCTATCAAGGCGAAGCCCGCTACCATGGCAGCAACGATCGGCGTGTTGACGACCAGCACGCGGCGAAAGCCGAAGCGGTTGAGCAGGCGCGGCATGAAGACACGCATGATCAGCGAGCCGATTGCGGCAACGAAAGTCAGCGATCCCGCCTGCACCGCGCTCATGCCGAAGCCGAGCTGGAACATCAGCGGCAAAAGAAAAACGACCGAGCTCAGGCCGATCGTGTCCAGCCCACCACCGGTGAGGAAGGAGATGCGAAAGGTGCGGATGCGCAGGAGTTTCAGGTCCAGCAAGGGGTTGCGGGCGCGCAGGCAGTAGAAGGAAGCAAGCGTCAGGATGACGATCGCCAGCGCCAGCTCGGCCGCGATCATGCTGCCGGCGGCGTCTTTCGCCGCAAGCGAATCCATGCCGAAGACCAGCAGGACCATGCCGCCGCCGACCAGCAGGAAGCCCGGGAAATCGAACGGCGTGCGCACCGGTTTGGTAACAGTCGGAAACAGCGAGGCGGCAAGAACGGCCGCCGCCAGCGCGAACGGCACGTTGATGAAGAAGATCCAGCGCCAGGAGATATAAGTTGTCAGCGCGCCGCCGACCAGCGGGCCGACCAGCGGTCCGGACTGGCCGGCCAGCGAAATATACATGTTGATCTTCAGCGTGCGGCTGCGCGGGAAGGTCGACAGGATGACGACCTGGCCGAGCGTCCCCATCAAGGCGCCGCCGAAGCCTTGCAGCGCGCGGGCGCCGACCAGCGTCCAGATGTCGTTGGACAATCCGCACAGCGCCGATGACGCGGCGAACACCAGCAAGGCGAAGCAGTAAACGTTGCGCAGGCCGAAGCGGTCGGCGGCCCAGCCGCCGAGCGGCATCGAGATGATCAGGCTGGCGACATAGACGGTGATCAACAGGCCGAGCTGGCTCGGCGGCCGGCCGAGGCTGTCGCTGATGCCGGGCAGGGCGGTGACCACGACATTCTGGTCGAGGCTGGTCATGAACACGCCGCAGGCGACCGTGAGCGGCAGCAGGAGCAAGGCTCTGGCCGACACATCGGCGCAATCCGTGGCGCCGGCGGATAGTTCTGCGGTCATGGGGATGTTCGAACCAAACGACGATGCCGACTCTGAGACGGGATCTTTTTAATCCCCTGGGCCGGTTGGGCCACGTTCCCCACCATGGGCTTCCATTGGAGCATTCTCTAGCGGCAGAACCGGCTGGCCTTGAGGCCAGAACGGCTTTTGGCCCTACTGAACCTCGTAGCCGACCTCCTCGCTGGCATGGCAGAGCGCCTTCCAGAACGATCGGGCGAAGGAGCGGAAGACATAGATGTCGAACTGGTCGGCGCCGGTGCGCTGGATCTGCGCAAAGACGTCGTGATGGGTGGTCGAACGGCCGGAGCCTGTGGGGAAGGCGGGCAGGGCGAAGTCGATGGCGAAGAATTTCGCCAGCACCCATTCGGCCTTAGGGCCGGCGATGCGGATAGCGGTGCGGCCATGCGACAGGTCGGTGATCGTGCCGATTGCCGGGGTTACGTCCCCAGCAAAACTCGCCGCCAGGCCCTCGGCCTCGTCGACGACTGTGAATTTTCCAGGCGCGAAACCGAACACGGCCTTGCCGTCCTTGGCGAGACCGCCGCCGGCGCCATCGGGCAAATCGAGGCCGGTGACCTTGCCGATCACGTCGATCAGTTGCTTTTCCGCGCCCGGCCACGCGGCCAGCTGCAGGATCGAGCCCGGCCGGGTCTCGGTCAGGATGACATCGACGCCATGCTCGAAATTGCCGTGCGAACCCGGATGGGACACCGGCTCGAGCGGCGAGAGGCGCTCGGGTGATTGGCGTTCGGGTGATTGGCGCTCAGCCATGCATGCGGCTCCCGTCCGGGTCGTAGAAATGGTTGGAGACGATCTCGACCGGCCCGAACCGCTTGCGCAGCGGATCGGAGACGAATGCCCGGGTGCCATGGCGCGCCTTGCCGCCCTCGACCAAAGCCAGCGCGATGTGCTTGCCCAGCGCCGGCGAGTAGCAGCAGGCGGTGATATGGCCGATGGAGTCGTGCGGATTGGCTTCGTCCAGTTCCTCGACGAGGTGGGCTCCGCCATTGAACGGCCGATTGTCGAGCGAGACTAGGCCGACCAGCTGCAGCCGCTCGGGCGCGATCAGGCCTTCGCGGTCCATCATCGCCGAGCCGATGAACGGCTTCTTCTTCGACAGCATCCAGTCGAGATGCAGGTCGCGCGCCGTAGTGCGCCCGTCGATCTCCGCGCCGGTGACATGGCCCTTTTCGATGCGCATCGTGCCCAACGCCTCCAGCCCGTAGGTGACCAGGCCGAACGGCTTGCCGGCTTCGACAAGCGTTTCCCAGACATGGGTGCCGTAGCCGGCGCCGCAATAGACCTCGAAGGCCATTTCTCCGGAGAAGGACAGCCGGCAAATCATCACCGGCACGCCTGATATCTCGCCGCGCACGATGCCCATGAAGGGCAGGGCTGTGTTGTCGACGGCGGTGCCGGTGACGCAGGCGGCGAGGATGGCCCGCGCCTTCGGCCCGCCGATGGCCGCGCCCGCCCATTCGTCGGTTACCGAGGTGACATGCACTTTGAGTTCCGGCCAGATGACGTCGAGGAAATATTCCAGATGCTGCATCACCTTGCTGGCGTTGGCCGTGGTGGTCGTCATCAGGAAATCCTGTTCGCCAAGCCGCCAGGTGGTGCCGTCGTCGAAGGCCAGCCCGTCCTCACGCAGCATCAGGCCGTAGCGGGCCTTGCCGACGGGGAGGGTGGAAAACATGTTGGTGTAGACGCGGTCGAGGAATTCGCCCGCATCCGGCCCCTGAACGGCGATCTTGCCCAGCGTCGAGACGTCGACGATGCCGGCGCTTTCGCGCGTCGCCCTGGCTTCACGGACATAAGCCTGCTCGACCGTCTCCCCGGCAAGGCCGTAGATCATTGGTCGATACCAGAGGCCAGCGGAATACATCGTCGCGCCATTGGCGAGGTGCCAGTCATGCATCGGCGTCAGCCGCTCCGGCTTCAGATCGCCGAAACGCTCGGCAGCGAGCGAGCCAATCGACACCGCGGAGTAGGGCGGGCGGAAGCGGGTCGTGCCGACTTCGGGGATCGGCTTGCCCAACGCCTCGGCCATGATGGCGAGACCCGGAACGTTGGAGTTCTTGCCCTGGTCGGTCGCCATGCCGAGCGTGGTGTAGCGCTTCAGGTGCTCGACCGAGACGAAGCCTTCGCGATGCGCCAGCCGCACGTCTTCGGCGGTGACATCATGCTGGAAGTCGACGAAGCTTTTGCCTTTCACCTTGATCTCGAACACCGGAGCCGGATCTGGGTTTCCCGGGGCTGCTTCGACATCCGGCAAGGCTGCCGGCGCAGCCGCTCCGCCCGCTGCGGACAAGCCGGCTGCGCGGCCCTCAGTGATTGCTTCGATGGTCGAGAAGCTTCCGTTGAAAGCACCCGCACCAATCCATTGCTGATTTGGCCAGCGCTGTTGCGTTTGCTTTGGCGGCAGGAAGGCCTGGCGCGCAGGATTCCACTCGGCTCTCGCGCCAGCCTGGCTGGCGAGGTGGATGGTCGGCGACCAGCCGCCCGACATCAGCAGGCTATCGGCGTGGATGCTGCGGGCGTCACCGCTGAGCGCGCCCGAGGTCATGTCGAAGCGCTGCACCTTGAGGCCGGAGAGCGCCTTGCCGCCTTCGGTGGCGACCACGGCATGGCCGGAGAGGATTTCGGCTTCGGCCTCGGTGGCGAGGCTGCGCATTTCGGCCGAAAGCTCGGGGCGCACATCGACGATGGCGACAATAGCCGCCCCGGCCTTCCTCAGCGCCAGCGCCGAGCGATAGGCGCTGTCATTGTTGGTGAACAGCGCGATCCTGTCGCCGGGCAGCACGCCATAATCGTTAGCATAGCGCTCGGCGGCATGCGCCAGCATGACGCCCGGCCGGTCATTGCCGGGGAACACAAGCGGCCGCTCGAAAGAGCCGGTGGCCAGCACCACCGTCTTGGCGCGGATCGCCCAGTAGCGATGGCGCGGCTCGCCCTTGCCGGGCGTTTCCTTGTGGTCGGTGACGCGCTCGAGCGCGGCTAGCGTGTTGCCGTCGTAATAGCCCCACACCGTGGTGCGCGGCAGCAGGCGGACCGTGTCATGTCCTTCGAGCTGGCTGACGGCGCGCGCCGCCCAGTCGGCGGCCGGCGCGCCGTCGATGGCCTCGCCGGACCAGTTGGCCGAGCCGCCGAAACGCGGCTCGAGTTCGGCCAGGATGACGCGCGCGCCCTGGTCGGCAGCGGCCTTGGCGGCTGACAGGCCGGCCGGGCCGGAGCCGACCACCAGCACGTCGCAAAACGCGTTCATGCGCTCGTAGCGCGAGGTGTCGGCGGCAATACCGGCGCGGCCCAGGCCGGCGGCGCGGCGGATGAAATGCTCGCAGAACATCCAGAAGCGGGTGCCTTTCAGGGGGCCGAAGACAGGGCCCATGAAGGTCTTGTAGTAGAAGCCGGCGGCCAGGATCTTGCCGCCGAGCTGGTTGACGGCGTTGATGTCCCAGGCGAGCGAGGGAAAGCGGTTCTGGCTGACGGCCACCAGCCCGTCATAGATCTCGACCATGGTTGCGGCGATGTTGGGCTCGCGCACTTCGCCGCGCAGCACCGTCACCAGCGCGTTCGGTTCCTCGACGCCGGCCGAGAGCAGGCCGCGCGGGCGGTGGTATTTGAATGAGCGGCCGAAAAGCGTGACGCCGTTAGCAAGCAGCGCCGAGGCCAGCGTGTCGCCGGCATGGCCGGTGTAGGGCGTGCCGTCGAAGGTGAAGCGGATGGTGCGCAGCCGGTCGACGCGGCCGCCGGTCTCGGTGCGGCGCGGGCTCACGACTTGCCTCCGGCTTTGTGCCGGGCGGCGGCATTGTGGTCGCCGCGGGCGAAACCGGTGCTGGAAATCTCATGCGTGACCGTGTTGCGCACCATCCTCAGATGGGTGCGGCAGCCGCCCGAATGCTGCCAGATCTCATTGTGGTCGCCGGCCGGGTTCAGCCGGTCGTAGACATAGGCGTTCCAGGCGTCGAGGTCCTGCGAGTTGGGCTGCGGGCGCTCGCGGTTGCCGTCGCCTTGATAGGTGAACTCGATGACGTCGCGCGGGCCGCAATAGGGACAAGTGATAAGCATTTGTTTGAACCCTAATGCAGCCGGGGCGTTGCGCCCTGGCCCTTGTCGTCAATCACCAGGCCGCGATAAAAACGGTCGAGCGTGAACGGCGCGTTGAGCGCGTGCGGCTCGTCCTTGGCGATGGTGTATGCGAAGCACCAGCCCGAGGCCGGCGTGGCCTTGAAGCCGCCATAGCACCAGCCGCAATTGAGATACATGCCGGGCAGCGGGCCGGTGGTGATGATCGGCGAACCGTCCATCGACATGTCGCAGACGCCGCCCCAGGAGCGCAGCATGCGTACACGCGCAAGGCCGGGAAACAGCGCCAGCATCTCGCTCATCACCTCATCGACGATGGGCAGGTTGCCGCGCTGGGCGTAGCTGTTGTAGCCGTCGATGTCACCGCCGTAGACGAGGCCGCCCTTGTCGGACTGCGACATGTAGAAATGACCCATGCCGAAGGTCAGCACCGTGTCGACGAAAGGTTTCAGCGATTCGGTGACGAAGGCCTGCAGCACATGGCTCTCGATCGGCATCCTGTCGATGCCGGCAAGCTGCATCACCCGTCCGGTGCTGCCGGCAACGGCCACGGCGACTTTCTTGCCGCGGATCTCTCCGCGCGTCGTCTGCACGCCGGTGATGCGGTCGCCGTCGCGCAGGAAGCCGGTGACCTCGCAATTCTCGACGATGTCGACGCCGCGTCGGTCGGCGCCGCGGGCATAGCCCCAGGCAACCGCATCGTGACGGGCGGTGCCGGCGCGCGGCTGCATCAGGCCGCCGACGATGGGAAAGCGCGCGGAGGCCGACATGTCCAGCGCCGGGACCAGGCGCGCGATCTCGGCGGTGCTCATCAGCTCGGCATCGACGCCGAGATGGCGCATGGCGTTGCCGCGCCTTGCCAAGTCGTCGAACTGGCCCGGCGTGTGAGCCAGATTCAGGCAGCCGCGCTGCGAGAACATGACGTTGTAGTTGAGGTCGTGCGAAAGGTTCTCCCACATCTTCATCGAATGTTCGTAGAAGCGGGTGTTGGACGGCAAAAGGTAGTTGGAGCGCACCGCCGTGGTGTTACGGCCGACATTGCCGGAACCCAGCCAGCCCTTTTCCAGCACCGCGACATTGGTGATGCCGTGCTCCTTGGCCAGATAGTACGCCGTCGACAGGCCATGACCGCCGCCACCGATGATGATGACGTCATAGGAAGCCTTGGGGTCGGGCTTGCGCCAGGCCGGCTTCCAGTCCTTGTTTCCCTTGAGCGCGTTCGTGAGAAGCGAAAGGGCTGAATATTCCGCCATTCTTCATGTCATCCCTAGAGCATGATGCCGAAAAGTGTGAAGCGGTTTTCGAACGACATCATGCTCTATATCTTTGATTTTTAGAGCCGGATGATTTCAGGTCGAACAGACCTGAAACCATCCGGCTCGGCTGCGATGCGGCAGACTATAGAGCAGGCGGCGGGCGCAAAGCCAAGATTGCGCCATGGCTTTTCGACTGGCCGACTCCCGCAAGGCGCCCAACTGTCATGACTTCGCCACGACTTGCCCCACGGGATGAGCGTCTCTATCAAGGACCGCTTTAGAAGCGGCCTTGCCGCCCTTTGAGTCGCCACCATTATGTTTTTTCGCTTCTTTCGCCTGATCCTGGTCCTCGCGCTCGTTGCCTTGGCGCCGCATTCGTTCGGCGCGATGGCGCAGGGGCTGGGCCAGGCGCCTGCCGGGCTGGTCGCCGACCAGCAGAAAATCCTGCAGGGTTTGACGACGAAAACCGACGCTCTGGAGAAGAAAGTCCAGGAGGACGGCGTCGACGACACCACCCTCGTCGAGATCCGCCTGCAGCTGGAAGAGCTGTCGCGCGGTGCGCTGAACAGCGCGCTGGCGTTCCGGTCCCGGCTGGGGGAGATCAATTCGAGGCTCGAGCAGCTTGGTGCGCCCCCGGCTGCCGGACAGCCCCCTGAACCGGATATCGTTACCGGCGAGCGCCAGGCGCTGGCGTCGGAAAAGGCGGAGATCAACGCCGTCATCGCCGGCGCGCAGAACCTGTCGATCCGCATCAATGCGCTGATCGAGAAGATCGGCAATATGCGCAGCGAGCTGTTTCGCAGCGGGCTGACCAAGCGCTATGTGCTGTCCGATGCACTGAGCCCGCAGGTGTTTTCCGACGCCAGGGACGAATACGCCAATTTTTACAGGGCGGTGTCGTCCTGGCTGAGCTTTGCCTTCAAGTTCAAGTTCCAGGCGATGCTCGCGGCGACCCTCATGGCGCTCGCGTTGGCCGTGGTGCTTCTGGTCGGTGGGCGCCGCCTGTTTGGGCGCATCTTCGAGGCCGACGCGTCGGTTGAAGATCCGACGTATCTCAGTCGCCTGTCGGTGGCGTTCTGGTCGACTTTGCTGCCGACGCTGGCGGTCAGCGCCTTCCTCGCCTCGACGGTGTTCCTGTACAATTATTACAATGTGCTGCGCGGCGACATAGGCGTTTTCCTCAACGCTCTGGCAGCCGTCATCGCCATAGTGTTCTGTGTCAACCGCCTGACCAATGCGGCGCTGTCGCCTAGCATGCCGAACTGGCGCCTGATCCAGGTCGAGACCGGCCCGGCGCGTTGGCTGGTGCGGCTGACGACGGCCATGGCAGTCGTCATCGGCATCAACAATTTCCTGTCGATCGTCAACGACAAGATGGGCTCGCCTCTGTCGCTGACGGTGGCCAGGAGTTTTGTCGCCACGGTCATCGTGGGCGTCATCCTGATCCTTATGGCGCTGCTGAAGCCTTACAAGGACGCCGACGGGCGCTGGCGCCCCTGGCCGGCCTGGCTGCGCTACACCTGTGTCGCGCTCGGCCTGTTCACGATTGCGGCGGCGCTGTTCGGCTATATCGGTCTTGCCATCTTCGTCTCGTTGCAGGTCGTGGTCACCGGCACCATCCTGCTCACCGCCTATATCGGCTTCCTGTCGGCGCGCGAGATCGGCGAGGAGGGTGGTTTCGCCGGCACGTCCATCGGGCGCTGGCTGAAGACCAATTCCAGCTATGAGGACACCGCGCTCGACCAGCTCGGCCTCGTCGTCAGCGTCGCCATCAACCTGATGATCGTGCTGGTGTTCCTGCCGCTGATCCTGTTGATGTGGGGCTTCCAGCCCGGCGATATCCAGGCCTGGGGCTATAAATTGGCGACAGGCGTCACCGTCGGTTCGGTGACGATTTCGGTCACCGGCATCCTCACCGGCATCGTCGTCTTCATCATCGGCTATTTCCTGACCCGCTGGTTCCAGGGCTGGCTCGACGGCTCGGTAATGGCGCGCGGCAAGGTCGATACCGGCGTGCGCAACTCGATCCGGCTGGCGGTCGGCTATGCCGGCGTCGCGCTCGCCGGCCTCGTCGGCATCTCGGCGGCGGGCATCGATCTCTCCAACCTGGCGCTTGTTGCCGGCGCACTTTCGCTGGGTATCGGCTTTGGCCTGCAGAATGTCGTGTCCAACTTCGTGTCCGGCCTGATCCTTCTCGCCGAGCGGCCGTTCAAGGTCGGCGACTGGATCGTCGCCGGCGACACATCAGGCACGGTCAAGAAGATCAGCGTGCGCGCCACCGAAATCGAGACCTTCCAGCGGCAATCGGTGATCCTGCCCAATTCGAACCTCATCAACAACGCCGTCGGCAACTGGACGCACCGCAACAAGCTCGGACGTGTGGAGATCAAGGTCGGGGTCGCCTATGGCAGCGACGTCAAGCGGGTACACGCGGTTCTGCTTGAGATTGCGCGCGGCCATGCGCTGGTGCTGAAGAACCCGGAACCCTTCGTGCTGTTCACCAATTTCGGGCCGGCAGCACTCGAGTTCGAAATCCGCGTGTTCCTGGCCGATGTGCTGAACGGCGCCATCGTTCAGAACGATATCCGCTTTGCCGTGCTCGATGCTTTTGACGCCGAGCACATAGAAATCCCCTCGACGCCGCGCGCCGAGGTCAAGGTCAAGCAGCCCGACGCATGGCCGATCGACGACGACAAGATCGAAGTCGAGTTCGCCGAGAAGGAGCAGGCGGAGGCGCAAGCCGCCGCCGACGCGAAGCGGCTGGCCAAAACTGGTCGCAAGGCGCGCAAACCCGATCCTAGCTAGGGCCCCAAGCTCCTCCCAAACCAATTGCGGCATGAATGCGGCATTCAGTTGCGGTTCAGCTTGCATCTCCTATAAGCTCACATGCAAAGGCGAGAATGCCTTGCGAAATGCAACAGAGGCGGTGTGGAAACACCGATATTGCAAAATGTGGAAGTCGCTCGTCGTCGCCATCGCTCTTACCGCAGCGAGTGGCTCGGCCTTTGCCGCCAGCGCGGTCAACAAGGATGCTGAGACCCGTACGCTGATCGTGACGGAAGGCGGCGGCAAGACGGAGCTGGCGTTGGCCGCCGGCGAAACCGTGGAATTCTGCCCGAACGGCTGTTTCGTCACCTTGCCCAATGGTGACCTCGAGGCCCTGACCGGCTCGGAAACGGTGGAAATCTCGGGTGGCGTTGCCCGCATCAAGTAAAGTCGGCAAGCAGCTCTTGCAGAGGCCGGGCAATGCCCGGCCTTTTCTCGTCTACGGCAACGGTTGCTTAACGATGACGAGGGAAATACCCCGGCGCATATCCGTTGCAACCAGACGTTTTAACGTTCGTTGCGCCGTTGCTCGCTATGCCGGATACCAAGCCGCCGAAACGTGGCGCGACGGGTTTTTGAGCTGGGCAGGAAAGATATGGATGCGCGGTCGGACAAGAACGCAATCCCGCTTGCGGTCGACCTCGACGGCACGCTGATTGCGACCGATCTTCTTTGGGAAGGCCTGTTCATCCTGCTCAAGAAGAATCCGCTCTATGTTTTCCTGGTTCCGTTCTGGCTGGCCGCCGGCCCGGCGCGGCTGAAACAAGCGATTGCCGACCGCATCGACATCGATCCGGCCTCGCTGCCCTATCGCGAAGCGCTGCTGCAGCGGCTGCGCGCCGACCATAGCGACGGACGCAAGATCGTGCTGGCGACCGGTACGCCACGCAAGTTCGCCGAGACGATCGCCGCGCATCTGGGCGTCTTCGACTATGTGCTGGCGACCGACGGTCCCCACAACATGACCTCGGGCCGCAAGCGCGACGCGCTCATCGCCGCCTATGGCGACGGCGGTTTCGACTATGCCGGCAACAGCCGGCACGACCTCAAGGTTTTCGGAGCCGCACGCAACGCCATCGTCGTGGCGCCCGACCGCCATGCGAAGCGCTGGCAGGCCGCGCATAGCGCCGAAAGGATGCCGGCGCCGAAAAGGACATTGAAGACATTCGTCAAGATGCTGCGGGTGCATCAGTGGCTGAAGAATTCGCTGATCGCGGTGCCGATGGTGCTGTCGCATGAATACTTCAACATCAACATGATCTGGCAATGCCTGCTGGCGTTCGTCTCCTTCAGCGCCGTGGCTTCCGCCATCTACATTCTCAACGATTTCTTCGACCTTGCGCTCGACCGCAAGCATCCGACCAAACGCAACCGGCCTTTCGCCAGCGGCGCTTTGTCGATCCCGTTCGGTCTCGGCGCGATGGCGGTGCTGCTGGCGATCGGCATTGCCGCCGGGCTTCTGTTGCCGATCGAGTTCCTGGGCGTGCTCGCCGGCTATCTGGTGGTGACCACAGCCTATTCGCTGTCGTTCAAGCGCATGCTCCTGGCCGACGTACTGACGCTGGCCGGGCTCTACACAGTGCGTGTGCTGGCAGGTGCTGCGGCGACCGGGGTCGAAGTCTCGTTCTGGCTGCTCGCCTTCTCGATTTTCTTCTTCCTGTCGCTGGCGCTGGTGAAGCGCTATGTCGAACTGCGCACCACAGCCATTCCGGTGGGCGAGCGCATTGCCGGTCGCGGCTACCGCATCGAAGATCAGGAGATCGTCGCCCAGGCGGGCATGGCGTCGGCCTTCTCCTCGGCGCTGGTGCTGGCGCTCTACATGGACAGCGTCTCCGTGCGCGAACTCTATCCGCATCCCTGGCTGGTCTGGCCGCTGGCGCCGATCGTGCTGTATTTGACCATGCGGGTCTGGATCCTGGCGCGCCGCAACGAGATGAATGATGATCCGGTCATCTTCATCATTCGCGACTGGCGAAGCCAGATCGTCGTGGTGATCGGCGCCGCCCTTCTGGTCGCGGGAGGCTGGTAGGGCATGGCCGGCGAACGGTACCGGAGTTTTGGCCTCGCCACGCCGGCCGCAAAGCGAGCCATCGCGGCCGACGATGCCATCGCGCTGATGCGAAGCGGCAAGGCGACAAAGAACGCTCTGCTCGCCTATGGCAATGGCCGCTCCTACGGTGATTCCTGCCAGAACGAGCCAGGTGCGGTCGTGGACATGCGGCCGCTGAACCGCATCGGCGCCTTCAATGCCGAGACCGGCCTGCTCGAGGCGGAGGCCGGCGTGTTCCTCTCCGATATCATTGCGCACACTGCACCTTACGGCTTCTTTCCGACTGTGGTCCCAGGCACCCAGTTCGTCACCCTTGGCGGCGCGATCGCCAATGACGTCCATGGCAAGAACCATCACCGGCGCGGCACTTTCGGCTGCCATGTCGAGTCTCTCACCCTGTTGCGCTCGGACGGGCGGACCTACACCTGCTCGGCAACCGACAATGCAAGGCTGTTCGCGGCGACGATCGGCGGCATGGGGCTGACCGGCCTGATCCTGTCGGCCTCGATCCGGCTGATGCGGGTGCATTCGCTCGACATCGCCGAGAAGGTAACGCGGTTTGCCGATCTTGGCGAATTCTTCGAACTGGCCGAGGCCGCCGACCAGGCCAATGAATATGCCGTCGCCTGGATCGACCAGCTTGCCGGTGGCCATGGCCGCGGGCGCGGCCTGTTGTTGACCGGCAATCATGCCGAGTACGGTTCGCATGCGGCGTCTCGCGCCGGCTCCCGTTTTTCAGTGCCGTTCCAGCCGCCGTTCAATGTGCTCAACCGGCCGTTCCTCACCGCCTTCAACGCCGCCTATCGGTGGAAGAAGGGGCGCTCGCCGGGGCCGAGCCAAACCGGCTACCAGGGCTTTTTCTTTCCGCTTGATGGTGTCGGCGACTGGAATCGGCTGTATGGCCCGAAAGGTCTCTACCAGCACCAGAGCGTGGTGCCGGAAAATGTCGCGCGTCAGACCGTGCCGGCGCTGCTCGAGGCGGCGCGACGGGCCGGGCAGGGCTCTTTCCTCACCGTGTTGAAGCGCTTCGGCTCGATCCGCTCGCCGGGGCTGCTGTCCTTTCCGCGGCCAGGCTTCACGTTGACGCTGGATTTCCCCAATCGCGGCGACAGGACGCTGGCCCTGCTCAGCGAACTCGACCGCATCACGGTCGCGGCCGGCGGCGCGGTCAACCCGTACAAGGATGCGCGCATGGGCGCTGATACTTTCGCGGCCTCCTTCCCGAATTGGCAGCGGCTTGAAGCGCTGCGCGACCCGGCGTTCGTGTCCAGTTTCTGGCTGCGGACGGCGAAAAAGCTCAACGTCCGGCCAGGGCGTGTCGAGGCAGCTGAATAGGTACAATCCGAATAGGTCATAGTGAATAGATCGTAAGTTTCGTGGTTTACTCAAAGCATTGTCGTGACTTCACGAAATGTTTGCAGGTTCGTAATAGGACCGTTGCGAGTGGCGGGTGCAAAATATGAAATATATCGTCTTCATTCTGTTCACGGCCATGACCAATGCCGCCGCGCAGCTGATGCTGAAGCAAGGCATGATGTCGCTCGGGCCGATTTCGTTCGAAGGCACCAATCCGCTGTTGAGGCTGTTGCAGGTCGTTTTCAGCCCATGGGTGTTTCTCGGCCTGTGCACCTTCGTCATCTCGATGGCTTCGCATCTCTATGTGCTGTCCAAGGTCGAGCTCAGCTTTGCGTATCCGTTCCTCAGCCTTGCCTATGTCGCGGTTGCGATCTTCGCCTATTTCATCTTCCGCGAGGACCTCAATGCCTGGCGCATTGCCGGCATCGCCTTCATCTGCGTCGGCACCGTGCTGATCGCGCAAAGCGGTCGAGACTTGGGCGGGCGCGGGCATGACGACCAAACCGCTTCCATCATCCCCGACAAGATCCAGACAAACGAGATCGTTCGATGAGACATGTTATTTTCGGCGGCGACGGCTTCGTCGGCCGTCATCTTGCCCCGAAGCTTGTGGCCGATGGTGAAGAGGTTGTCGTTGCCGACATCGTCAAGAGCGACCTGACGCACTATCGCAACGTTCGCTTCGTCACCTGCGATGTCACGGATACGGCCTCGGTGGCCAACATCGGATTGAAGGCCGACGACATGATCTACAACCTGTCGGCCAAAATGCTGTCGCCGATCCAGGTGCGGGCCAAGCGTCACGACTTCTTCTTTCCGGTGAATTTCCATGGCACCGAACACATCATGCAGGCGATGGACAAGGCCGGCGCGTCCAAGCTCGTCCACTACACCACCGACATGATCTACGGCCATACGGTCACCCAGCCGATGACCGAGGAACATCCGGTCGCGCCGCTCGGCGAATATGGATGGTCGAAGCAGAAGACCGAGGAACTCGCCGCGCAATGGCGCAAGCGCGGCATGTCGATCTCGCTGTTTCGCCCGCGTCTGATCATCGGTCCCGGCCGGCTCGGGATCCTGGAAAAGCTGTTCAAACTGATCGACTGGAATTTTCCTGTGCCGATGATCGGCTCGGGCAAGAACCCCTATCAGTTCATCTCGGTGTTCGATTGCGCGGAAGCTGCCCGCTCGGCCTGGAAGGCAGGCGTGCCCAACCAGGCTTATAATCTGGGCTCCCTCAATCCGCCGCCGGTGAAGAAATTGCTGGGCGACCTGATCAAGCATGCCGGCTCGAAATCGCTGCTGATCCCGACGCCGGGCTGGGCGGTCAAGCGCACCCTCGACCTGCTCGATCTCATGAACATGCCGATCATGGATCCCGAACAATATCTGATCGCCGATGAGGAGTGCGTGCTCGACGTATCCAAGGCCGAGCGCCAGCTCGGCTGGGTGCCGCAATATCGCGACGAGGACATGCTGATCGCCGCCTACAGCGAATACCGCGCCAAGAAAGACGGGCTTGCCGTCACCGCCAATCATGTCCCCGCCGAATAAGTGGGACGACCAGGAGAACTCCGAAATGACCGTCATGGCCAAGCCTGAGCAGACGAACGCGCGCACCATGGTCGGCGCGCCGGCGTTGTCGCCTACCGCCATCGCCAAGCCCGACCTGATCAGCGTCGAGCAGGCGAAGGCGATGGATGTCGCGCGCATGACCGACCTGTTCAAGGCGCATCTCAATCCGGGCCAGCTGCATTTCATGAAGCTGCTCGGCTTCCACAAGATCAAGATCGAGCGTGCCGAAGGCATGTTCTACATCGACCAGAACGGCCGCAAGATTCTCGACTTCTTCGGCGGCTTCGGTTCGCTGGCCTTCGGCCACAACCATCCGCGCATCCTGGAGGCCAGGCGCAAATTCCAGGAGGAGAAGCGCCAGGAAATCGCCATCGCCTTCATGTCGCAATATGCATCGGCGCTGGCGCACAACATCGCCAAATGCTCGCCCGGCGATCTCGACATGGTATTTCTGGGCTCGTCGGGTTCGGAAGCGATGGAAGCGGCGGTCAAGCTCGCCGAGCGCGCCGCCGGGCCGAAGCGGCCGAAGGTCGTCTATGCCGAGAATTCCTTCCACGGCAAGACCAAGGGCGTGCTCGGCATCACCGACGGCCAGCTCTACCGCGCGGACTTCAAGATGGCTGAGAACACCGTGCGCATTCCGTTCGCCGATATCGAAGCGGTCGAGCGGCTGTTCCGCTCCGACCCGGAGGTCGGCGTCATCGTACTCGAGACCATCCAGGGCGGCGGCGGCATCATCCAGGCAGAGGCGCAATACTGGCAGAAATTGCGCGCGCTCTGCGACCACTATGGGGTGCTGTGGGTGGCGGATGAAGTGCAGTGCGGCTATGGCCGGTCCGGCCGCTTCTACGCCTTCGAACATTATGGCGTCGTGCCCGATGTGACGGCGCTGGCCAAGTCGCTCGGCGCAGGCAAGGCGGCGGTCGGCGCGATGGTCGCCCGGCGCGAGGTCTATATGAAGGCCTATGGCACGCCGAAGACGGCGATGATCCATGCCATGGCCACCTTTGGCGGCATGGGCGAGGCCTGCGTCACCGCGATCGAGGGCATCAACGTGCTCTATGATGAGGGGCTGATCGACAACGCCGCCACTGCCGGCGACTATCTGCTGCAGCGCCTGCAGGCGCTGAAGGAGAAGTACCCTAAGATCATCAAGGACGTGCGCGGCAAAGGCTTTATGATCGGGCTCGAGTTCCACGACTTCTCGCAGACCTTGCCGATGGTGCTACGTCCGATCGTCAGCGTCCTCGACGACAAGCTGAAGGGCTCGCTGTCGGGCTTCGTCGGCGCGCTGTTGTTGCGCGACTATGACGTGCTCGTCGCCTTCACCGAATACAACCGCAACGTCATCCGTCTCGAGCCACCGCTGATCTGCCAGCGCGAGCATGTCGACCGTTTCGTCGATGCTTTCGACAGCCTGCTGTCGCGCGGCATCGTGGGAATCGTCAAGGATTTCGTCAAAAGCCAAGTCCGTTAAAAGAAGTCCGTTGAGCGAAGTCCTGAGTCCGACAATGCTGAGCAAGTCTCCCGCCCCGCAAAACACACTCGACCGGCTGACTGCGGCCGCTCTCGCGTGGGGCGAGGGGACTTATGCGCGATGGGCGGCTCCGGTCGGCGCGATCGCGTTTTCGCTCTATATCCTGCTGACGGCGTTCATGGCCTTGACGATGCCCGACGCCAATTGGGACATGCTGCCCTATCTCGCCATCGCCGAGGAGGGCGCTTATCCCGATGCGCAGGCATTGCATGACTATGCCTACAGCACGGTCCAGGCCGGCGTGTCGGCCGGCGACTACAAGACGCTGACCGACGATGGTGGCGGTTTCCGCAGCCATATGGCGCAAAATGCCGCCGACTTTCACTCGCTGCTTGGCATGTACCGGATCAAGTTCCTCTACGCCGAGATTCTTTCGACGATGAGTTCGGTGATGTCGCCTGTCGAGGCGATGCGGGTGCTGCAGGTGGTCTCGGTGCTGCTGTTCGGGATGATCACGCTGCTGTGGCTGCGAACCGAAGGCGCGTTGGCGCTGGCGCCTGTGGTCGGCGCGGTGCTGATCATGGCCGATTTCGGCGATGCCGCACGCGCCTCGACCCCGGATCTGTTGTGCTCGGCGCTGTTCCTCGGCGGGCTGCTTGCCTATGTGCGCGGCCGCGAGGCAGCGACCGCTGTCCTGCTTTTCCTGGCCTTCATGGCGCGGCCGGACAACATCGTGTTCCTGGCCATTTTCGCCGTGCTGCTGCTGGTCTTCCGGCAGCGGGCGTGGGGCGCGCTGGCCGGCTTTGCCGCGTCCTTCGTCGCCTATTTCGCGATTTCGCACTGGGCCCAGCATCCCGGCTGGTGGCCGCATCTGTGGTTCTCCAGCATCGAGCAGCACTACAATATGGATGGCTTCGAGCCGCCGTTCTCGGTTGGCGCCTATCTCAAGGCGTTTGCCGCATCCTTCATTCGCGCTATCAGCATCAACAGCTGGGTCGGGGTCTCGGTTCTGGCGCTGGCCGCGTGGTTTGCGCTCGGCCGCGCCGGCTTCCGGCTCGATCGCCGCGCCGGCATCCTGCTTGCAGCACTGGTGCTCGGCGTGCTGGCGAAATTCACCGTCTTTCCGATCCACGACACCCGCATCTACTTCCCGAACCTTCTGCCGCCCTACCTTTTGCTCGTCGGCCCGATCATGGCGCTGTGGGCGTCGGCAAGCCTGAATGGAAGGCGGCCCATCGCCTTGCAGGCCATACCTGGAGATAAGCCATGAGTTCCATTTCCGGCCTGGCGCGCATCGCCCTTTCGCTCGGCCTGCCCGCTGGTCTGCTGGATCGCGGGCCGGCGTTGCGCGGCACGAAATTCCTGGCCAAGGCTGCACTGAAGGCGCGGTTCAGCAGCGGGCAACCCTTCCAGATGGTCAATGTCGGCGCTTGCGACGGCGCGCTGTTCGACGACGTCACGCCGTGGCTGCACCGCATTCCGCGGGCGCGGGCCGTGCTGGTCGAGCCGATCCCGCACAATCAGAAGCGGTTGCGCGCCAACTATCCCGACACGGAACGCTTCGTCATCGAGCCGGTCGCGGTGACAAAAATCAAAGGCACGATCACCGTCCACACTTTCGATGCCGCGGCACTCGAGGCCGGCACGCTGCCGATCGAGTTCATCGGCTGCTCGTCGGTCACCGACACCAATCTGATGTCGGGCAAGAATGCCTGGGGCGAGGCCGACGTAAATTTCAACAAGTTCGCGCCGCACCTGAGGGATATCGAGGTGCCGTCGGACACGCTGCAGACGCTGCTCGACCGCAACGGCATCACGCATATCGACGCCTTCCTGGTCGATTGCGAAGGCGCCGACTGGATCGTCTTCGAACAGCTCGATCTCAAGCGCTATCGTCCGGGCATGATCAAGGTCGAGGTCGGCGCGCTGCCGGCCGCCGAAATCGGCCAGGTCGTGGTCAAGCTGAAGACATCAGGCTATCAGGTCGGCTTCCAGGCCGAGGACATCTGGGCCTTCGCCTGAGATAGATCGCCACTGGCGGCACGCCGGCGCGCCGGGTCGCGTCGCATCCGCGACGTGTCGCAAACAGGCGGTAGCTGCATCCACGTCCTCTGCATATTGTGCGCCATTCGAACGGGCGCGGACGCGCCCGCTTTATCCCCTTGGAGTCGCGGGCAATGGCAGAGTTTCCGAAACAGGCGAAGGTCGTCATCGTCGGCCTGGGTGGCATTGTCGGCGCGTCGATCGCGCATCATCTGATCGAGCGCGGCTGGACCGACATTGTCGGCATCGACAAGTCGGGCATCCCGACCGATATCGGCTCGACCGCGCATGCCTCGGACTTCTGCTACACCACGAGCCATGATTTCCTGTCGTGCTGGACGACGCTCTACTCGATCGATTTCTACGAAAAGATGGGCCATTACGCCCGCATCGGCGGTCTCGAAGTGGCGCGCGTCGGCGACGACAGCCGCATGGACGAGATCAAGCGCAAGATCGCCTCGGCCAAATCCTTCGGCACCCGCGCCCGGCTGATCGAACCGGCCGAGATCAAGGAAAAATTCCCGCTGATCGAAGAGTCCATGGTGCAGGGCGGCCTGTGGGATCCGGACGCCGGCCTGGTCATCCCGCGCTCGCAGACTGTCGCCGGCAAGCTGGTCGACCAGGCGGAAGCGTCGGGCAAGTTGAAGTCCTTCGCCAACACGCCGGCCAAATCTCTCATCGTCGAGGAGGGCCGCATCAAGGGCGTCGTCACCGACCGCGGCACGATCATGGCCGATTATGTCATCGTCTGCGCCGGCATCTGGGGCCGGCTGATCGCCGAGATGGTCGGCGAAGACCTGCCGGTCATGCCGATCGATCATCCGCTGACGTTCTTCGGTCCCTACAATGAGTTTGCCGGCACGGGCAATGAGATCGGCTGGCCGCTGCTGCGCGACCAGGGTAATTCGGCCTATATGCGCGACACCGGCGACCCCAGGACCGCCGAAGGCGGCCAGATCGAATGGGGTTACTACGAAGAGACCAATCCGCGTCTTTGCCATCCGCGCGATTTGCTGGAAAAGGATCAGGCGCGGCTGTCGCCGTCGCAGCGCGATCTCGACATGGAGCAGATCCTGGCGCCGCTGGAGCGCGCCATGGAACTGACGCCGATCCTGGGCGAACTCGGCTACAACGAAAGCCATTCCTTCAACGGCCTGTTGCAGGTGACCGCCGATGGCGGCCCGTCCATGGGCGAGAGCCAGAAGGTGAGGGGCCTCTGGTACGCCGTCGCCATCTGGGTCAAGGACGGCCCCGGCATGGGCAAGCTGATCGCCGACTGGATGACGGACGGCCGCACGGAAATCGACCATCACGCCATCGACTATGCGCGCTTCTATCCGCACCAGACGAAAGAGCAGTTCATCTGGGATCGCTGCACCGAGACGGCGATGAAGGTCTACAATCCGGCGGTGCATCCGCGCGAGCCGTTCTCCAAAGGCCGCAACATCCGCCGCTCGCCATTCTGGGAGCGCGAGAAGGAGCTTGGCGGTTACTTCATGGAGCTGGGCGGTTGGGAGCGCGCGCATGGCTATGCCGCCAACGAGCATCTGCTGGAGAAGTATGGCAACCGGGTTCCCATACGTGAGAACGAGTGGGACAATCGCCATTTCTGGCGGGTGTCCAATGCCGAGCACCTGGCGATGAGCGAGGATTGCGGCATCGTCAACCTCTCGCATTTCTCGATGTACGACATCGAAGGGCCGGACCATGTCGCGCTGCTGGAGTGGCTGTGCGCGGCCAAGATTGGTGGCGACAACAATATCGGCAAGGGTATCTACACCCACTTCCTCGACGAGGAAGGCATGGTGCGCGCCGACTTCACCGTCATCCGCATGGCCGACCGCTGCCGTCTGATCGACGGCGCCGACGCCGGTCCGCGCGACTTCCGCTACATGCAGCGCACCGCGCAGGACAAAGGCTTTGACGTCACCATCACCGACGTGACGGAAAAATACGTCACCATCGGCATCTGGGGACCGAACGCGCGGGCGACGCTGCAGAAAGTGGTCGAAAATCCGGATGGTCTCTCGCTCGAGAACTTCCCGTTCGCGGCGATCAAGCCGGTCAGGATCGGCGGCAAGGACGTCACCGCCTTCCGCATCTCTTATGTCGGCGAGCAGGGCTGGGAACTGCACATGCGCTACGAGGACGGCCTGGCCGTTTGGGACGCGCTGCGCTCGACCGGCGTCATGCCGTTCGGCGTCGAGACCTATGCCAACACGCGGCGCATGGAAAAGAGCCTGCGCCTGCAGAACGCCGACCTTCTGACCGAGTACAATCTGCTTGAGGCCGACCTTGCCCGACCGAAGGTCAAGGAGAACGATTTCTGCGGCAAGGCCAAACATGTCGAATACCGCGCCCGCGAGCACCAGCCGGCGATCCTGTGCACGCTGGTGATGACCGAGAACGTCGATGCGAAAGGCGTTGCCCGCTATCCCGTCGGCACCATGCCGGTGATGGATCCGAAGACCGGCGAGACGCTGGTCGACGAACTCGGCCGCCGGTCTTTCACCACGTCGATGGCCTATGGCCCGACCATCGGCAAGAACATCGGCCTCGCCTATCTGCCCTGGGCCCATGCCCAGGAAGGCCGCAAGTTCGCCATCGAATATTTCGGCGAGACCTACCCGGTCGAGGTGGCTGCCGTCGGCTACAAGCCGCTCTACGATCCGGAGAATTTGAAACCGCGGAGTTGAGCGTCATAGGTTCCAACCAACACATCGAAAAGCCCGGCACCTCGCCGGGCTTTTTGCTTTGTCAGCAGCCGGTTTTCGCTTACCTTCGGGTATGTCTGCTTTTTCTTGCGCACGACATTTCCTTTCAGGCAGCGCCGCGCTGGCGCTGGGGCTCTGGCTTGTGCCGCCGGTTCAAGCCGCCGAGCCGGTCGACGTCGAGCTGGTGCTGGCCGTCGACGTGTCGCTGTCGATGTCGCCGGGCGAACTTGAAATCCAGCGTCACGGCTATGCTGCTGCGCTGACGCACGACAATGTTCTGCAGGCCATCGCCGACGGCGCCTATGGCAAGGTCGCCGTCACCTATGTCGAATGGGCCGGAGCGACCACGCAGCAGGTCGTCGTGCCGTGGACGGTGATCGCCAGCCGGGCCGATGCCGAGCGGGTGGCCGCGCAGCTTTCCGCCCATCCGCCGGCCAGCGCCCGGCGCACCTCGATTTCCGGCGCGCTGGAATTCGGCAGCGATCTGTTCGCCGAAAGCGGTTTTCAGGGGACAAAGCGCGTCATCGATATTTCCGGCGACGGGCCCAACAACCAGGGCGCGCCCGTCGACATCACCCGCGACGCGGTGGTCAAGCAAGGCATCATCATCAACGGCCTGCCGCTGATGACGCGCGGCGGGTTCGGCGGCGCCTATGACGTCAACAATCTCGACCGCTACTACAGCGACTGCGTCATCGGCGGTCCCGGATCCTTCATGATCCCGGTCAATGACTGGACGCAGTTTCCCGAAGCCATCCGCCGCAAGCTGGTGCTGGAGCTGGCCGGCGCCGCTTCGCCGCAACGGGCGCGCGAGGAGGCCGGGCATCCGCCGGTGGTGCTGGCGCAGGACCGGCCGACCGACTGCCAGGTCGGCGAAAAGATGTGGCGCGACCGCAGCTGGATGTTCGATGCGCGTTAGCGTGCGCATCATCACGCTGCCGTGAAGGGCCGGTTTCATTGACAAGCCCATGGGCGTCTGTGACACAATTCGGCATCCGAAAAAACAAGGGGAACCGACATGAACAAGACCATCGTCGCTGCCGCGGTATTGGCGCTTGCGGCTGCAATATCCGTGCCGGCCGAGGCTGCCACATCGGTCACCATCGGCATCAGCGGATGGACCGGCTTTGCGCCGCTGACGCTCGCAAAGCAGGCCGGCATCTTCGAGAAGCATGGCCTCGACGTGACCCTGAAGAAGGTGCCGCAGGCCAGCCGGCCGCTCGCCATCGCCAGCGGCGATCTGCAATGCGCCGCCACCACGGTCGAGACCTGGCTGGTGTGGAACGCCAGCGGCGTCACCACCAAGCAGATCTTCCAGCTCGACAAATCCTATGGCGCCGACGGCATTGTCGTGCGCAACGACATCAAGACCGTCGCCGACCTCAAGGGCAAGAATGTCGCGTCCTCGGCGCCGGGCACGTCGCCCTATTTCATGCTGGCCTGGGTGCTGAACAAGAACGGCCTGTCGACCAAGGATGTGACCGTCGTCAACCTGGAACCGGATGCGGCGGCGCAAGCCTTCCTCGCCGGCCAGAACGATGCGGCGGTCACCTATGAGCCGTTCATCTCGGCGGTGCGCGACAAGTCCGATCAGGGCCACATATTGGCGACCACGCTCGACTACCCGATGGTGCTCGACACGGTCGGCTGCACGCCTGAATTCCTCACCGCCAACCCCGACGCCGCCAAGGCGTTGGCCGACAGCTATTTCGAAGCGCTCGACCTGATCAAGAGCGATCCGCAGAGATCCTACGAGATCATGGGCGCCGACGTGAAGCAGTCTGCGAAAGAATTCGAGGATTCGGCGAAATACCTGAAATGGGCCGACAAGGCGGAGAACAAGCAATTCTTCACCAAGGAATTCCAGGACTTTTCCAAGACCGCCGGCGAGCTTCTGCTGCAGATGGGGTTGATCAAGGAAGCGCCAGATGTTGCAGCGCTTGCCGATACCAGCGCGGTGGCGAACTGATAGTCCGGCCTTTGACCATCATGCGGCGGTGCCAGCGCGCCGCCGCTTTCTACCGGGCAACGCGACTGAGCATGGGGACGATCTGACGATGCGGACGATCTGAAGATGCGCCCCTTGCATCCGGTGTCGCCGGGCATTCGAACCGTGCTTGGCATTTCCTTCTTCGTGCTGTTCGTCGCCTTCTGGGCGTGGATCACGCTTGGCGGCCACGTCAACCGCATCTTCCTCGCCGATCCGCTGTCAATGCTGCGGGATGGCTGGCGGCTGCTGGTCGAGGATCGCTTCTGGCTCGACATATTGATCACCATCTGGCGGGTCTTCGGCGGGTTCCTGCTGGCGTCGATCGTCGCCGTGCCGATCGGCATCGCCATGGGCGCCTGGAAGCCAATAGAGGCGTTTCTGGAACCGTTCGTCTCCTTCGCCCGCTACCTCCCGGCTTCGGCCTTCATTCCGCTGCTCATCCTGTGGGCCGGCATTGGCGAGCTGGAAAAGCTGCTGGTCATCTTCGTCGGCTCGGTGTTCCAGATCATCCTGATCGTCGCGGTCAAGGTCGGCGCGACGCGGCGCGACCTGGTCGAGGCGGCCTATACGCTGGGCTCGACCAACAATGGCATCGTCAAACGGGTCATCATGCCGGCCAATGCGCCCGAGATTGCCGAGACGCTGCGGCTGGTGCTCGGCTGGGCCTGGACCTATGTCATCGTCGCCGAGCTGATCGGTTCGTCCTCAGGCATCGGCTACATGATCATCAACAGCCAATCGCGGCTGGCGACAGGGCAGATCATCTTCGGCATCATCGTCATCGGGCTGATCGGATTGTTGTCCGACTTCGCCTTCAAGGCGTTCAATCGCTGGCTCTTCCCCTGGAGCCTGGCATGAGCAAGTTGCTTATCGAAGGCGTCTCGCGAACCTTCGCCGGCGTGCGTGGCGGGCAGCCGGTCAAGGCGCTGATGCCGGTCGACCTTGCGGTCGCCGCCAACGACTTCATCACCATTCTGGGGCCGTCCGGCTGCGGAAAGTCGACGCTGCTCAGGATCGTTGCCGGACTGGAAGGGCCGAGCGAAGGCCGTGTGCTGCTCGACGGCAAGGCGGTGACGCGGCCGGGACCGGATCGCGGCATGGTGTTCCAGTCCTACACGCTGTTTCCCTGGCTGACGGTGGCGCAGAATA
This sequence comes from Mesorhizobium sp. M0217, assembly GCF_040321955.1. NCBI lineage: Bacteria > Pseudomonadati > Pseudomonadota > Alphaproteobacteria > Hyphomicrobiales > Phyllobacteriaceae > Mesorhizobium > Mesorhizobium sp. M0217. The sequence goes on along the minus strand of NZ_JAMYSN010000002.1, from coordinate 391,777 downwards.
TCGCCTTCGGCCTGCGCGAACGCGGCATGGCCGAAAAGGAGCGAGACGGGATCGTCGCTTCCTATGTCGACCTCGTCGGGCTCAAGGGCTTCGAGAACCATTGGCCAAAGCAGCTGTCCGGCGGCATGCAGCAGCGCACGGCGATCGCCCGGGCGCTGGCCAACGACCCCGAAATCCTGTTGCTGGACGAGCCGTTCGGTGCGCTCGACAACCAGACCCGTGGGCTGATGCAGGAGCTGCTGCTCGGCATCTGGGAACGGCGCAAGAAGACGGTGCTGTTCGTCACCCACGACATCGAGGAGGCGATCTTCATGGCCTCGCGGGTGATCGTGATGAGCGCGCGGCCAGGCCGCATCAAGTCGGATGTCGCCATCGACCTGCCGCATCCACGCCACTACACGCTGAAGACCAGCCCGGAGTTCTCAGGCCTGAAGGCGCGGCTGACCGAGGATATCCGCGTCGAGGCGATGCGCACAGTACAGGCGCAGCCCGCCGAAGCCTGAGTGCGTTTTCGGATCAGGCCGCCAGCAATTGCTTGCGGTCGACGCGCTCCTGCTGCGGCGAGCGGGCATAGAGCTCGCGGTAGCATTTGGAGAAATGCGACGCCGAGACGAAGCCGCAGGCGACCGCCACTTCGACCACCGGCATCGACGACTGGATCAAAAGGTGTCGCGCGCGGTCGAGGCGGATTTCCAGGTAGTAGCGGGCAGGGGACCTGCCCATCTCGGTGCGGAACAGCCGCTCGATCTGGCGGCGCGACAGGTCGACGTGGTCGGCGATTTCGATCAGCGACAGCGGCTCGGAGAGGTTGCCTTCCATCAGTTCGATGATGGTCAGCACCTTGGAATTCTGCACGCCGAGGCGGGCGCGCAGCGGCAGGCGCTGGCGGTCGGTGGGGCTGCGCACGCGGTCGGTCAGCACCTGCTCGCACACGCGGTTGACCAGATTGTCGTCGAAATCGTCGCCGATCAGCTTGAGCATCATGTCGAGGGCGGCGGTGCCGCCGGCGCAGGTGTAGATGTTCTGGTCGATCTCGAAGAGGTCGGCAAAGACGTTGGCCTTGGGAAAGGCCTCGGAAAAGCCCGGCAGGTTTTCCCAATGGATGGCGCAGCGCTTGTTGGAGAGCAGGCCGGCGGCGGCAAGGATATGCGCGCCGGTGCACAGGCCGCCGACGGCGACGCCTCTGTTGTATTCCTCGCGCAGCCAGGCGAAGGCCGACCTATTCTGGTAGCGCTCGACATTCATGCCGCTGCAGACGATGGCCATGTTCGGCCGATCCGGCCCGGCCATTTTCTTGCGCTCTTCCTCGAGCGAGGTGTTGACGGCGCATTCGACGCCGTTGGAGGCGCGCACCGGCTTGCCGTCGATGCTGGCGAGGCGCCAGCGATAGGCCTCATAGCCGAGCATGCGGTTGGCCGAGCGCAGCGGGTCGAGCGCCGTCGCAAAGGCGATCATGGTGAAGTCCGGGACAAGGAAGAATACAAACGATCGCTTGATCGGATGCTTTACGGCGTTCAAGGGAACCTCACGCGGCCATGGCGCGAACAGGATGTCGCGAACAGCACAGCGACATCAGGAAAAACCATTCCTGTCAATTGGCTAGGGGGCTAAGCGGAAACTATATTTGCGACATGGGTCGCAAATGAGCAATCGTCCGGGATGACAGGCACGGGCTGCCGACGGATTGGGCATGGTGGCGGCGGCATAGGTGCCAAAAATGAGAAACGCCGCTTCGGTCAAGCCGAAGCGGCGCTGATATCGACTATCGGCAGCGGCAGGGAAGCGCTGAGCGCTAGCCGTTATCTCAGGCAACGAAACCGAGGCGCACCGCATTCATGGCACCGGTCTGGCCGGGCATGGTATTGGCAAGGCGCTGGCGCTCGAGAGCGGTCGTCAGGTTCATTTCGCGGCGGGCAAAGAGGCGGGCAAAAAGCTTCATCATCATCTCCTATCGGTTGCTCAGACGGGTCGCCTTCGCTTGATGGAGTGGGGCAGCTCGTTTGCTGACGGTGATATAGGCCTGCGTGGGCAGAAACTAAATCGCAAATGCGAAGCGCTTGAATGGAAATGCGACATCGTTTGCGACATTATTGGGCATGGTGCCCAAAATTTACGATTACTTACAGTGTGTTACCGGCGACATTGAGGCGCCATGCAAGTGACGCATATGCGCCATGCAGCGGCGACACGGCTCTGAAAATCATTTGAGTGCAAATAAGTTGGAGAAAGCCTGCAGGGCGAATAGAGAAGGCCTGCCGGGCTGGTCTGCGCGGCAGGCCTTCAGCACAAGGTACACAATGGTTTACTTTGCTCCAGCCCAGGATCCGACGCCGTGGCGTGCACCGGTCTTGGTGTCGGCAGCTTCAGGCCAGCCGATATCCTTCTGCAGTTCGATCGGTAGCGAGCGGATCGCACGTTCGGTCTGGAAGCGGGCGCGGGCCGCGCTCAATTCGGTCGCAAGCCGACCGATGGATGACAGGATAGACATTTCATTCTCCTTTGGTTGTGGCACGTCCCGCATGAACGCGTTCCGTCGCCTGGATATTCCGCATCGAGTGCAATTCCGTGTCAGGAGCGTTGGAGCCATGGCACGTCCTGCCTTCGATGGAGTTGACTATCCTCCCAATCTGATGTTCAATCAAACGAAATGGAATGATGCTTCACATCAGAAAAATTGAAGGTCGATCCCGATGAACGCCCCACTCAATCATCCGCTGCCGCTGCTCGATCTCGACGTTTTGCGCACCTTCGTGGCCATTGCAGAGACCGGCAGTTTCACCACGGCGGCCAATGCGGTGTTCCGCACGCCGTCGGCGGTCTCCATGCAGATCAAGAAGCTCGAGGACATTCTCGGGCGCTCTGTTTTCGCGCGGGATGCGCGCTCGGTGACGCTGACCACGGATGGCGAGATGCTGCTCGGTTATGCCCGCCGGCTGTTGTCGATCAACCGCGAGGTGGTGTCGAAGTTCATCATCCCCGAGATCGTCGGCGTGGTGCGGCTCGGCTCGCCGGACGACTATGGCGAGCGCGTGTTGCCGCATGTGCTGAAGCGTTTCGCGCAGTCGCATCCGTCGATTGCCGTCGACGTCACCATCGACCAGAGCAGCAATCTGCGCCGCCGCATGGACGACCGGGCGCTCGACATCACGCTGCTGACCAATTCCTACAAGACCAGCGCACTCGGCGCCGAGGTGCTGCTCACCGAGCCGATCGTCTGGGCCGGCGCCAAGGGCGGCAGCGCGCATCTGCGCGAGCCTTTGCCGGTGTCGCTGTGGGAAGAGGGCTGCGCCTGGCGGGCCGGCGCGCTCGATGCGCTGAGCCGTGAAGGCCGCAATTACCGCATCGCCTATATGAGCGCCCACACGGCCGGCCAGCGCGCCGCCATCATGTCGGATCTCGCGGTTGCACCGTTGCCGAAATCGTTCCTGGGCAACGACATGGTCGAGCTTTGCCCGAAGGACGGCATGCCCGATATCGGCACCTACAATCTGGCGATGGTGGTGTCGCCGGACGCCAGCGCGCCGGTCAAGGCCGTCGCCGACCATATCCGTGCGACGTTCGAGCTTTTCCGCGAAACCGGCAAGTTCTAGAGCGGTTCACCGTTTCACGGAAACGGCGAGCCGCTCTAACTCCTGGTTTTGACGCAATTCCCAACGGAAAGCGCTACACGCTTTTCCCGGGAAAACCGTTTTACACTTTTCCTGGAATTGCTCTGCTATTCCGCTGCTTGGGCGGGGCGCGCCGCGAGAGCGGGTCGCGCCGTGCGCCGCGCAGTTGCGTGCCGCCTGGTGGGCTCACCTTCAAGGAAGGCGACGATGCTGTCCCTGGCGCGACGCGCCTCCGGCATCTCGATCAGCGGCCAGACGTGGAACATGCCTTCCTCGTAGACGACCTGGACGTCGACGCCGGCAGCGCGCGCCTTTTTGGCGAAGATCAGATTGTCGGGGCTGAGCAGGTCGTGCGAGCCGGTCAGAAGCAGGGTCTGCGGCAGCACCGAGAGGTCGCCATAGAGCGGGCTGATGTGCCAGTCGCTGCGATCGATGCCGGCACTGTACATGCGGATCGCTTCCAGCCCGCCGGAAATGCCGAGCCACGGATCGTTGCGTTCCGCCTCGAACACTTCGGGGTTGGACAGTGACATGTCGAGGCCGGGTGAAATCAGCACGTGGCGCGACGGCAAGGGCAGGCCTTCCTCAGCCGCCATCATGGTCAGCACGACGGCCATGTTGCCGCCCGCGGAATCGCCCATGAAGACGATGTCTTCAGCGTCGGTCTCATCCAGCATCTGCCGGTAGACGTCGCCGACCATGCCGAACATGGCGTGGAAATCATGCTCCGGCGCGATGGGATAGATCGGCACGGTGATGCCGAAACCCAAGCGCTCGGCCATCTCGGCGATCAACCCCCAATGATAGGATGTGATGTGGAAGACATAGGCGCCGCCATGCATGTAGAGGATGCGCCTGCGTTCGCCCGCCTTCGGCGCGATCTCGTAGACGGGAAAGCCATCGACGCTGCGCTCGGTGATATCGAGCCGCTCCCGCAGCAATGCCGGGGGATGATGATCCTCGGTCTTGCGGGCATAGGCGATCCAGCGCTGCAGGTTTTCCGGGCTGGCAAATGCCTTCTTGCGGCTGTGCCGGAGGATGAAGGAAACGAGGTGGCTTTTGAAACTGGGCATTCGAATACACAAGCTCGGCAGCAGCCGACTAAGAGAATTCCCCACTATCGCGAAGATCGTACCTCCAGCCGAAATGTCAAGATTCTGGCCCAAGCCAACACGGTTGTTTGATCAGCCACGTCCGCGGCTCTGGGCAGCGCGGCTCAGCGCCGGGGCAGCAGCGCGGCGCGAAGCTTGATGTCGGTCGCAGCCGGGACCATGCGGCGGCCCCGGCGTTTAGTCAGCAATTTGCACTTGTCGGCGAAGGTCATCAACGGCCCGAGCCCAGGATCAGACGCGACAGGTTGGTCTGGGCGTCGATGCGCGGCGACACGGGCCAGCCGATGTCCTTCTGGATCTCGGGTGGCAGGTTGTTCATGGCGCGCACGGCCTGTGCATTCTTCATGGCCGCACGAAAACGGCCGAGGGTCTCGAACATCTCTATTCTCCTTTGGAGCGTTGTGGCGGCGGAATAGTCCGGTCCGCCATTCGATGTCCGTTAAATGCTTCACGTCTGTATCGGACGTATTGCGCCAAAACAGCGTTTCGGTTTCCAGATCGGTGCGATCTGGAAACATTTGCATACAAATGAAATTGGTCGAATTGGCGGCCTTCGTAAGGCGGCTTATTCCCGGCTGCGCCTGGCGGCATGGCCTTCACGCGAACGCCGTCGCGGGGCGGCGTCGCCGGCGACGCCATCCTCGCTGACGGTCTTGCGTGGCGGCAATTTCACCGCCGCCAACAGTTTCGGGAACGGATCGACCTTGTTGGGAAGCGCCATGGCGTAGACGAAATGCTCCTGGAATTTCGGCTCCAGTGCGGTCTCGATCTTCTCGATGTGGCTGACGGTATCCTCGATTTCGCGGCGATAGCCGCGATTGAGCAGGGCCATGCGCGCACCGGCGCCGGCGGCGTTGCCGACGGCCGAGACCTTGTCGAGGTCGCAATCCGGGATCAGGCCGAGCACCATGGCGTATTTCGGATCGATGAAGGAACCGAAGGCGCCGGCGAAATGGATGCGGTCGACGTGCTCGGTGTTCTGCTTTTCCATCAGAAGCTTGGTGCCGGCATAGAGCGCCGCCTTGGCAAGCTGGATGGCGCGCACGTCGGTCTGCGTGATGGTGATCTTGGGTTCGCCTTCCTTCAAGACATAAGAGAAGGTGCGGCCGTTGACCGTGACGCGCGGCGAGCGCTCGGCCAGCGACCCGTCGATCACTCCATCCTCGGAGATGATGCCGGCGAGGTACATTTCGGCCACGATCTCGATGATGCCGGAGCCGCAGATGCCGGTGACGCCGGTCGCCTGCACGCTATCGACGAAGCCGGGATCGTCGGACCAGAGTTCAGAGCCGATGACGCGGTATTTCGGCTCCAGCGTATCGGGGTCGATGCGCACGCGCTCGATTGCGCCGGGGGCGGCGCGTTGGCCGCCGGAGATTTCGGCGCCCTCGAAGGCGGGACCGGTGGGCGAGGAGGCTGCGACCACCCGCTTGCGGTTGCCAAGCACGATCTCGGCATTGGTGCCGACGTCGACGATCAGCATCATCTCGTCCTGGCGATGCGGGCCTTCCGACAGCGTCACCGCCGCCGCATCGGCGCCGACATGGCCGGCAATACAGGGCAGCATATAGAGGCGGGCGCCCTGGTTGAGCTTCAGGCCGATATCGGAGGCCTTGATGCGCACCGCGCCCGAGACGGCGAGCGCGAAGGGCGCGCCGCCGAGTTCGGTCGGATCGATGCCGAGGAACAGATGGTGCATGATCGGATTGCCGACAAAGACGGAATCCAGGATGTCGTTGCGCTGGACATTGCCTTCCGCGCAGACCTTGTCGACAAGGCCCGAGATCGCCTCGCGCACGGCGACCGTCATGCCTTCGCGGCCGTCCGGGTTCATCATCACATAGGAGACGCGGCTCATCAGATCCTCGCCGAAGCGGATCTGCGGGTTGGAGGTGCCCGACGAGGCGGCGACGCGGCCCGACAGCAACGACACCAGATGCATGGCGATGGTGGTCGAGCCGATGTCGCAGGCCAGTCCATAGGCCTCGTTCTTGAGGCCGGGCCAGAGTGCTATGACGCGGGCGATGTCGCTTTCGGCATCCTTGTGGATGGCCGCGGTCGCGGTCCAGTTACCCTTGCGCAGTATGCCTTGCACCTGCGGCATCAGGTAGAAGTCGAATTCGAGGTTTTTAAAGCCCCAATCCTTCATCAAGGCGATCTTGAGGCGGTCGAGATCGCCCAGCGGCTTGTGCATGTCGGGCTCTTCGATCTCGACATAGCACATGCGGATTGCCGCATCGCGGGCGATGACGCGCGTGTCGGCATCCTTGCGGATGGTCTGGGCGTTGATGACCGTGTCCTGCGGCACGTCGATGACGAGGTCGCCGAGAATCTGCGCCGAGCAGGACAGGCGGCGCCGCTCGGGCAGGCCGCGGACGCGCTCGTAGCGCTCTTCCTTGGCGCCCTTGGGCGAGATGTGGTCGTTGGACGAGACGATCTTGTGCTTGGCGAAATTGCCTTCCTGCACCTCGATCTGGCAGCGCCCACAGGTGGCGCGGCCGCCGCAGACGCTTTCGACATAGACACCGAGCTGGCGCGCGGCGTCGAGCACCGGCGTGCCGACAGGAAACCGCCCGCGCTTGCCTGACGGCATGAACAGCACGAGCGGATCGGTAATGTTTGCAGGCGAGTTCATATTTTCATTACTCGACTAAGCCGGCACTGGGAAAAGATTTCCCATATGCGAGGCTTGCCAGATAGGAAGCGATGAGCGGCAGCGGATACCATCGCAGCCAAAACATGGAGAAATTGTCCAGTCTTTGCCGGTCCAATGTCCTTGCGGGAATTGCCCCGAGCAGAAGTGGAAATGCGATCAGGACAAACATTAGCAAGGCAGTGGCGTAGATACACAGAACAAAATACCGGAGGTATTCATGACTCAGATAGCCGAAGGCATAGGACCCGGCCAAAAGCATAAATACGCTGCAAAAAGCCACTCGCAGAATTACCTGCCAGTTCGGCATTTCAGGCCTTGTGCGGTCTTGATCTGTCAAGAAAACCGTGTCCTGTCTCGCTCTATCCCCTGGCCATGCGGGCTTCACGGCCGCCGCGACGGCGACCGCCATTGCCATTGCCGCCGCCTTCGCCCGGAGCGTTAACCGCGGTGGGCGCTGCGACCGCCTGGCCGCCTTCGGCCGGCTTGTAGTCCTTGTAGGTCCTGATCCAGTTGGTGCAGTTCTCGTCGGTGCCGTTGAGCACATTGGCGCCGCGCACGGCTTCCATTTCCTGCGGCCGAACCGGGTTCATGATAGCGCTAGTCATGCCGGCGCCGATCACCATCGGGATGAAGGCGGCGTTGATGCCGTGGCGATGCGGCAGGCCGAACGAAATGTTGGACAGGCCGCAGGTGGTGTTGACCTTGAGCTCTTCGCGCAGACGGCGCAGCAGCGCAAACACCTGGCGGCCGGCATCGCCCAGCGCGCCGATCGGCATCACCAGCGGGTCGACGACGACGTCATGCGCGGGAATGCCGAAATCGGCGCAGCGCTGCACGATCTTCTTGGCGACGGCGAAGCGCACATCCGGGTCCATCGAAATGCCGGTCTCGTCGTTGGAGATCGCGACGACCGGAACATTGTACTTCTTGACCAGCGGCAGGATGGCTTCGAGCTTTTCCTCTTCGCCGGTCACGGAGTTGACCAGCGGCCGGCCCTTGGCGACCTTGAGCGCTGCCTCGATGGCGGCGGTCACCGACGAGTCGATCGACAGCGGCAGGTCGACCAGGCCCTGGACGATCTCCAGCGTCTGCACCAGCAGGCCGGGTTCGGTTTCGTTCGGATTAACGGAGGTGACGCCGGCATTGACGTCGAGCATCGTGGCGCCGCAGGCGGCCTGTTCCAGCGCATCCTTGATGACGGTCTCGAAATTGCCGGCGATCATCTCGGCGGCCAGCTTCTTGCGGCCGGTCGGGTTGATGCGCTCGCCGATGACGCAGAAAGGCTGGTCGAAGCCGATGATGATCTCTCGTGTCGCCGAGGCGACGATGGTCCGGGTCATGAAGTCTCTCCGCCTGATATAAAGATTTCTTTATATCGTTGTCTGGTTTCATTCAAGCGAATGGCTGGCCGTCCGCGCTGTCAGTGCGCGGTCTTCACCATATCCACCTGCGTTTCGGTAATGTCGTCGTGGAGTATGCTCTCGAGCCGGTCGGCGACCATCTGATCGTCGTGGCGGATCTCACGTTTCCATGGCTGGCGGCCTTTCAGCACACCCGATTCATCGACGATCTCGGCGACATATTCCTCCTGGCGATAGGCCATCACATGGATGCCGGAGACACCAGGAATTTCCTTCACCTCGTTGATGATGTCGGTGCAGAGCTGCTTGCCTTCCTTCTTCTGGTCCTGGGCGCCTTCCAGCCGCTTGATGATGGCATCGGGAATATGAATGCCCGGCACGTTGGAGCGGATCCATTTGGCCGTCTTGGCCGAAGCCAGCGGGCCGACGCCGCACAGGATGAAAACTTTTTCCGTATGCCCCAAGTCCCGCGCCCTCTGCATGAAGGTTCTGAACATCGGCACGTCGAAGCAATACTGCGTCTGCACGAACTGCGCGCCGGCGGCGATCTTTTTGCCGAGATGGATCGGGCGGAAATCGAAGGGTGGCGCGAAGGGGTTGACGGCGGCGCCGAGGAAAATTTGCGGCGGCGTCGTCAACTTGCGGCCGGACAGAAACTTGCCGTTGTCGCGCATGATGCGGCAGGTTTCCAGCAACGACATGGAATCGAGGTCGAAGACAGGCTTGGCGCCGGGCTGGTCGCCGGCCTGGACGCCGTCGCCGGTGAGGCACAGCATGTTGGCGACCCCCATGGCGGCACCGCCCAGCACGTCGCCCTGGATGGCGATGCGGTTCCTGTCGCGGCAGGCGATCTGCATGATCGGCGCGTAGCCCATGCGGGTGAGCAGCGCGCAAATGCCGACCGACGACATGTGGCAGTTGGCGCCGGAGGCATCGACGGCATTGATGGCGTCGACCCAGCCGTCGAAGATTTTCGCGCGGTTATAGACGTCTTCGGGATCGGCGCTGTCGGGCGGGTTGAGCTCGGTGGTGACCGCGAATTCGCCGCGCCGCAGCACACGCTCCAGCCGGCCACGCGAGGAGTGGCCGGGCAGCGGATCGAGCGGCAGATGGATGCCGGCCGGGTTTTCATCGCGCTGGCGGCCGATCACGCGGCCGCTCCAGTGTTGGCTTTGGCCGCTGCTTCACGGGCCGCTGCCGACTGGGCCGTCACCCGCAGCCAGGCCGAGGTTTCGCGCAGCGACTGGTCGACCGGCTTCTGCACGGTCAGGATCCTGTCGCCATGCTCCATGTTCCGCGAGCCTTCCCAGGCCTTAACCCAGACGCAAGGCATATCGGGCTCGACCTCGCAATTGCCGTTGGCGCGCACACCGCCGCAAGGGCCGTTGCGCAGCTGCTTGGGGCAGTTCATCGGGCACGACATGCCGGTCGAGGACAGGATGCACTGGCCGCACATGCGGCAGTCGAACATGAAGCCCTTGACGCGCCTTTCGACAAACTTGATCGGCGCCTCGACGCGCCCATAGCCGAGGCCTTTCCAAAGCGGATGAAGAAGCAGGAACATGTCGGCGAACCTGGAGTAGAACCATTCGAGCAATCGCGAATGGCGGATCGACCACAGCCTGATCGCAAACGAGCGCTGCACGCGCCGCTGCGGCGATACGTCGGCCGGCTTGTAGTCGGATTTCGGCGCTGCCTTCTTGACCTGCGTGGCCTGGGTCACCGCCGGGCCCCCTTTGCCGGGAGTCGTGTCAGACATTTTCTTTCCCGCCCGCCTTGACCAGAGCGACCAGCCGCTCGCGGTCGTATTTCGCGTCGATCTCGCTGAATGCCTTCTCGACCTCGGCTTCGAGGTCGTCGCCAACCGGGATCGGATCGGCCTTGCGCCATTCGGCGAGGTAATCGTCGGTGCCGCCGGCGCCGGTGCGCATGGCGCACATATCGATCGCCTCGGTGAAGCGCAGCGGCAGTTCGCGCTTGGCGTTCTGCCGGCCCTTCTTGACGATGACCTGGGCGGGGATGTCGCGCCAATAGACGACGATCAGATCGGCCATGAATTCTCTCACTCCCTGTAGAGCGCCGTGCGTCCATGAGGGAAACGACGCTCCACCACTTTGTCCAGCAGGTGCGAGCATTGCCGGATGCGCAGTGGGGCTGCTTGTTATGGGACGACGCGCGCGCATTCAAAAGCGACGCTATTGGACGTCGCAAAAAGAAAGGCGAGATTCCGAGGGAAGGCTGGCTACCAAACCCGCTTGGTCAGGCCGGTCCAGAGATAGAACCAGATCGTCGGGTGGTACCATTGTTTTGAGGGCAGGTCCGGCTTGATCGTGGCCAACTTTCCGTCCAAGGCCCCGCGGACCGCCTCGACGCAGATGTCACGCGAGAACGCCGCCTGGCGCAACGCATAGCTCGAAATAGTGTCGCCGGGCTCCGGCTTGCCGCGCGCCTGTTTCAACACGCCGCCGGTGTCGCCGCCGGCGTCGACCAGATGCACGGTGGTGCCGAAATTCTGGAGATCGCCGCAGGCCAGCGCCCAGTAGCCGCCATTCATGCCGCGGTATTTCGGCGCGATGCCGGCGTGGTAGTTGAGCACCGGGCAGGGCATTTGCGCCAGCGTCTGCCGGGACAAGAGCCGGCAGCCGGCGAGCAGCACCACGCCCGGGCGGATGTCGGCGATCGCCTGCAGGCAATCGGCTGCGTTGGCGGAGGAGACGTGGATGATCTTTTGTCCCGGCTTCGGCTCGGTCTCAAGCTTCTGATCGGCGATGAGCCGCTCTGCGTGGCCAGCGAAGAAGCGCTTGCCGAGCCTCGTCAACACCATCGTGCCGAGTTGACCGATGGCCGAAAACCAGCCCTGGCGGCGCGCCCGGCCGAGCAGCAATTGTTTTTTGGATTCAGGGCTTTCGAGGATGACGCTGACAGGGTCGAGCTGGTCGGCGATGGCGTTGACGATGGCCCAGATGTGCGGCCCGCCTTCGGTGACGATGACGATCGCAGCACTTTTTTCAACCGCTGATGCCATGGCGCGCTTTCTTGCCGGCGCGCAACCATTTGCCGTGCGCTGCCCGGCTCAATTCTGTGCCGGGCGAGGTTAAATCTTGATGACCGCCCGGCCAGCGAGAGACCAACGGATCAGCGCTTGAACTCGATGATGTCGAGTTTCGATTCGTAGTAGGGCGCCGGGAATTCGATGCGCCATTCATTGGCGCTGGTGCGGAAGGCATAGCCGACCTGGTCGCTTTCCGGGCCGCTGCCATAGGGTTTTGGCTTGTTGTCATTGACATAGCCGGAGCCGAGATAGATCGCGCGTTTTTCGCTATCGTCGAAGAAACGGCCCTTAGTGCGTTGCGAGCCGCTGACCTTTTCCAGCTGCCAGCCGGAGCCATCGTCCGTGACCTTGCACTTGAACCAGCCATAGATGACCAGCGGGCCGGTCAGGCCCACCTTGATGGTTCGGCATTGCCAGTTGCCGCTCAGGTCCTTGTCGGAAAAGGCCACTATCGGCTTTGCCAGCAGCGCGTCGAGTTGGCTGACCTCAGCCGGGTCTCCCGCTTTTGCCTCGGCCAGCGCCGCCTTGCGGGTCTCGCCATATTTGTGGAGCCGCACCTTGTCGGCAGGCGTGATGATCTTCTGCACCTCGCCGTCGGCGCGAGCGGGCAAGACGAGGCAGAGGAGGCCAAGGGCGGAGAGCAGGACGCGAGGGGTCATCGGGACGTTCCGTGTTCGGATGGCTGAATCAGCCTGTTTGCTTGTTGCTCACAACTTAACCATCCGCGGCGGCCTGTCATCTGTTCTCGACAGCGTCCCGGCTCAAGAACCGCTTCAGGCGTGGGCGGCGGCCTGCGCCAGCCCGGCCGTCAGGTCGCCATAGCCGGTCGAGCGGCGCTCATAGGCGAGGCCAAGCATCTTCGCGGCCTGCTCGGCGACCTTGTCGAGTTCCGGATCGTCGGTCTGGGCGATGTAGATCAGCTTCTGGTAGTTGCCGAAATAGTCCTTGATCAGCTCCGGGTGCTTGTCGAGGCCGAGCGGCTTCATGAAGAAGGCGTCGAACTGGCGGCACAGGAAATCGGTCATGTAGAACGACATCATGTCGTCGTCGGCGACCTTCGCATAGGCGTCCATGCCCTGGTAGAAGGCAAAGCAGTGCGGCCCGGCCATGCGCTCGACGCCGTGCTTCTCCAGGACCCGGTCGAGCATGCCGCCGGTACCGCAATCGGCATAGCCAACGAAGATGTTGCTATAGCCTTCCGCCTTGGCCTTTTCGATCGCCTTGTCCATCGCCGGTGCGATGCGGTCGGGGTAGAAATGGAACTCCGCCGGCAGGCAGGTCAGGTCGAGATGGTCGAGCTTGAGCTGCTCCTTGACGGCCAAAACTTCGCGCGCAATCATTCCGCAGGCGATGACTAGCAGCCTGTCGTCCTGATTCGGTTTCGTTTTTTGCATTCTGGCCATGGAACCCGGTCGAAGCGGCCTTCGTTGCTGTGGGGCGAATCTATCGAGAGAGGGATAAACCGTCCATGAAACTGTTACGCGTTGCGCCGATTGCAATCCTTGCCTGCATCCTGGCGCTTACGGCCTGTGCCAACACCGTCCGTGGTGTCGGCCGGGATATCAAATCGACTGCGAAAGCCGTCGACGACACCGTCACCAAACCCTGACGCAGCCATCCGTTCCAATAGCTGGAACAAAAAAGCCGCGCTGCAAGGCGCGGCTTTCGATTGTGGCCCAGACGCCTTGCGTAACAGATCAGGCTGAAGCGCGCACGTTATGCTTGCGCTTCATGAAGTCCTTGGCGGTCTCGACCGCCACAGCCGCGTCGCGGCAATAGGCATCGGCGCCGACGGCCTTGCCGAATTCCTCGTTTAGCGGCGCGCCGCCGACCAGGACGACATAGTCGTCGCGGATGCCCTTTTCCTTCATCGTGTCGATGACGACCTTCATGTAAGGCATGGTCGTGGTCAAAAGCGCCGACATGCCGATAATGTCGGGCTGGTGCTGCTCGATGGCGTCGAGGTATTTTTCCACCGCATTGTTGATGCCGAGATCGATGACGTCGAAGCCGGCACCTTCCATCATCATGCCGACGAGGTTCTTGCCGATGTCGTGGATGTCGCCCTTGACGGTGCCGATCACCATCTTGCCCTGCTTCGGCGCGCCGGTGGCGGCCAGCAGCGGGCGCAGGATGAACATGCCGGCTTTCATCGCGTTGGCCGACAGCAGCACCTCGGGAACGAACAGGATGCCGTCGCGAAAGTCCTCGCCGACGATGCGCATGCCTTCGACCAGAGCTTCGGTCAGCACCTTGTAGGGCACCCAGCCGCGCTCGAGCAGGATGTTGGTGCCTTCCTCGATCTCTTCCTTCAGTCCGTCATAGAGATCGTCGTGCATCTGCTGCACCAACTCGTCGTCGGAAAGCTCGGAGAGGATGATCTCGTCGTCGGCCATTTTTCTCGGGCTCCTTGCCGCGCGGATGCGATCACGGCGGCTTAAAATAATCGCGTCAATACCTAACCCGGCGGGGGCAGGTATCCATAGCTGATTTGCGACTTCCCGCAAAAGGAAAGCGACCGCAAATCTATTGGAATTCTTGTCGATTTTGCGACAGGCGTTGGCGCTGGCGGGCCGTTTCGAATAGGGTGCATGGCTACGATCCGGGCGAGAAGCCGCCTACGCGGCCGCAAACGGTTTTTAGGGAAAAACGATCATGAGTGAAAACGCGTCAGTCGACCAGGAAGCGTCCAATGCGCGACGTGGACGTGCTGCCAGCGGCGGCGCGGCTGCAAGGCGGGCGGCGCGCTCGGGCGGCGGACCGGGCACCCAGCTCACCTATATCAAGCGCAAGATCAACATCTATGAGGTCCTCAACGAGGAAGGCCTGGCGATTATCGAAAACAACACCGATACGGTGCTGGAAGAGATCGGCATCATCTTTCGCGACGACGCCGAGGCGCTGCAGCTTTGGAAAGAGGCGGGCGCCGACGTCAAGGGCGAGCGCGTGCATTTTCCCAAGGGCCTCTGCCGCTCGCTGCTGAAGACCGCGCCGCCCATCTACACCCAGCATGCGCGCAACGCCGAACGTTCGGTGCAGATCGGCGGCAACGCCACGGTCTTCGCGCCGGTCTATGGTCCGCCCTTCGTGCGCGATCTCGACGGTGTCAGGCGCTACGCGACGATCGAGGATTTCCGGAATTTCGTGAAGCTCGCCTATATGGCGCCGTCGATTCACCATTCGGGCGGCACGGTTTGCGAGCCGGTCGACGTGCCGGTCAACAAACGCCATCTCGACATGATCTACAGCCACATCAAATATTCGGACAAACCGTTCATGGGTTCGGTGACGGCGCCAGAGCGGGCCGAAGACACCGTCGCCATGGCCAAGATCGTGTTCGGCGACGATTTCGTCGAAAACAACACCGTGCTGACCAGCCTGATCAACGCCAATTCGCCGATGGTGTTCGACGAAACCATGCTGGGCGCGCTGAAGGTTTATTCGCGTCACAACCAGGCTTGCATCGTCACGCCGTTCATCCTTGCCGGCGCGATGAGCCCGGTCACGGTGGCCGGCACGCTGACGCAGGTTCTGGCAGAGGTGCTGGCCGGCGCCTCTTTCACGCAGTTGATCCGTCCCGGCGCGCCGGTGCTGTTCGGCACCTTCGCCTCGTCGATCTCCATGCAGTCTGGTGCGCCGACCTTCGGCACGCCGGAGCCGTCGCTGGTTTCCTACGGCGCCGCACAGCTTGCCCGCCGGCTCGGCCTGCCGTTCCGCACCGGCGGATCGCTCTGCGCCTCCAAGGTTCCGGACGCGCAGGCCGCCTATGAGAGCGCCAACACGCTCAACTCGACCATTCTTGCCGGCACCAATTTCGTCCTGCATTCGGCCGGCTGGCTCGAAGGCGGACTGGCGTCCTGCTACGAAAAATTCATGATGGACATCGACCAGCTCGGCATGACGCAAAAGTTTTCCGAAGGCGTCGACCTGTCGGAAAACGGCCAGGCGATGGACGCCATCCGCCAGGTTGGCCCGGGCAGCCACTATCTCGGCTGCGACCACACGCAGGCCAATTTCCAGACCGCCTTCTACCGCTCCAGCATCGCCGACAACAATTCCTACGAGCAGTGGCTGGCCGAGGGCGAGAAGACAGCGCCGCAGCGCGCCAACGAACTCGCCCGCCGCTGGCTGGAGACCTACGAGGCGCCTTATCTCGATCCGGGCATCGACGACGGGTTGAAGGACTACATCGCGACGAAGAAGGCGTCGATGGCTGACGCCTTCACCTGAAAGGAGCCCGAGTCAGGCGGGGCTAAAGTCGCCAACATCATCCACAAGGAAGTCTGGCGGAGCGCTTTCTCCGACCCGGACAAGAAGGGATGATTGCGCGGCGCCGGGCTGACGAGATAGCGGCCGCGCTTTCCGCCGACGGCCTCATCCTGCGCGGCGGCTTCAATTTCGCAACAAGCGAAACGCCGCCGCATGGCCCTTCAGTTGCCCCCGCCAAATCCGTGCTGTTGGTGGGGCAGGCGGGAGCGGCACCCTGGCCGCATTTCCTGCGCTGGCGCGACCGGCAACCGCAAACCATTGCTAATCCGCTCGACACATGGTCGCGCGCAGTGATCGGTGCGGTGGCGGAGAAATTCGGCGCGCGCGCCGTTTCGCCTTCGGACAGACCTTATCTGCCGTTCCAGCAATGGGCGATGCGAGCGGAGAGGCTGAGACCGTCGCCGCTGGGCATCCTGATGCATCCGCAGTACGGGCTCTGGCATGCCTATCGCGGCGCGTTGCTGTTCGAGGATGAGATCGCGCTTCCTGAACGTCGCGAAGCGATTCACCTTTGCGACGCCTGTGTTGCAAAACCTTGCCTGAAATCCTGTCCGGTTGACGCCTATTCCGCGGATGGTTTCGCTCATCAGGCTTGCCTGGCGCATGTGCGGGGATCGAAGGGCGAACCATGCCGCGGCGGCGGCTGCCTCGACCGCAACGCCTGTCCGTATGGCACGGCCCATCGCTATCCGCCTGAGGTTCAGGCCTTTCACATGACGGCGTTTGCCGGCCTGTAGCCGGGTCGAAAGCCCGCACAAAGTGTTGAACGGGATTGTCAGGGAACGGCTTGCCCTGACAATGCCTGCTTATATGTATCGCACGACAATCAACGGGGCGCGCCATGGCGAAGCAGGACATTGAGATAAAAACCGAGGACGGCGTAGCGAAAGCCGGGCTGTTCCGTTCGGCGACCGCTTCCCCGTCCAGGGCCGGTGTCATTCTCTATATGGACGCCTTCGGTCCTCGACCGGCGCTCGACGCAATGGCGGAGCGGCTGGCCGGCGAGGGCTGTGCGGTGCTGGTGCCGGATCTTTTCTATCGCAACGCACCCTACGGGCCGTTCGAGCCCAAGACCGCTTTCGTCGTCGAGGAGACCAAGGTCGCGCTGACGGCGTTGGTCCACGGCACGACACAGGACATGACCATCCGCGACAGCAGGGCGTTCCTCGACACGCTTACCGCTGAAGGTGTCACCGGACCGGTCGGTGTCGTCGGTTACTGCATGGGCGGGGCGCGGGCCTTGAATGCGGCTGCAACCTATCCCGATCGCATCGTGGCGGCGGCAAGCTTCCATGGCGGCAATCTGGCCAGCGATGCCGCCGACAGTCCGCACCGCAAGGCTGCAATGATCAAGGCGCGGGTCTATGTCGGAACGTCTGGGGTGGACCGCAGCTTTCCGCCGGAGCAGTCGGCGCGACTGGCCGAGGCGCTGCGCGTGGCGGAAGTCGACCACGTCATCGAAAACTATGCCGGCATGGCGCATGGCTGGTGCGTGTCGGATCACAGCGTGTTCAACGCGGCCGCCGCCGAACGTCATTGGAAGCGATTGACGACGCTGTTCGCCGAGACGCTGATCTAACGAGGCGTTGCCTGAAGTCGCAACGAACGGGTAGAGACTGCACGATTGGCGCGGCCTGTTAAAACAGCGCCAGTCGAGCGGGAACGAACAGCCTGATGCAATCCTATGATGTCGTGGTGATCGGCGCCGGTGCGGCCGGAATGATGTGCGCCATCGAGGCCGGCAAGCGCGGCCGCTCGGTCCTGGTGCTCGATCACGCGGCAAAGCCCGGCGAGAAGATCCGCATCTCCGGCGGTGGCCGCTGCAACTTCACCAACATCCATGCGAGCCCGAAGAATTTCATCTCCGGCAATCCGCATTTCTGCATCTCGGCGCTCAGCCGCTACACGCAGCGCGATTTCATCGAGCTCGTCGAACGCCACGGCGTCGCCTATCACGAGAAGACGCTTGGACAGCTGTTTTGCGATGGCTCGGCGCGGCTGATCATCGACATGCTGGTCTCTGAAATGCAGGATGGCGGCGTGGAGCTGGCGCTGTCGACCGAGATGAGGAACGTCAGCAAGGCCGCGGACGGTTTTGTGCTGACGCTCTCCACTGGCAGCGTCGCCTGCAATTCGCTGGTCGTTGCCTGTGGTGGCAAGTCGATCCCCAAAATGGGCGCGTCCGGTTTCGGCTACGAGCTTGCGGCGCAGTTCGGCCTGGCGGTGGTGGAAACACGGCCGGCGCTGGTGCCGCTTACCTTCGACGCAAGAACGCTGGAGCGGCTGGCGCCCTTGGCCGGCAATGCCGTCGAGGCCGAAGTCGCCTGCGGCAAGACGTGGTTTTCAGAAGCGATGCTGTTTACGCATCGCGGCTTGAGCGGGCCTTCCATCCTGCAGATCTCGTCCTATTGGCGCGAGGGCGACGAGATCCGCATCGCCATGCTGCCGGGGAGGGATGTGGCGGAACTGCTGCGCGCCGCCCGGCGCGTCAACGGCAGGCAAGCGGTGCAGACGGTGCTTGCAAACCATTTGCCGAAGCGCCTTGCGCAAGCAGTCGCCGAGCGCAGTGGGATCGATGGCAATCTCGCTGATTTGACAGACCTGCAAATGAAAACCGTCGAAGCCGCCGTCAACGACTGGCGCATCAAGCCGGCCGGCTCCGAGGGTTACCGCACGGCGGAAGTGACGCTTGGCGGTGTCGATACCAATGGGCTCGATCAGAAGACGATGCAGGCGAAATCCGTGCCGGGGCTGTTTTTCATCGGCGAAGTCGTCGATGTCACGGGCTGGCTGGGCGGCTATAATTTTCAGTGGGCTTGGTCGTCCGGCTGGGCCTCGGGCCAGGTGTGCTGATATTCAGGTGAGGCCGGCCTGCAAACGACGGCTTTCTGTGCTTCCGGTGCTCGCGTACCAAAAGTACGCTCCGCTCCGGTTCTCGAAATCCATCGTTTTCGGCTCGGCCTGACCTGAATCTCAGCGCACCTGTTGCGCGTGCATCCGTCGCCTCGGAAAAAAATCTTTCCATAACCCCAAGGATTGGCCATTAGCCTTCGTCCAACAGGCAAATGATGGCGATGATGCTGGATGAAAGCGAAGCCTCCGACGCCGAATTGATCGGGCGGGCGAAGGGCGGAGACAGGGGTGCCTTCGGCAAATTGCTGGAGCGGCACTACGACTTCGTTTATCGCGCCGCCTATCGCTGGTGCGGAAAGAAGGCCGATGCCGAAGACATCGCCCAGGAGGTCTGTGTCCGTCTCGGCAAGGCGATCCGCGACTACCGCAGCGGCGGCGCGTTCACGACATGGCTCTATTCCGTGACGCTGAACGCGGCGCGCGACATGATGCGCAAGACCACGCGCGAAAACGTCAAGACCGAGGCTTTCGGCGCCTACAGCATGATTTCGGGAGAGGCCTCGGCCGAGCCCGAAGATCCCTCTGAGGCGCTCTGGGCAGCGGTGCGGCAATTGCCGGACAAGCAGCGCGATGCAGTACTTCTGGTCTATGGCGAAGGGTTGAGCCATGCGGCCGCCGCCGAGGCGATGGCAATCTCGGAGACGACGGTTTCCTGGCACATCCATGAAGCGAAGAAACGGCTGAAGACGTTGATTCGTTCAGCCGGGGAAGTGTGACCATGGTCGACGACAACGAACTCAACAGGCTGCGCGACGCAGCAGTACCGGCGCCCGGGGAAAGCGCGAAGGCACGCGCCTTCGAAGCCGCCATGCGCGCCTATGATCAGGAAAATATTTCTGCCGTCACCCAAGGATCGGTCGGCGGGCTTCGTCTCACAGAGCGAGCACAAAAGCTCTGGAGCGAGATCATGCAAAAGAAACTCATCGCCACGCCAGCCATTGCCGGGCTCGTCGCCCTGCCGATCGCCGGATACGCCACCTTTCATATGCTGAGGGAACAGCCGTCGCCGTTCGGCAGCGACGAGAAGATCACTGAGACGCTGGCCGACAAGCCGGCAACCAATGGGCCGGCGATCAACGCGCCGGTAAAAGACAAGCAGGCGCCTGAAGGCGACAAGAAGGCCGACGCCGACGCGCGAAGCCGCGACACTACTACGACGCTTACGCCGCCCGCGCCGCCGAAGCCCGAATCGACCGTTGCTGTCGCCCCTGCGCAGCAGGATGCGCTGGGGCGCGGCGTGTTGGCCGAGCCTGCGCCAGTTGAGAGCCGCGAGTTTTCGCTTGACGGCACCGCTGCCCCGGCCGGCGGCGCGCGGGTCGACCGCATGGCCGGCGCGACCGAATCCAAGTACCTGGCGCAGCCCTCTACCATGCCGGCCGACCAGATTGCGCCGCAGGAGCCAAACCGCGACCGCGTCGAGGATTTCAAGACCAATCCGGTGCATGCAGCGCTTCAGGATCCGGTCTCGACCTTCTCGATCGACGTCGACACCGCTTCCTATTCCTTCGTCCGCGGCTCGCTGAAGCAGGGCTACCTGCCGCAGGCCGACACGGTGCGCGTCGAGGAGATGGTCAATTACTTCCCCTATGACTGGAAGGGGCCGGACTCGGCTTCGACGCCGTTCAATTCGACCGTCAGCGTCATGCCGACGCCGTGGAACGGGCACACCAAGCTGATGCACGTCGCCATCAAGGGCTTCGACATCAAGCCGGTCGAGCAGCCCAAGGCCAATCTGGTGTTCCTGATCGACGTCTCGGGTTCGATGGACGAGCCTGACAAGCTGCCACTGCTCAAGTCGGCTTTCCGGCTGCTGGTCAGCAAGCTCAAGGCGGACGACACCATCTCGATCGTCACCTATGCCGGTGACGCCGGCACCGTGCTGATGCCGACCAAGGTTACCGAGAAGGACAAGATCCTCAACGCCATCGACAATCTGTCGCCCGGCGGCTCGACGGCCGGCGAGGCGGGCATCAAGGAAGCCTACAGGCTTGCCCAGCAGTCCTTCGTCAAGGACGGCATCAACCGTGTGATGCTGGCCACGGACGGCGACTTCAATGTCGGCCAGACCGATGACGACGATCTGAAGCGGCTGATCGAGCAGGAGCGCAGGACCGGCGTGTTCCTGTCGGTATTCGGCTTCGGCCGCGGCAATCTGAACGACCAGATGATGCAGACCATCGCCCAGAACGGCAACGGCACCGCCGCCTATGTCGACACGCTGGCCGAGGCCGAGAAGGTTCTGGTCGAGGATGCCTCATCGACGCTGTTCACCATCGCCAAGGACGTCAAGATCCAGGTCGAGTTCAATCCGGACAAGGTCTCGGAGTACCGGCTGATCGGCTATGAAACCCGCGCCTTGAACCGCGAGGACTTCAACAATGACCGCGTCGATGCCGGCGATATCGGCTCCGGTCATTCGGTGACGGCCATCTACGAGATCACGCCGAAGGGCAGTGGCGGCGAGCAGATGGATCCGCTGCGCTACGGCCAGGCAACGGTCAACAATGGCGGCGTCGCCAATGCCGACGAATATGCATTCGTCAAGATCCGCTACAAGCTGCCGAACGAAGACGTCTCGAAGCTGATCACCACGCCGGTGACGTCGGCCAACGAGGTCCAGTCTTTCGACCAGGCCAGCACCGACCAGCGTTTCTCCATCGCTGTCGCCGCCTTCGGCCAGAAGCTGCGCGACGAGGATGCGACCGCGAAGTTCGGCTACGACAAGATCATGGAGATTGCCACCGCCGCCCGAGGAGCCGACCCGTTTGGGTACAGGTCCGAGTTCCTTTCGCTTGTGCGCCTTGCCTCGGCGCTCGGCGGTAACCGGTAGTGGCAATACAGCCGGTTCCTTTCAGACGGGGGTCGTTCTGATACGGGGAACCGGCTACGGGCGGGTGAGGCAGGCCGGCGGGGAAAACCCTGCCGGCCTTTTTTCGGATCGATTGATCCGAAGCGCACCGATGATCCGCCTGATCGTTAAATTGCGCGGCTTTTCCGGAACGTCATCGCAATGCCCTGCTATTATTGCATGGGGTCGGGACTGGGCTTGGGGAGCCGGGAATTGCAGATCATGAACATTGGAAACACGACGCCGGCGGTGAGACACACGCAGGCGTCGGGAACGCTGTCGCCAGAATCCAGGCGCATCATGGATGACGTTGACGCAGCCCGGAATACCGCAAAGTCGGCGCTGACCAATGACCGCTTTCGCGTCATGCTGGAGCAGATCGGCAATCCGCAGTCGTCGGGTGACCTGGTGACGATGAGTGGCAACGCCAACGGCACCGCCCTGGATTTCAAGACGGCGCTATCGCGTTACGCTGAAAACAGCGAATAAGTTCGATATCAGGCGCGGCTGCGGCGGCGTTCGCGGCGGGCTTCGCTGGTCTCGGCGGTGTTTTCCGTCGCCACCTTGTTGCGCATCGGACCGATGCGCTCGACGATCGCCGCGACGGTCGGGCGTTCGGATTTGGTGTGCGCGTCAAGCGCCTTGCGCATGGCGGCAAGGTGCTGGAACGAGGTGCCGCAGCAGCCGCCGATGATCTTCGCGCCGCCATCGACAGCCAGCCGGACATAGTCGGCCATCAGCTCCGGCGTGCCGGAATAATGGATTTCGGTGCCACGAAATTCGGGAATGCCGCAATTGCCCTTGACGATCACCGTCGCTTCCGGCCTCGCCTCGGTCATGTCGAGCAGCGAGGCCAGGATGTCGGAGGCGCCGACGCCGCAATTGGCGCCGACACCGAGCGGTGTCTCTGAAAGTCCGTCGACGACGCCGTGGATATCCCTGGGCAGCAGGCCCATCATGGTGCGGCCGGCAGTGTCGAATGAACCGGTATAGGTGTAGGGCAGGCCGACGCGGATGGCGGCCTCCGCCGCGGCGCGGATTTCGTCCGGCGCAGACATGGTCTCGATCCAGGCGACTTCGGCGCCGCCTTCCTTGAGACCCTCGATCTGCTCGGCAAAAGCCTCGACTGCTTCGTCATAGGTCATGGCGCCGAGCGGCACCAGCAACTCGCCGGTCGGGCCGACCGAGCCGGCGACGATGACTTTCCTGCCGGCCTTGTCGGCGACCGCGCGGGCAATCTCGGCGGCGCGCTTGTTCAGCGCATGCACGCGGTCCTGCGCATGGTGCAGCTTCAGCCGGGGGCGCGTGCCGCCGAACGAGTTGGTGAGAATGATATCGGCGCCGGCGTCGACGAAATTCTGGTGCAGGCTGGTGATGGTGTCGGGCGCTGTCTCGTTCAGCAACTCCGGCGCTTCGCCGGCCTCCAGACCCATGGCGAACAGATTGGTGCCGGTGGCGCCATCGGCGAGCAGCACGCCCTTTTCGGCCAGCAGAGCATCGATGGGATTGTTCGCGGTCATCGGATCGACTTTCAGATATTTGAATGGAATAAGGATATAAAGAAGTCTTTATGTCCAGTCAATGTGTTTGCAACCGGCAATGCCGCGCGGCGCACCTTTCCGGGGCGTTGGCGATCAGGCAGAACCCGATGGAAATGACGCGCCGGCCAGATTGCGCGCGTAGGCGGCGGCCTCATGCGGGTTGATGTCGGCGGCCCGGATCAGATTGTCGAAATGCTGGGTCAGCGCCTGGACCGGCTGGGTGGCATTCAGCACCACATACATGTCGCCGACATAGATGGCGGCGCGATAGGGACCGAAGATTGTCAGCGGGATCGAATAGCGCATGCGGCCGTCATAGAGGAACAGCCGGAAGGTGGGGTAGAGATCGTCAAGCAGCGTCGCCATATGGGCAAGCTGCTGCCGGCGGTCGGCCTCGGGAAAGCGGTCCCAGACGCCCAGGCCGCGGGCGAAAATCTCCAGCGTGTGGCGCGGCATGCAGACCTCCATGTCGGTCTCAGGGCGCCGGTTGTACTCGATGCGGTACTGCGTCTCGCTCGCCTGAGCGAGGCGGCTGCGGTTGGTGATGTTGGCTTCGTAGTCAACCAGCTGGCGTGTGCGCAGGAGATCGGGAATGCCGGCCGGCACATAGCGGATCTTGGTGCCTGCGGCCTCGGCGAACCATTTGGCGAGCAGCGTGCGGTCGAAGCCGTCGGGCGCCTCTTCGATCTCCAGGCTTTCGCGGATTTCGCCGGTGACGCCTTCGTCCTGCGAGAGGCCGAGCAGCCAGTCCAGCGAGATCTTGAATTCGGCGGCGATGTTGAGCAGCGTTTCGGCGCGTGGCAGGCGCGTCGAGGCGCCGGACATCAGTTGCGACAGCGCCGACCGGTCGATGCCGACTGCTGACGCGAAGGCCGACTGGTTGAGATCGGACCGTGTCAGGAGCAGCTTCAGGCGCTCCCGGAAGATTGCCGAAAGGTCCCGTTTGTCCACTGTTCGTTCTCCGCGCTCTCTTAGGAAAAATTTGCGCCCGAGCCGTCGAATCAGCACTTCCAGCGTAAATGAATCCGTAGGGTTGTTTACAATGTATAACATCTGCGGTCAAAAATGCGCAATCGCAACATTTTGTACACTTTGTCTCGTTGAGCGGAATCGCTTCTCCTGACACTATGCTGTCAGGAACCAATTCCGGCGACTGAGGGGCAGTGGTCGATAGCATGACAGGCAAGCGCATCAAGCGACGCGACGCAGCGGCCATCGAGTGGCCGACCGTGGTCCTCGCTTTCTTCTGTTACGGAATGTGGCTCGCTGCCGGGCTCCTGCTCTGGCCCTCTTATCCGATCCCGGCACTTCTTCTCCTCGGCTTCGTCCTGGCCTTGCAGTCGTCGATCATGCACGAAGTGCTGCATGGCCATCCGACGCGCAGCGCGCTCATCAACGAAGCCTTCGTCTTCCTGCCGATCGGCCTGGTCTGGCCGTTCCGTCGCTTCAAGACGCTTCATTTGCGCCACCACGCCGACGAGCGCCTGACCGATCCGCTCGACGATCCCGAGAGCTATTACCAGGCGCTGTGGATGCATGATGATCTGCCGCCGACGATGAAATTCCTGCTCAAGATAAACAACACCATGGCCGGCCGTTTCTTTCTCGGCCCTTGGCTGTCCTGCATCGGTTTCTTCGTCGACGACGCCAGGCATGTGATTGCCGGCGACAAGGCGATCGGCAAGGCATGGCTGCTGCATGCGATCGGCCTCGCCATCGTAGTGCCGATCGTGCAGTTCGGCTTCGGCATTCCCGTATGGCTCTACATTCTGGTGCCGGTCTGGCTCGGCCAGTCGCTGATCGCGGTCCGGACTTTCGCCGAACATCAGTGGTCCGAGCACCCTGAAGGACGCACGGTGATCATCGAGCGCTCGCCGCTGTCGTTCCTGTTCCTCAACAACAATCTGCACTTCGTTCACCACAAGACCCCGACCGTTGCCTGGTACAGGCTGCCAAAACTGTTTGCCGACCGCCGCGACGAGTGGCTGCGGATGAACAATGGCTACGCCTATCCGAACTATTTCGCACTGATCAAAGCCTACGCCTTCAAGGCCAAGGAGCCGATCGTGCACCCGGTGCTGCGCCGCCGGCCCGAGCCGGGCAGGGCGTTCAAGCCGCGCATCAGGGCGCGCAGCATCAGCGGGCTTGGCAGCGCGCCGGTTCCGGCCGAGCCGCCGAAGGAATAATCCTCGGACTTCCCGAACCCGTGTCGGCCAATTCTGATTGGACGCCGCGTTTTTGCGATCCTTTCCCGAGCCATGATGATTGAGTGTCGGCATGAGTGATTTGGTTGCGGCATTGCCGATGTATGACTGGCCCGAAGTGCGCGGCGAGGTCGACGCGCAATGGGCAGCGTTGCGCGATGCTTTTCGGCACAAGGGCGTCGATGGGCCGCAGACAATCGTGCGCCGCAATGGCGACCTGCCGCCGGTGCCGGGCGGTATCCACGACGCCGAGGGCAGACTGATCGCGCCCGATCCGGCGATACTGCCGCCGGACGAACTCGACCATCACCAGCTTTGGCTGCATCCGGCGCTGCTGTTCGCGCAGACCTGCTGGGGGCCGATGGAACTCGGCCTGAGCAAGCATGTGCAGGTGGTCGGCCAGCCGAGCTACGACGCTTACGAGGGCGGCGAAGGCGAACTCTATTCGAGCGCGCTGGTGATGCGGACGGGCGAGGGACCGGAGGTTCGCTCGCCCGCGGATGGCAAAGCCTCGCTGCCGCTCGATCTGATGCGCGGCAAGCGTTTTACCTACAACAGCCTCGATTCGATGTCGGGCATCATTGCACTGGCGCGCGACCTGCAGGCCGCCGGCGAAAGCCTGGATATCTTTTCCTCGCGCAGCGAAAGCGGTGGCCATCGCGGCTCGATCGTCGCGGTCGCCGAGGGCAAGGCGGATATAGCTGCCATCGACTGTGAGAGCTGGGCGCTGGCGCAGCGTTTCGAACCTGCGGCAAACGCCGTGAAGGTGGTCGGCTGGACGGCAAGGCGCAAAGGCCTGCCCTACATCACCGCCAGGACGACGCCGGAAAAGACGCTCAAGGCTCTGCGCGAGGCGCTTGCCGGATCAGCCGAGCAGCCTCGCATCCAACGGGTAGGTTGAAAGCTGCTCGTTACCGGTCTCGGTGATCAGGATCTGTTCCTCGATCTTGACGCCCGCATGGCCGCCGAGACGGCCGATATAGCTTTCCACGCACAGGACCATTCCCGGCTCCAGCACGCCGTCGGGCGTGTCCGGCGTCCAGTCGCTTGCATGCGGCAGGGTTGGATACTCGTCGGCGAGGCCGACGCCGTGATAGAGCACGCCGTAGCGCGCCGGGAAGCAATCTCCCGGCGGCACCACCGAGCGTTCGACCAGGTCGCGGAAGGATATGCCGGGCTGCATCAATTGCGTGTTGTGGGCGATCTGGTCGGCGGCGATGTGGAAGAGGTCCCGTTGCTCGTTCGATGGTCTCGCATCGCCGCAAAGCCAGGTGCGGGAGAGATCGGCGCAGAAGCCGTAGGGGCCGATCAGGTCGGTGTCGAAGACGACGAGGTCGCCTGCTTCGATCACCCGCGATGAGCATTCCTGGAACCACGGATTGGTGCGCGGTCCCGAGGCAAGCAGCCGGGTTTCGATCCATTCGCCGCCGCGCGCAATGTTGCCGCGGTGGAGTTCGGCCCATAATTCGTTTTCGGAAATGCCCGGCGTCAGCGCCTTCTCCATTTCACCCATCGCCGCTTCGCAAGCGACGATGGCGCGGCTCATGGCGAGGATCTCGTCCGGCGATTTGATCAGCCGCGCATTTTCCATCACCGCTTCGCCATTGCCGATCGAAATGCCGAGGCGGGCGAGTTCCTCGACGCCTTCCGGGTTGATGTGGTCGACCGCAATGCGGCTGTTGCCGCCGCCATGCTCCTTGACCAGATCGGCGATGCCGGCCGCCCAGCGGCGGACTTTGTGCTCGGTCAGCTCGCCGCCATAGAGATACATCCACGACACTGCCGGCCGCACCTCGTCGACGACGCCGGAATGATCGGACAGATGCTCGCAGGAGAAATAGTCGAACAGCACCACGGGTCCCTCAGTGGCGACGAAGCAGTGGCGGGTCGGATTGTGCGCGACCCACAGCTGCATGTTGGTCGAATCGGTGGCGTAGCGGATGTTGACGGGGTCGTAGAGCAGCGCGCCGGCGTAGTTTCGCCGCCTCAGTTCGGCGCGGAGGCGCTCGAGCCGGTATTTGCGCATCGCGGCAAGATCGGGCGCGGCGATGCCTGCCGCTTGCCATTCGGCTTCAGCCAGCGCGCCATAGCCCAGCACATGCTGGTTCAGCGACGCCGCCTTCTGGCGCGATGCGTCGCGCAAGGCTTCGACGGAGCCGGGCTCGAACGGCATGATCTTGCGATGACGACCGAACCCTTGTTTCTCCACCCGACGCCTCCCTGCCGACTTACTGTGGCGCTGCGCCCGCGGCCGCTTTCTTCAGCCGCGTGACCGTCAGCGTGCGGGTGGGCGGCTCGCTGTCGAACAGCATCGGAACGACCAACTGCTGCGGCGAGCCGTCAGCGACATAGCCGGCCTCGCTCAAGGCCCGCAGGATGCCCTCGGGAGGTTCCTTGTCATTGGCCATCACCAGCACCGCCGGCTCGATCAGCAAATGGCCGAAGTCCGGCATCTCGTCGTCGAGCACGACCAGATCGGGATCGACAAGACGCAGATTTCCCACCCAGTGCCAGCTCGATATCGCCGTGCGAACCGGACCGTTTGCCGTCAGCTGGCCATAGAGCGACTGGTAGTCGACACGCACGATGCTGCCGCGGCTGTCGCCGCCATTGAGGTGCGTGTACCAGGTCACCGGCAGCACGAGGATGGCAAGCGTTGCGCCGACAAAGACGACGACGTCCTGCACCTTCATTCCCTTGTCGCCTCTGGCATCCATCCGCAAGGCCAGCGCGACCGGCAGCAACACAAGAATGGGAAGCATCCAGCGATCGCGAAATTGCGTCGTCCCGCTCGCCAGGACGAGCACGATGGTCATCGCCAGGGCAAAAGCGATGGTGCGCCACACCAGTTTCTCGGTCCATGGCGCCGGTTGCAGAGCCGGCGCCGGCTTTTTCCATGCGATGAGCAAAGCCGCGACGAATATGCCGGCCGGCAACACGGCGAAATACAGGATAGCCTTGCCCAGTCCGCGCATTCCGTAGAATGCGGTTTGTATGGCGCTTTCTCCTCTGCCCATGCCGAAGCCGCCGCTGTGCGACAGCAACTGGTCGGTGTAGGTCAGGTTCCAGTAGAGCGTCGGCAGGCAAAGCAGCACCGCCACGACAAGGCTGATCGAAAACCGGCGGTTGAGGATGACGCCGCGCGTTTCGCGCAGCGACAGGGTGGACAGGATCAGCGCGGCGAGAAAGATGGCGTTGTTGTATTTCGACAGGATGGCGGCGGCCATCGCCACGCCAAACAGCACATAGGTGGCCAGCGAACGCCGCTGCACCAGTTCGACGAGCGCAAGAAACAGCACCACTGAAAAACAGAAAGCGGCGATCGAGTGGGTGAGGGCGTGCTGCATCTCCCACACCATCTGCGGAAACAACAGCAGGCCGAACAATGCGGCGGCGCCAGCGCGGCTGGAATAGCCCAGGCGGCGGACAGCGATGAAAACCGACGCCAGCGCCGCTCCGATCAGCAGGTACTTCACGATCTTGAGCGCGAGGATGTTCGTTCCGATCACGGCGGCGACGAGGCGGGCAAGCCAGGTGTAGAGCGGCGGCTGCGAGCCGCCATAGCCAGCCCAGAGGTAGTGCATGTACATCAGCTGTTCGGAATCGTCGACGCCGACACCGGTTCCTACGACATGGGACAGCAGCGCCATCACCACGATCTGGACGACGCAATAGACCGCGACGCAGACCAGTGCGGCGTTGAAGGGACCGACCTTGCCTTCGCCGAGCCAGTCCGTCCATTTCTCTAGATACTGCAAGGGGATCGTCTTCTCATCGAGGGAAAATGCCTGCGGCCAACTGCCGAAGGCCCCTTACACGATCTCACGCTCCCTGTCGCCTTTTCAGGTCCGCATCTTCTCGCCGCTGGGGTCGAAGGGCGCCTCGACATTGATGCGCGCCGGACGCCGGTGGCCGAGGATCTCGATCTCGAACAGTCCGGCACTTTCGTCCTCGGCGAGTGCCGCCGGCACATAGCCCTGCGCCATCGACTTCTGCACATAGTGCGCATAACCGCCCGAGGTGACCCAGCCGACCACGCGCCAGTCGCCGTCGACGATGCCGCGCACGGCGGAAGCGCCTTCGGCAGCCTTCGAGCCACGCACTTCCTTGCCCGCCATGTCGAAGCGCGGCGCGCCATAACCATGCGGCTTTTCCACCGTGCCATAGTCCTTGCCGACCTTGGCCCAGATCGGCTCGTCGCCCATGACATCGGCGTCGGCCGCATCGACGATGAAGGAAACACGGCGCAGTTTCGGCCCTTCCGCCTGTTCCTTGGCGGCGGCTTCGCGGCCGATGAAGTCGTTCTTCTCCAGCTTGATGAAGCGGTCCATCGCGCCTTCGAACGGGCCGTAGATCGGGCGCAGCTCGCGGTACCAGGTCGGGAAGTTCTTCTCCAGGCGCATGGAGAGCAAAGCGCGCATGCCGAAATCGACGAGGCCGAACTCCTCGCCGGCGTCCTTGATCGCCTTGTAGACCAGACGCTCATAGGCCGGCGCCATCCAGATTTCATAGCCGAGATCGCCGGTATAGGTGATGCGGTTGACCATGCAGGGCGCGCCGCCGACCGCCATTTCGCGGAAATCCATGAAGCGGAAAGCTTTCGTCGAGATGTCGACATCGACCAGGTTCTGCAAGAGGTCGCGCGATTTCGGCCCGGCGATCGACAGGCCGACGAGCGTCTGATCGAAGCGGTGGATGCGCACCGAACCATCCTTCGGCGGGTGCTTTTCGAACCAGCGCATGTGGTATTTCTGCGCGGCGGAAGAGCCCCAGATCATAAATCTGTCTTCGCCTGCCTTGGCGATGGTGAAGTCGCCGATCAGCTTGCCGAATTCGTTGATCATTGGCGTCAGCACGATGCGGCCGATCTTCGGCATGCGGTTGGTCATCAGCCGGTTGAGGAAATCCTCAGCCGCAGGTCCCGACACTTCGTATTTGGCGAAGTTGGCGATTTCGGTGACGCCGACGCGTTCGCGCGTGGCGCGCACTTCCTCGCCGATAGGACCGAAATCGTTTGAGCGGTGGAAGGAGACGACGTCCTTCGGCTCCTTGCCCTTCGGCGCGAACCACAGCGGGGTCTCCAGGCCCCAGCTATCGCCCATGACGGCGTTGTTGGCGAGCATCGTGTCATAGAGCGGGGTGGTTTGTGCAGGGCGCGCAGCCGGCAGCTCTTCATTGGGGAAGCGGATGGAGAAGCGGCGCGAATAGTTTTCGCGCACCTTTGCGTTGGTGTAGCGCAGGCCGGCCCACTCGCCGAAGCGGGCGACATCCATGCCCCAGACGTCGAAGCCGGGATCGCCATGCACCATCCAGTTGGACAGCGCAAGGCCGACGCCGCCGCCCTGGCTGAAGCCGGCCATGACGGCGCAGGCGCACCAGAAATTGGTCAGGCCCTGCACCGGCCCGACCAGCGGATTTCCGTCGAGCGCGAAGGTGAAGGGGCCGTTGATGATCTGCTTGATGCCGGCTTTCTCGATGCCGGGGAAATGCTTGAAGCCGATCTCCAGCGACGGCGCGATGCGGTCGAGGTCGGGCGGCAGCAGTTCATGGCCGAAATCCCACGGCGTATTGACCGGCGACCATGGCTTGCAGGCCTTTTCATAGGTGCCGAGCAGGATGCCGTTGCGCTCTTGGCGGGTGTAGATCTCGCCCTTGAAGTCGAGCACGCCGATCATCTCGCGGCCGGTCGATTTGTTGAATTCCTCGACCTCGGGCATCGGCTCGGTGAGCAGGTACATGTGCTCCATGGCCAGCACCGGCAGTTCGACGCCGACCATGCGGCCGATCTCGCGCGCCCACAGGCCGCCGCAGTTGACGACATGCTCGGCGTGGACGGTGCCCTGTTCGGTGACGACGTTCCAGGTGCCGTCAACTTCCTGCGTCAGCTCGACGACGCGGTTGCGCAGCACGATCTCGGCGCCCAGCTTCTTGGCCGCCTTGGAGTAGGCGATCGTCGTGCCGGAGGGATCGAGATGGCCTTCGACCGGATCCCACATGGCGCCGACGAAATTGGTCTCGTCCATCAGCGGGAACATCGCCTTGGCTTCGGAGGGCGTGATCAGCTCGGTGTCCATGCCGAGATAGCGGCCCTTGGCGTGGGCCAGGCGCAGAAAATCCATGCGCTCGGGCGTATCGGCCATCATCACGCCGCCGGTCAGATGCAGCGAGCAGGACTGGCCGGAGATTTCCTCGATCTCCTTGTAGAGCTGCACCGTATAGGCCTGCAGTTTGGCGACGTTGGGATCGCCGTTCAGCGTGTGGAAGCCGCCGGCTGCGTGCCAGGACGAGCCGGAGGTGAGCTCGGAACGCTCGATCAGCATGATGTCGGTCCAGCCGGCCTTGGCCAGATGGTAGAGCACCGAGCAGCCAACGACGCCGCCGCCAATGACAACCGCTTTTACATGAGATTTCATGAGAGATAGGTCCGTTTTTGCGTAAATTGAATCAGGTGTGTCGGTTGGCGGGATGCCGCCAGTTGCTTGCCGATCAAAAATCGGTCGGCGCGCCGCCTTCGGACGTGCGCTTTTCGACGAAGTCGTTGAGCTCTTCGCGAATCGCCGGCTCCATATAGGGTTCCTCGTAGGATGCCAGCCGCTCCTTCCAGACCTTGTTGGCCTTTTCCAGCGCGGTCGGCGATCCGGCTTCGGCCCAGGTCTCGAAATTGCGCCAGTCGGAGAGGATGGGCGAGTAGAAGGCTGTCTTGTAGCGGTCCTGCGTGTGCTGGGTGCCGAAGAAATGGCCGCCGGGGCCGACCGACTGGATGGCGTCGAAGCCGAGCGCTTCGTCGGACAGGTCGAGCGGGGTGAGGAACTCGGCCACCATCTGCAACAGGTCGATGTCCAGGATGGTCTTCTCGTAGGAACAGCGCAGGCCGCCTTCGAGCCAGCCGGCGCCGTGCATCATCAGATTGCCGCCGCCCTGGATGGCGCCCCACAGCGAGAACACACTTTCATAGGCTGCCTGCGCGTCGACGGTGTTGGCGGCGCAGGTATTGGAGGTGCGGTAGGGGATCTTGTAACGGCGGGCAAGCTGGCCGCCGACAAGCTGCGCCTTCATATATTCAGGCGTGCCGAAGGCCGGCGAGCCTGACTTCATGTCGACATTCGAGGTGAAGCCGCCATAGCCAACCGGCGCGCCCTTTCTCACCATCTGGGCGAAGGCGATGCCGGACAGCGCCTCGGCATTTTGCTGCACCAGCGCACCGGCGATGGTCACCGGCGCCATCGCGCCGGACAGGGTGAAGGGCGTGATGACGACGACCTGACCCTTGCTCGACATCTGGATGATGCCTTCCATCATCGGCACATCCAGTTTCAGCGGCGAATTGGTGTTGATGATGGTGAAGACGGACGGCTCTTCGAGCATCTGCTCATGGCTGATGCCGCGGGCGATCCTGGCGATCTCGATGCCGTCGACATTGCGCTCCTTGCCGAGCGAATAGATGTGGAACACCTTGTCGGTCAGCGTGGCGAGGTCGCGGATGCATTCGAGGTGGCGCACGGATGGATGGATGTCGGTCGGCTCGACCGGATAACCGCCGGTGCAGTTCAGGATGTTGTGCATCTGCGCCAGGCGCAGGAAGTTGCGGTAGTCCTGCTGGTTGCCCGGACGGCGGCCGCGATCGAGGTCGGAGCAGTTCGGTGCCGACGCCATCATCGACAGGATCACATTGTTGCCGCCGAAGCGGACATTGTGCGCCGGGTTGCGGGCATGGAGCGTGAATTCCGACGGGCATTTGGAGATGAGATCGAGGATCATGTCGCTGTCGAAGCGCACGCGCTCAATGCCCTCGCGGACATCAGCGCCATTTTCCTTCATGATGCGGCGCGCTTCGTCATGCAGCACGTCGACGCCTATTTCCCTCAAGACGCGCAGCGAGGCGAGGTGGATCGATTCCAGCTCGTCGTCAGAGACCAGCTTGGTCGGCGTCAGCGGATTTCTCAGTTGCCGAAAAGCCGGCTGTTCGAAGGCGGCCGAGCCGCCGGCGCGCTTGCCCGCACGGCCACCGCGACGGGCGCGGTCGGTTGCCAAAGGCGGTTCGGCTGGGTGCAGGGCGGCGGTCATGATGGTCCTCGTACGATGCTGGTAGCGGGCGGCATAATGGACCGGCGGCTGTCCGGCCATTGCGGAGGCGGCGACCACTAGGACGAGGGAAGCGACATGCCCGAACGGCAGTCCGATAGCTGACAACCTTGCCGGGGATTGGCGGACAGGACGCGCCCACTGCGGCTCTTGGCGCAAGGGGATTTCAGGCGCGGCCCTTCCTTTCCCTAAATCGAACCGCTAGCTCAATGGTTTGCCGCTGGATCGGGCCGGCAATTCATGTGGAAGGCATCATGGCTGCGACCGGTTCGAGCGATGGCGAAGCGGGGACGCAATGGGCGGCGCTTGCCGGCGTAACTGCCGCCCTCGCGATGTTCGGTGCGGCGCAAGGGCTGAGCTCGCCGCTGTTTACGCTGCTGATGCAGAAGCAAGGCATGTCGCCGGCGCTGATCGGCTTGTCGGCAGCGATGATGCCGCTTGGCCTGATCCTTTCGGCCTCGTTCGTGCCGGCAGCCGTTCGGCTGGTCGGCGCGCGCAACCTGGCTGTGGGTTGCTCATTGATTGGGGCGCTGTGCTTCCTCGGCATCGGCTACCTGCAGGACTGGGTGGGCTGGTTCGTCATCCGCTTCATCATCGGTATCGTCATCAACCCGCTCTATATACTGGGCGAAGTATGGGCGCTGTCGCTGGCGCCGCCGTCGCGCCGCGGCAGGGTGATGGGGGCATTCAACACCGTGCTGGGCGCTGGCTATGCTGCGGGGCCTTTGGTCCTGACCGCGGTTGGGATATCGGGCTGGGTTCCTTTCCTGGTCGGCATGGCCGGCTTCATCCTGTGCGCCGCGATCCTTCGTGCTGTTTCGTCAAGCCTCGCCGGCTTCGAGGATGACGGCCAATTGCCCGGCGGCTTTTTCGGTTTCGCCAGGCTGGCGCCGGCGCTGTTGTTTGCCGTGCTGGTTTCGGCGGCGGTCCAGCAGGGCACCTACGCTTTGATG
Source organism: Mesorhizobium sp. M0217 (assembly GCF_040321955.1). NCBI lineage: Bacteria > Pseudomonadati > Pseudomonadota > Alphaproteobacteria > Hyphomicrobiales > Phyllobacteriaceae > Mesorhizobium > Mesorhizobium sp. M0217. The sequence goes on along the minus strand of NZ_JAMYSN010000002.1, from coordinate 357,178 downwards.
CCGGTCTTCGGTGCCGCCTATGGCCTGCCCGAAAGGACGCTGGCGGCCCTGGTGATGGCACTGTCGCTGGGAAACATCTTCCTGCAAATCCCGCTCGGCCTGCTGGCCGAGCGTTTCGGCGGGCGGGCGATGATCATCTTCTGTGCGTTGGCGACAACGACCTGCGCGGTTTTGCTGCCGTTGCTGATCACGACGCCGGCGATCTGGCTCGTCCTTCTCGTCATGGGCGCTGTCGGCTACGGCGTCTACACCATGGCGCTGGTGGAACTCGGCAGCCGCTTCAGGGGAACCGTGCTGGTCGCCGGCAACGCCGCCTTCGCATTGATGTGGGGCGCCGGCGGCATTGTCGGCCCGCCTGGCGCCGGTGCCTTGATGCAGATCATCGGTCCGCTCGGTCTGCCGGTGGTGATCGCCGGACTCGACGCGCTGCTGGTGAGCTTCGCGCTCTATCGATCGTTCAAGCGCCAAAACTCCTGACGGCCCAAAAACTCCTGACAGGCCCAAACTCATGACAGGCCTTGTCTGGAGCAAACGGTTTTTCGCGGGGCGGGGCTTACCCGCGTCGGACAGAAAAGCTAGTCCTGAACCTGGTTTAGGTGCCAATGATGAACCTGGCGGAAGCTGACAACGAGAAGATGCAGTGGGCGGCGATCAGCGGCGTGATCGCGACCGTCTCGGTGTTCGCCATCGCGCAAGGCCTGTCCTATCCGCTGCTGAGCTTCATCCTGCAACGCCAAGGCGTTTCGCCGGCCATCATCGGGCTCTCGGCGGCAATGACGCCGATCGGCTTCATTGTCTCGTCGCCGCTGATCCCGGCACTGGCGCGCCGGTTCGGGGCAGGGCGCACCGCGCTTACCTGCGCGGCGCTTTCGGCTATTGTGCTTGCGCTGATCGGCTGGACGCAGAATGTCTATCTGTGGTTTCCTCTGCGCTTCTTGATCGGGGTGGTGACCAATCCGCTCTATGTCTTGAGCGAAATCTGGGTCATTGCACTGGCGCCGCCATCGCGCCGCGGTCGCGTCATGGGTGTCTATTCAACCATCATCTCGGCCGGCTTCGCTGCCGGGCCGCTCTGCCTGCTCGCTGTCGGCACCGTGGGATGGCCGCCATTCCTGGTGGGGATCGCCGCCTTCATCTTCTGCGGCGCCTGCCTGGCGCTGGTGCTGCCGCGACTGCCGAAGGTCGACGAAGCCGGGCACAGGGTTTCGGTCATGGGCTTCGTGCCACTGGCATGGCTACTGCTGTCGGCGGTGGTCGTTGCCGCCGGTTTCGAACAGGGCGTGCTGGCGCTGCTGCCGGTCTACGGCACGCACTATGGCATCGCGGAAGCGCGCATGTCGGCGCTGCTGTCGGTGATGATCGCCGGCAACATCGCCATGCAGGTGCCGCTCGGCTTGCTGGCGGAACGGCTGACGGCGCGGCTGGTGCGATTCATCTGCGTCGTGGTGACGGTGCTGGGCTGCGCCCTGTTGCCGCTGCTCATCGAGACGCCGCTGATCTGGCCTTGCGTCTTTATCTGGGGCGCGGTCTCCTATGGCATCTACACCATGTCGATCATCGAGCTCGGCGACCGCTTTACCGGCTCGGCGCTGGTCGCCGGCAATGCCGCCTTCTCCCTGATGTGGGGCGTCGGCGGCATCGTGGTGCCGCCGCTGGCGGGTGGCGTCATGGATGTGATCGGCGCCTCCGGCCTGCCGATCACGCTGGGCACGATTTGTCTGGCACTGGCTGTGGCCACGGTCCTGCGCCGGCGGATGGTTTGAGGCCGCATTCTCCCGATGACCTGACGTACCATCTTGAATAAAACCGCTTGCAACGCGATGTAGGCAGGGCTGCCCGCCACTAGCCTGGAGACCATGCGTGACCCAATCGACGACAAAACGCCAGACGGATGCCACCGTGGAGGACAAGTTCCTCTGGTTGGAGGACCGGACCAGCAAGGAATCGCTCGACTGGGTGCATCGCCAGAACGAGATCACCGTGGCCGAACTACAGGGCGATCCGTCCTACCAGGCGGCCTTCGAGACGGCGCTCGACCTGATGACGGCCGAAGACAACATCGCTGTGGGCGCCGCGCTCAACGGCCAAGTCTATAATTTCTGGCAGGACAAGACCAATGTGCTCGGCCTCTGGCGCCGCACGACGGTCGCCTCCTACAAGACCGAAAAGCCCGTGTGGGAGACGATCATCGACTTCGACGTGCTGTCGGCCAAGGAGGGGGTGAAGTGGGTGTTCAGCGGCGCCAGCCGCCTTTACCCCGATTTCAACCTTTGCCTGGTGGCGATGTCGCCGGATGGCGGCGATGCCAGCGAGATGCGCGAATTCGACATCGAGACCAAATCCTTCATCGAGGGCGGCTTCCGCGCTCCCGCCTCGAAATCCGGCTTTTCCTGGCTGGACAAGGACACGGTCATTGTCTCGGCTGCCTTCAATGAAGACGACAAGACCCAGTCCGGTTATCCGCGCGTCGTCAAGCTGTGGAAGCGCGGCACCCGGTTGGAGGAGGCGACGCCGATCTTCGAGGCCGAGAAGCAGGATCTCGCGGCGGGCGCGGGGGTCGAGCATGATGGCGACAGGCAGTATTTGTTTCTGGCCCGCACGATCGCCTTCTTCTCCTCGCACAGTTTTCTGCGCCTGCCGTCGGGCGAAAACCGGCGCATCCCGCTGCCGGACGATGTCACCGACACCGCGCTGTTCAAGGGCCGGTTCGTGTTCGGGGTGCGCAGCCCATGGACGGCGCCGGGCGGCACTGAGTGCTTGCCGGACGGCCTCTATTCCTTCGATTTCGAACACTGGATCGACACCGGCGACCTGGGCCCTGTTGAAACCATGCTCGCGCCAGCGCACCGTGTTTCGGTCGCCGGCATTGCCCGCACTCAGGACCGGCTGTTCATCAATCTGATGGACAATGTGCGCGGCAAGGTCGTTGTCGCCGAGCGCAGCGGCGACCGCTGGTCGCTGAAGCCGGTGGCGCTGCCCGAGAACGGCAATGTCGGCATCGCGCATGCCGAGCATTTCGGTTCCAGCGTCTCCTTCTCCTTCACCGATTTCCTGACGCCGAGTTCGATCATCTGGTCGGACGATGACGGGGTGACGCTGGCTACCGTGAAATCGCAGCCGGCGCGGTTCGACGGCGCGCCGCTGGTCTCGGAACAGTTCGAGGCGCGCTCGAAGGACGGCACCATGATCCCGTATTTCGTCGTCAGGCGGCGCGACCAGAAGGGTCCGGTACCGGCGCTTCTCTATGGTTATGGCGGCTTCGAAATACCGCTGCTGCCCGGCTATGCCGGCGTGCGCGGCAGGCTGTGGCTGGAGAAGGGCAATGCCTATGTGCAGGCCTGCATTCGCGGCGGCGGTGAGTTTGGGCCGGCCTGGCATCAGGCGGCGCTGAAGGGCAATCGCCAGACTGCCTTCGACGATTTCGCCGCGGTGGCGCAGGACGTCGTCAGGCGCGGCATCGCCACCGCTGCTTCCCTCGGCATCCAGGGCGGCTCGAATGGCGGCCTGCTTACCGGCGTTTCCCTGACGCAGCATCCCGAACTGTTCGGCGCCGTCATCATCGAGGTGCCGCTGCTCGACATGCTGCGCTATACCGAACTGCCGCCAGGCGCCTCGTGGATCGGCGAATATGGCGATCCGGCAAAACCGGAAGAAGCCAAGTGGCTCGCCGCCTATTCGCCGTACCATCATGTCTCGGCCGATGCCGTCTATCCCCCGGTGCTGCTCACGACATCGACCGCCGACGACCGCGTCCATCCCGGCCACGCCCGCAAGATGGCGGCGAAGCTGCAGGAAGCAGGTCACGGCAAGACGTTGTTCTTCGAGGAGACGGAAGGCGGCCATGGCGGACGCGGCGACCGCCGGCCGCAAGCGGCGCAAACCGCCATGAAATACGTGTTCCTGCAAAGGGTATTGAGCGGCACCGCTTGAATTCCGGGCCTCGGGCGGCATAGACTGCCGCCATGGTCTACATGAGCACATCCGGCGCCTTCGGGGTCGCAGTGACACCGTCGCCGCGCACGCTGCGCGCCGAACTGCTCAGGCTGTGCGCCCGCATCGGCTATTCGCCGCCCGCCGTCCTCTGACGAAGTCGCCCCGGCAGCTTGCCGGTTTGATTCCAGAGGAAAGAGCAAACCCATGACTTACCAGAACTATTCGCTGAAGCAGCTTCAGCAGATTGACGCCGCGCATCATCTGCATCCCTTCACCGACCACAAGGAATTGCGCGAGACCGGCTCGCGCATCATCACCCACGCCAACGGCCCGTTCATCTACGATGCCGACGGCACCGAAATACTCGACGGCATGGCCGGGCTGTGGTGCGTCAATGTCGGCTATGGCCGCGACGAGCTGGCCGACGCCGCTTACGCGCAGATGAAGGAATTGCCCTACTACAATTCCTTCTTCAAATGCTCGACGCCGACGCCCGTGCTGCTGTCGAAGAAGCTGGCCGAGCTGGCGCCCAAGGGCATCAGCCAGGTTTTCTACGGCTCCTCCGGCTCGGAGGCCAACGACACGGCGCTGCGGCTCGTGCGCCACTATTGGGTGCTGGAAGGCAAGCCGGAGAAGAACCGCATCATCTCGCGCAAGTCGGCCTATCACGGCTCGACCGTCGCCGGGACGTCGCTGGGCGGCATGGATTTGATGCACAAGCAGCTCGGCGGGGCGGTTCCCAACATCGTCCATGTCATGATGCCCTATGCTTATGAGTTGGCGCTGCCCGGCGAAAGCGACCATGATTTCGGCCTGCGCGCGGCCAAGGCCGTCGAGGACGCCATCCTCGAAGCCGGTGCCGACAAGGTGGCGGCCTTCATCGGCGAGCCGGTGATGGGCGCGGGCGGGGTGAAAATACCGCCGATGAGCTATTGGCCGGAAGTGCAGCGCATCTGCCGCAAATACGATGTGCTTTTGATGCTGGACGAGGTTATCACCGGCTATGGCCGCACCGGCGAATGGTTTGCGGCGCAGACCTTCGGCATCGAGCCCGACACCATCACCACGGCCAAGGCACTGACCTCGGGCTATCAGCCGCTGTCGGCGCTGCTGGTCGGCGACCGTATCGCGGCGACGCTGGTCGAAAAGGGCGGCGAATTCTACCACGGCTATACCTATTCGGGTCACCCGGTGGCCTGCGCGGTGGCGCTGAAGAATCTCGAGATCATGGAGCGAGAAGGCCTGGTCGACAGGGTCAGGAACGACACTGGACCTTACTTCGCCCAGGCGCTGCAGGAGCGCATTGCCGGCCACGAACTGGTCGGCGAGGTGCGATCGATCGGGCTGATGGGCGCGGTCGAGATCGTCAAGGACAAGGCGACCAAGGAGCGCTTCCTGCCGGCGGGCAGTGCCGCCGTCACCGTCCGCGACCACGCCATCGCGCAAGGCCTGATGCTGCGCGCCACCGGCGACACGATGATCCTGTCGCCGCCGCTGATCTGGACCCGCGCGACGATCGACATGGCTTGCGATCGCATCGCCAAAGCGCTGGATCTGGCGCAAGCGGATTTGCGCAAGAAGTAGATGGAACGACAGCCGGACGCCTTGCAATCAGGGCGCCCGGACTGTGCGCCTGCTTATCGTCAGGGTCGAAGGGGTCAGCGCACCGATCGTGCTGGTCAATGAAGACCATCAGGCAATTCCGAACGCTGCAATCGGAATATAATTCAGACCGAACAGTATAGGACTGCAAAACGCAAAAAACCGCGCTCCATCGGAACGCGGCTTTGCCAGATACGCATGGCATTTCGCCAACAATACACTTGCGAAACTTACGGGCTCCGGTACGCGAGACCTGATCCGGAGCGCCGGGCGGATGCGATGTGTCCGCCTCGCCATCCGTTATATAGGCACATCGTTACCGCCGGGTTATCGAGAGCTTAAGCAAATCTAAATTTGCAATTTTTCCGCGCAATAAAAATCGAGAAAAGCGCTGCCAAATTCGAAACTTATAGAGAACTGCCGCGAAGGAAATTTATGATGCCGGAAAAATCGTCGCCGCCATTTCCCTGGGCGTTGAACAGCGCATAAAGCTGGGCCGCTTCGGCCCCCATCGGCGTCACCGCGCCGGCGCTTTGGGCGGCTTCCTGCGCCAGTTTCAGGTCCTTCAGCATGAGTGCCGCGGCAAAGCCCGGTTTGTAGTCGCGGTTGGCGGGTGAGGCCGGCACGGGACCCGGCACCGGGCAGTAGGTGGTCAGCGACCAGCACTGGCCCGACGAGGTCGAGGCAACGTCGAACAGGGCCTGATGCGAGAGGCCGAGCTTTTCGGCCAGCACGAAGGCCTCTGCGACGCCGATCATCGAAATGCCGAGCATCATGTTGTTGCAGATTTTGGCTGCCTGACCGGCGCCGTCGTCACCGCAATGGACGATGCGGCCTGCCATCGGCTTCAGGACCGGTTCGGCCTTGGCGAAGGCATCCTTGGCGCCGCCGGCCATGAAGGTCAGCGTTCCCGCAGCAGCACCGCCGGTGCCGCCGGAGACGGGGGCGTCGATCGAATGCAGCCCGTGCTTCCTTGCTACGGCATGCGCCTTGCGGGCCGACTCGACATCGATGGTCGAGGAATCAATGAACAGGGCGCCTGGTTTGGCCTTGGGTGCGATGTCCTCGTAGACCGAGAGCACGTGCTTGCCGGCGGGAAGCATGGTGATCACGACATCGGCGTCCTTCACCGCCGCCACGGCATTCGCCATGACAATGACGCCATGCTCGCGGGCGACGGTGAGGTTTTCCGGCATCAGGTCAAAGCCGTGCACCGCGTGCCCCGCCTTGACGAGATTGGTAGCCATCGGATTGCCCATATTACCCAAGCCGATGAAGGCGACAGTGGTCATAGTGGTGCTCCATGATGAGTAGGCAGTAGGCAGTAGGCAGTAGGCAGTAGGCAGTAGGCAGTAGGCAGTAGGCAGTAGGCAGTAGGGCGACCTATTCGGGTGCGAGTTTGAGAATAAGTTGGCGAAGCATCTTTCCGATGGCCTCGGCCGCCAGAAGCAGGTGCTCAGCTTGCCCATGCGTGGCAACGCCAATGCGTTGAGCGATTTGGAGGTGTGTCTCGAACTCCTTCAGCGAGCCTTGGGCTATCCTGAGAAATTGCTGATAGGAGCCTCGGTTGTCTCGGCCATAGCCTTCCGCGATGTTTGCAGGGATAGAGGTTGCTGAACGGCGGATTTGGCTGGTCAGCCCATACAATTCCTCTTTGGGCCATGTCTTGGTCAATGAGTAGGTGCTGACAGCCAGATCCATCGCCTGCTGCCATACGATAAGATCCTTGTACGAGTTGATCTTGGCGGTCATCCTTTGCCTACTGCCTACTGCCTACTGCCTACTGCCTACTGCCTACTGCCGTCCGATCAACGCCCGCGCGATGATCACGCGCATGATCTCGTTGGTGCCTTCGAGGATCTGGTGGACGCGCAGGTCGCGCACCAGTTTTTCGATACCGTAATCATGAAGATAGCCATAACCGCCATGCAGCTGCAGCGCCTCGTTGGCGACGTTGAAGCCGATGTCGGTGACGAAGCGCTTGGCCATGGCCGACCATTTGCCGGCATCCGACGCCTTGCGGTCGAGTTTCGAGGCGGCGGCGTAGAGAAAGATCCGCGCTGCCTGCAATTCGGTCTCCATGTCGGCCAACCTGAACTGCAGCGCCTGGAACTGGTTGATCTTCGAGCCGAAGGCTTTGCGTTCGCCCGTATAGGCCAAAGCCTTGTCGAGCGCCGATTGCGCGCCGCCGAGCGAGCATGCCGCAATGTTGAGGCGGCCGCCGTCAAGGCCGGCCATGGCGATGCCGAAACCTGCGCCTTCCCCCGACAGCAGGTTTGCAGCCGGCACCTTGCAGTCCTCGAAGATCACCTGGCGGGTCGACTGCATGTGCCAGCCCATCTTGTGCTCGTTGGCGCCGAAGGACAGGCCGGGCGCATCCTTCGGCACGACGAAGGTGGAAATGCCCTTCGGCCCGTCGGCGCCGGTGCGCGCCATGACGACATAGAGGTCGCTGTCGCCGGCCCCGGAGATGAACTGCTTGGCGCCGTTAAGCACATAGTCGTCGCCGCTCTTCACCGCGCGCGTCGTCAGCGCCGCGGCATCCGAGCCTGAGCCCGGCTCGGTCAGGCAGTAGCTCGCCAGCCATTCCATCGAGGTCAGCTTCGGCAGGAAGCGTTGGCGCTGCTCGTCGTCGCCGAAGCGGTCGATCATCGACGCCGCCATATTGTGGATCGAGATGAAGGAGGAAAACGCCGGATCGGCGTGCGACAGTGCCTCGAAGATCAGCACGGCGTCGAGCCGGCCGAGCGCCGAGCCGCCGACATCGTCCCTGACATAGATGCCGCCAAGGCCAAGCGGGCCGGTCTCGCGGATTACATCGGCGGGAAAGTGTCTTGCCCGGTCCCATTCGAGCGCATTGGGCGCAACGCGATCGGCGGCGAAGGCCTGTGCCATCTCCTGGATGGCGCGCTGCTCCTCATTGAGTTCGAACTGACTGGTGCTCGCATCGACCGCGGCGTCCATGGCGTGCTCCCTGTGTTTCCCCAGCTGGGGTTGGCTTGCTGGCCTGTTGTTTTTGGCTTTGCGCGCCGCTCAATCTAGACCAATGATGCCGCCGCGCAACCCGGCTCGCCGCGCAGCCGCTGTGCATGAATGGATCAACGGAGCATTGCGTGCCGACATATTTCGACGAATTGCTCGACCGCTTCCATGCCTATCTCCGGGGCGTGGACAACGCGCTGGTGCGGGACGCCGTGACCCGGATCGGCTGGAATATGACGGCGCGCGTGCTCGAAGCGCATCCGCTGCCTTGCCTTGGTCTGCTCGACCGCATTGTCAAACTGGTGCCGCCGGACCCGCAGCCTCTGGTGCAACTGCTGGCGGAGCGTCGTGACGATCTGTGCTGGGGGCAGACCTACAACGCGAGCGATTTTGGTGAAGCGTTCTTGCAGAACTACGGCTGGCTGGAGGCGTTTGGCACGCGCGGCCATTTCGCCAATGAAGAGGTCGCGGCCGGATTGCTGATCCTGGGGCCCGGCATCACCTATCCCGACCATCATCACATTGCCGAGGAGATCTACATTCCGCTGACCGGCGGCACCGAGTGGCGCATGGGCGAAGGCGGCTTTCACACCCGCCAGGCGGGCGAAATTATCCATCACGCCTCCAATGTCAGCCATGCCATGCGCACCGGCAGCGAAGCGTTGCTGGCGCTCTACATCTGGCGCGGCGGGCCGCTGGCGCAGAAATCGACCGTTTCCGGCGCGCAGGGCAGGGGCTGAGCATGGCCAAGGCGATCATGCTGCAAGGCACGGGTTCGGATGTCGGCAAGACGGTGCTGGTGGCGGGGCTCTGCCGCGCGGCCAGGAATCGCGGGCTGAAAGTCAGGCCGTTCAAGCCGCAGAACATGTCGAACAATGCCGCCGTCGCCGACATTCCGGGCGACAACCGCCCCGGCGGCGGCGAGATTGGCCGTGGGCAATGGCTGCAAGCGCTGGCGTGTGGTGTTCAGCCGACCGTGCATATGAATCCGGTGCTGCTCAAACCCCAGAGCGACATCGGTTCGCAGGTGATCGTGCAAGGCAAGGTGTTCGGCGAGGCGCGAGCGCGCGACTACCAGACAATGAAAGCGGGGCTGATGGACGCCGTGCTGGAGTCCTGGACGAAGGTCGGTGAGGGCGCCGATCTGGTCATCGTCGAGGGCGCCGGATCGCCGGCCGAAATCAACCTGCGCAGCCGCGACATCGCCAATATGGGCTTTGCCACACGCGCCGACGTGCCGGTGATCCTGGTCGGCGACATCGACCGCGGGGGCGTCATCGCTTCGGTCGCCGGCACGCATCTGATCCTGCCGGAGGAAGACAGGCGCATGATCGTCGGCTACCTCATTAACAAGTTCCGCGGCGATGTCTCGCTGTTCGACGACGGCATCCGGTCGATCGAAAGCTTCACCGGCTGGCGCTGCTTTGGCGTCGTGCCGTGGCTGAAGGCGGCGGCGCGATTGCCTTCGGAGGATTCGGTCGTGCTCGAACGCCTGGCATCGGGCGAGAAGCGGGCGTTGAAGGTCGCCGTGCCGATGCTTGGCCGCATCGCCAATTTCGACGACCTCGACCCGCTCAAGGCCGAGCCGCAGGTCGAAGTGGTGTTCGTGCCGCCGGGGCAGCGCTTGCCGGAGGATGCCGGCCTGGTGGTCATTCCCGGTTCCAAATCGACGATCGGCGATCTCATGAAGTTCCGCGAGAATGGCTGGGATCGCGATCTCCTCGCCCACCGCAAACGCGGCGGCCATATCGTCGGCATTTGCGGCGGTTTCCAGATGCTCGGCCGCCTGGTGCGCGATCCCGATGGCATCGAGGGCAGCGTCACCGAGGCCGAAGGTCTTGGTCTGCTCGACATCGAGACGGTGATGGAGCCGGAAAAGACGGTGCGCAATGTCAGCGCCCGCTCGGTGCCGTTCGGCCTCGCGCTCGAGGGCTACGAAATTCATCTCGGCCGCACCACCGGGCCGGACATGGCGCGGCCGTCGGCTGTGATCAACGGGACCGACGACGGTGCCATTTCCGCCGATGCCAAGGTTTTTGGCACCTATCTGCACGGCCTGTTTTCCGCCGACGCTTTCCGGGCGAGATTCCTGGAAAGCCTCGGCGTGAAAGGCGGCGGCATCGACTATCGCGCGGAGGTGGAAAAAGCGCTGGACGAGATCGCCACCGAGATGGAGCGCCATCTTGAGTGCGATGCGATTTTTGGGTTAGCAAGGTAGGACCATCCACCGTTTCGTCATCCTCGGGTCTGCGCGTCCGCTTTGCTTCATGGTCATCCTTCCGCGCGGAAGAGCCTAACGGACCATGCATCCAAAGCAAAAGCGCCCGGCTTTTGACCGGGCGCTTCGAATTGCAGAAGTCGCGGGCGCCTAGGCGCCGCGCATCAGGCAGGCGGCGGCAAGCACGATGTATGCGATGAGGACAATCCACACCGCAGCCAGAGGAATGAACGCAAGAACGCCAAGCGCGGCGAGCACGCCGATGATGGCGATGACAAGGGATATGATGAAAACAAGCTGAGTGGGTGCACTAAGATTCATGTGTGGTCCCTCCAACATGATTCGTACAACGGCACTCTATCAGGCGTGAGGCTTATACACCAATCAGCTGGCGCAATGGGTTCGCCGGGTCGGCCAGCAGCTTCACCGCCAGAGCCAGGCAGATGATCACCAGCAGCGGCTTGATCAGCCGGGCGCCGATGCGGATGGCAAGGCTGGCGCCGAGCCGGGCGCCGAGGAACTGGGCGACGCCCATCATCAGCCCGATCTTCCAGTAGACGACGCCGGCGACCGCAAAGACGATGAAGCCGCCGATGTTGGAGGCGAAATTGAGCAGCTTGGTGTGTGCCGTAGCCTTGAGCACGCCGAAGCCGGCAAGGCTGACGAAGGCCAGCATATAGAAGGAGCCGGCTCCCGGCCCGAACAGCCCGTCATAGAAGCCGACCAAAGGGGCGATGATCAGCCCGAACAGGAAGGGCGACAGGCGCTCGGCGCGGTCGACATCGTTCATGTTGGGTTTCACGGCGAAGTAGATCGCGATGGCGATCAAAAGCAGCGGCAGCAGCGCCCGCAGGAGATCACCTGGCACGAATGCCGCCAGCAAGGCGCCGACGGCACTGCCGGTAAGGGCCAGAAGCGCCGATGGCAGCTGTCGACGCAGATCGACACGGCCATTCCTGGCATAGTGGATGGTCGCCGAAGCGGTGCCGAAAATGCCCTGCAGCTTGTTGGTTCCAAGTGCTGCGACCGGCGGGAATCCGGCAAGCAGCAGGGCCGGGATGGTGATCAGCCCGCCGCCGCCGGCTATCGAATCGACAAAGCCGGCTGCAAAGGCGGCCAAGGCAAGCATGATGACGGTGTGGGTAGCGAGGTCGAGCATCGGGATTTCTGAACATTCCGGCGGGAAAGGTGATGCCGCGCCTTCTCATGGCCATCTGGTTTGCGCAAGGCCGATTCCGCGCTACGTCCATCCAAGCGCGTTGCGCTTGGATTTCCTGTGGTGCATGTCATTATCTCAGTACCGCTGCGCAGTTTTGGGTCATGTGCGCTGGGCGGGCTCGGGAAAGGGACACTGTTGGCGATGGCATTGCTCGAACAGATACGCTCGATCTTCGATGGTGACCCCGGCGTGCGCAAGGTTGCCGACGACCCTGTGCTGTCGGCGGAACTCTTGATGCTGTTTCGCATGATCCTGGCCGACGGCTCGGTTTCGGAGAGCGAGATGGTCGCCTTCCGGCGCATCTGCAAGGACGCCTTCGGCATCCCGGAAACCAGCATCGACGCGGTCATCGAATATCTCAATGATTTCGGCTACGAGACCAACGGTTCGCAAGCCATTGCGCTGTTCCGCGATCTCGATGTCGAACGGCGCAAGTTGCTGGCGCTCCACATGGCGGAGATCGCCAAAGCCGATTCCAAACTGGCCGAGAGCGAAGTGCGGCTGTTGCGCCGCACGCTCGATTTGCTCGACATCAGCCCGGTCGATGTGGTGAAGCCGGAGGAGTGAGGCAGACCAGGGGCAACGGCCGCCCAGCCGGGTCCCCGCTGCTTCGCAGCGCCCCAGCGTTCGTGACCTTTCATCGTGCCACTGGCACGATGAATTCGCTGCGCGAACCGGTCACTCACCCCTGTTCCTGCATACGGTGAGCGATCGCCCGATGCAGATCGGGCGCAGCCGCGACCAGCGCCCTGGCCGCCTCCGACTGCGGATGATCGAGCACGTCACCGGTCTTGCCGCGCTCGACGATCCTGCCGTCATGCATGACCAGCACCTCATCGGTGATGGCGCGGGCGACGGTCAAATCGTGAGTGATGAAGAGATAGGCGATGCCGAGCTTCTGGTTGAGCTCTGCGAACAGATCGAGGATCTGGGCGCGGATCGAGACGTCGAGCGCCGAGACCGGCTCGTCGGCGACGACCAGCTTCGGCCTGGTGATGATGGCGCGGGCGATCGACAGGCGCTGGCGCTGGCCGCCGGAAAACTCATGCGGATATTTGTCCATGTCGCTGGTGCCGAGGCCGACCTCGTGCAGTGCGTGCGCCACCATCTCCCGCCGCTCGGCCGGTGACGGCTTCGTCTCCAGTACATGCAGCGGCTCGGCGACCAGTTTTACGACCTTCTGGCGCGGGTCGAAAGAGCCGTAGGGATCCTGGAACACCACCTGCATGTCGCGCCGCGCGGCTTTGAGCTCCGCCTCGCTTTTGCCGGTTATGGTCTCGCCGCGAAAGCGGATCGTTCCCGATGTCGATTTGTCGAGCGCCAGGATCATGCGGGCAAGCGTTGACTTGCCGCAGCCGGAGCGGCCGACCAGCGCCACCGATTGGCCCGGCGCCAGCGACAAGGACACGTCGTCGACGGCGCGGATCGGAGCCGCTGACTTGAACAGGGAGGTGCGCCGGCCCGGATAGTCCCGTGTCACGCCTTCGACCTCAAGCAGCGGTTTGCCCTGGCCGGCGGCGTGAACCTTGGCGCGCGCGGGCACGTGCATGGAGGCCAGCGCCAGCTGGCGCGTGTAGGGATGCAGCTGTTCCGACAGCGTGCGTGCGGTGTCGCCGGCTTCCATCACCTCGCCATGGCGCAGGATGGTGATGCGGTCGGCCATTTCGGTGACGACCGCGAGATCGTGCGAGATCAACAGCAGGCCCATTCGGTTTTCGCTGACAAGGCCGCGCAAGAGGTCGAGGATCTGCGCCTGCAGCACCACGTCGAGCGCCGTGGTCGGCTCGTCGGCGATGAGCAGCTTGGGTTTCAATGCGCAGGCAATGGCGATGACGACGCGCTGGCGCTGGCCGCCCGACAGTTCGTGCGGATAGCGCGACAGCGGGAATTTGGCCTCCGGCAGGCCAACGCGGTCGAGCATTTTGCGCGCGCGGTCTTCGGCGTCGGCACGGCTTGCCCTAGTGTGCCAGCGTATGCCTTCGGCGACCTGCTCGCCGATGGTCTTGACGGGGTTGAGCGCCGTCATCGGCTCCTGGAACACCATGCCGATGTCGTCCCCACGCAGCGCGCACATCTGGTCCTCGGTTGCGGCCAGAATATCGATGCCGTCGAAGGTCACGCGGCCGGTGGCGCGCGCCGCATGCGGCAGAAGCTGCATGATGGTCAGCGCCGTCATCGATTTGCCGGAACCGGATTCACCGACCAGGCCCATCACCTCGCCGGGCGCGACGGAGAGCTCGACCCCTTTCAGGATCGGCGTGTCGCCGATCGCCAGCGACAGGTTCTCGATCTGCAGCAGGCTCATCGCTGCCGCCGCGATTTCGGGTCGAGTATGTCGGCGATGCCGTCGCCGAGCAGATTGAGCCCAAGCACGGTGATGACGATGGCCATGCCGGGGAAGATGGCCATCCACGGCGCCACCACCATGCGCGTCTGGGCGTCGAACAGCATGCGGCCCCAGCTCGGCATTGGCGGCTGGGCGCCGAGGCCGACATAGGAGAGACCGGCTTCGGCCAAAATGCCGAGCGCGAACTGGATGGTGCCTTGCACCAGAAGCAGCGTGGCGATGTTGGGCAGCACGTGCTCGATTGTAATCTGCGTCTTGCTCTTGCCGGCGGCGCGCGCGGCGAGAATGAATTCGCGTGGCCAGATCGCCAGCGCGCCGGCGCGGGCGACGCGCGCAAACACCGGGATGTTGAAGATGCCGATGGCGATGATGGCGTTGATGGCGCCCGGTCCGAAGATGGCGGTGATCATGATCGCCGACAAAAGCGCCGGGAAGGCGAAGACAAGGTCGTTCAGCCGCATCAGCGCCTCGTCGACGAACCCGCCGCGCGCCGCGGCGAAGGCGCCGAGCGGCACGCCGACGCCCATGCCGATGCCGACCGCGACCAGCGCCACGGCGATCGAGTTGCGGGCGCCGACCATGATCATCGACAGGATGTCGCGGCCGAAATGATCGGTGCCGAACCAGTGCGCCGCAGAGGGCGCGAGCGTCTTGTCCGAGATCACCAGTTTGGTCACGTCGTAGGGCGTCCAGACGTAGGAGATGACCGCTATTGCAGCCACCAGCACCGTGATGGCGAAGCCGATGAGGAAGGAGCGGTTGCGGAAGGCCTTGGCCAGAATGCTGCCCAACGTCTCCTGCGGGATGTCGATGTGCAGCGTCATTGCCGGCCTCGAAGGCGCGGATCGACGATGGCGTAGGAGACGTCGACGACGAGGTTGACGGCAATGACGGCGACGACCAGCAGCATGACGATGCTTTCGACGACGATCAGGTCGCGCTGGGTGATCGCCTGGAACACCAGCCGTCCGAGGCCGGGGAGATAAAAGACGTTCTCGATGATGATGGTGCCGGCGAGCAGGAAGGCGAATTGCAGGCCCAGAATGGTCAGAACCGGGATCATCGCGTTGCGCAGCGCGTGCCGCCATAGTACGGCACGATAGGGCAGGCCCTTGGCGCGGGCGGTGCGGATATAATCCTCGTTCAGCACCTCGAGCAGCGCGGAGCGGGCAACGCGCGCCAGGATCGCCGCCTGCGGCAGCGCAAGTGCTACGGCCGGCAGCAGCAGCGATTTCAGCGCCGGCCAGACACCGGCGCTCCAGCCGGGAAAGCCGCCGGCCGGCACCAGCCGCAGCCAGACGGCAAAGAGGTAGATCAGCATCAGCGCGAACCAGAAGTTCGGGATGGCGACGCCGAGTTGGGCGGCGCCCATGGCAATCGTGTCACCGGCCCCCCCGCGCCGGCTGGCGGAATAGAGCCCGACCGGGATGGCAATGATGGTGGACAGCGCCAGCGCGATCAGCGCCAGCGGCAGGGAAACCGCCATGCGCTCGCGGACAAGGTCGATGACCGGCACTGAATAAGTGTAGGAGCGGCCGAAATCGAGGCTGAGCAGACCGCCGACCCAATGAAGGTAGCGCAGGAGAAGCGGCGCGTTGAGGCCCATCTGGTTGCGCAGGAGTTCGACCTGCTCGGCGCTGGCGTTGAGGCCCAGCATCAGCCGCGCCGGGTCGCCGGGCAGGATTTCGAGCACGGCGAAGACGACCATCGAGGCCAGGATCAAGGTTGCGATCGCGATGGCGAGGCGTTTGAGGAGGTAGGGGGTCATTGCGGCGGGAATGGTGCGTTGCCAAGTGCGATGACTGAGCAAAGGCAGCGTTCTGTCACACCCCCCTCTGTCCTACCGGACATCTCCCCCTCAAGGGGGGAGATCAGCAGTTTCAGCGCCGGGCTTTCCTTTGCGGCGCTGGCAATTGGCGAAAGCAGAGATGAGAGCGCAATCTCCCCCCTTGAGGGGGAGATGCCCGGCAGGGCAGAGGGGGGTGTGACGGAGCGCAAACGCCGCCCTTTGGCCCGCCGCCTCAATTCGCCCACTTCACCTTGGTCAGGTCATTCGCCTGGATCGGGGCGTTTTCCCACAGGCCCTGCAGCTTGGCGTCCCAGACGCCGACCTTCGGCAGTTCATAGAGGAACCCCACCACGGCGTCGTCGGCCAGGATCTTCTGTGCTTCGCCGAGCAGCGTGTTGCGCTTGGCGTCGTCGGAGGTGAGGTTCAGCTCGGCGATGATCTTGTCGAAGGCGGGGTTGTCGTAGTTGAAGTAGTAGTCCTTGCGCGAGTAGATATCGATGTCGTTGGGCTCGGTGTGGGAGACGATGGTCAGGTCGTAATCCTTCTTGGTGAACACCTGATCCAGCCACTGCGCCCATTCGACCGGAATGATTTCCAGGTCGATGCCGACGTCGCGCAGCTGCGAGGCGATGATCTCGCCGCCAAGCCGTGCATAGGAAGGCGGCGGCAGTTTCAGCGTCGCCTTGATTCCGTTTTCGAAGCCGGCTTGCTTCAGCAGCTCCTTGGCCTTGTCGACATTGTGCGGGTACAGGCCGGTGAGGTCGACATAGGCCTTGCTGGCGGGCGACATGTGCGAGCCGATCGGCACGCCGAGGCCGGCCGAGGCGCCGTCGATGATCGCCTTGCGGTCGAGCGCGAAGGCAATTGCCTGCCGCACCTCGAGCTTGTCGAAAGGCGGCTTCTTGTTGTTGATCGCCAGAATGGTCTCGCCCTCAGTCGAGCCGATCACCACCTTGAAGCGCGGATCGTCCTTGACCTGCGCGACGCTGTCGGGATCGAAGAAAGGGAAAGCCTGGATGTCGCCGGAGAGCAGCGCCGGCACGGCGGCGGCGGCGTCGGGAACGATGCGGAATTCGGCCTTGTCGAGGGATACCGGAGCGCCCCAGTAGTTGTCGGATTTGACCAGCGTGATCGACGAGCCCTTGGCCCAGCTCTGGAATTTGAACGGGCCGGTGCCGATGGGCTTTTCCTTGTTGGTGTCGGCGCTCTCCGGCGCCACGATCACCGCGTCGCCCCAGCCCAGATTGTAGAGGAACGACCCCTGCGGGTTCTTCAGCGTCACCTTGACCGTTGTCGGATCGACGACTTCGACCGTATCGATGGCGGCGAACAGGGCCTTTTGCGCGTTTACGGAATTGTCGGCACGGGCGCGGTCGAGCGAGAACTTCACGTCGCCGGCGTCGAAATCGCTGCCGTCATGGAATTTGACGCCGGTGTGCAGCTTGAAGGTGTAGACCTTGCCATCGTCGGAAATGGCCCAGCTCTCGGCAAGGTCGGGCAGCACTTCGCCATTCGGGCCGATGCGGGTCAGGCCCTCGAAGACGTTGGCGTAGAGCACTTCGTCGATCGCCGCGGCAGCACCGGCGGTCGGATCGAGATGCGGCGGCTCGAGCGGAATGCCGATCACCAGGTCGGTGCGTGCGGCAAATGCCTGACTGCCGGCCAGTGCCAGCACCGTGGCGGCAAGAATGGTTTTCCACAATTTCATCGTGCAACTCCCAAATGCTCGAACCCTGATGCGATAGAAGCGTGATTTCGAGGTGGAGTAAATTGCGTTTCGTGCTCCGCAGCGGCGCGGGGAGGAATGTTTTTTCAGCGAAGCCGATGGTTCAGTCCGCGGCCGTGCCCCTGAGCAGCACATTCAGCCCGATCGCCATCACCTTGGCCGACTCCACCATATCAGAGATACCGACCCATTCGTCGGGCCGGTGGGCGAGGTCCAAAATGCCCGGGCCATAGGCGATGCAATCATAGATGTGGCCGATGCGGGCGATGTGCTTCTGGTCGTAAGTGCCTGGTGAAATGACATAATCCGGCTCACGGTCGAAGATCGCCATGATGCCTTGCGCCACCGCCTTGACCACCGGCGCGTCGCGCTCGGTCATCAGCGGCAGCACCTCCATCAGGTCGCGAATCTCGTAGTCGAACTTTTTGCGCTCGCGCTTCAGCCGGTCGAGGATATCGGTCACCTCGCTCTTGACCGTGGCAAGGTCTTCCTCGAGCAGGAAGCGGCGATCGATGGTAAGCCGGCAGGCGTCGGGCACGTTGGGTGAGGGCAGGCCGGGGCGGAAATCCTCGGTCTGGCCGCCATGGATCGAGTTGATGTTCATGGTCGAGCGCTTTGCGCCTTCGGGCACGACAGGCATGCGCGTCACCTTGCGATCGAGCGCCGGAAACAGTTCATCCTCGAAGGCCTGCAGCACGGCGCCCATATGGCGCACCGCATTGTCGCCGAGGAACGGCATCGAGCCATGCGCGATCTCGCCCTTGGTCTCGATCTCCGCCCACCAGACGCCGCGATGGCCAAGACAGATGCGGTCCTTGTTCAGCGGCTCGGGGATGATGACGTGGTCGACCTTGGGTTTCGAGAAATAGCCAAGCTTCGCCAGATGGGCGACGCCGCCGAAGCCGCCGGACTCTTCATCGACGGTGCCGGAGATTTCGATGGCGCCAGGAAAGTCGGGGAATACCTCCATGAAGGCTTCCGCCGCGATGATCGAGGCGGCCATGCCCCCTTTCATGTCGCAGGCGCCGCGGCCGTAGACCTTGCCGTCCTTCACCACCCCGGCAAAGGGATCGACGCTCCAGCCTTCGCCGGCTTCGACCACATCGATGTGCGAGTTGAAATGGACGCAGGCCCCAGGCGAGCGGCCGTCGAAGCGGGCGACGACATTGACGCGGGGATAGCGGTCGGTGTCGCCGGGCGTGCCTTCGGCGCGGATGAATTCGGTTTCGAAGCCAAGCCTGCCTAGGCGCGCACCGATATATTCGGCGCAGGGGCGATAGGCTTCGCCGGGCGGGTTGATGGTCGGGAAGCGGATCAGGTCGGCGGTCAGTGCGACCAGGTCATCAACACGGGCGTCTATCGCTTTGAAGAGTCGTTCGCTCATTCCCGGATTTGAGCAGGCAAGGGGGTGGTTTTGCAAGCATCGCGCCACTGGCGCCGAAACTTCGTGTCGCAGCGGCAACTATGGCGGGAAAATCGTTCAAATTCGCTGCTTTAGATTGGCGAATTTATCAAGGAGTGTGTGTTAGATCACTCACCTGTCGTTAAAAAGATGAAAAACCGCGTGATGACAGGGCAGGCAAGGGGCATCAAAGGGGTTTGATCTCATGACTAAAATCGTTCTCATGGCAGCTGCTTTTGCTGCGATGCTGTTCGGCACGTCCATCGAAAGCAGGGCTGCCTCGCTGGTGGCCAGCATCGACGTCTCGTCGCAGACCATGACCGTCAGCCAATACGGCCAGGTGCTTTATCGCTGGAGCGTGTCGACCGCGCGCAGCGGCTATTTCACGCCGCGCGGCACCTATCGGCCGCAACGCACGGCGCGGATGTGGTATTCGAAAAAATACCACATGTCGCCAATGCCTTACTCGGTGTTCTTCCATGGCGGCTACGCCATCCACGGCACCGGCGCGGTCAGGCAGCTAGGGCGTCCGGCATCGCATGGCTGCGTGCGGCTGCACACCGCCAATGCCGCGATGTTCTATGCGATGGTGCGCGAAGTCGGCTTCGGCAATACGCGGATCGTTGTGACGAACTGAGGCTTTCGACGACTTAAGATTGACGCTGCCCCTGGCCGGTGGCGTTGGCCTGTCCGCGCCGGCGGCGACGCCGGCCTGAGATTTCCCACCTTTTGTGGAACCACATCCACTGTCCCGGATCCTCGCGCACCCAGCGCTCGACCACGTCGGCGAGCAGTTGGGTGGTGGCCGCGACATCGACGCTGCCGCTTTCATTGCGCGGCAAGGTCAGCTTGTCCTCGATCTCGAGGCGGAAGCGGTTGCCAGGCAGCCGCACACATCGCGCCGGATAGACGTCGCAATCATAGTGACGGGCGAGCATGCCCAGAACCGGATTGCTCTGGCATGGGCGGTTAAAGAAGATTGTCTCCAGTCCGCTGGAGAATTTCTGGTCGACCAGCACGCCGATATTGCCGCCTTTCTCCAGAATCGACGCCAGCGCGAAGGAGGCGCCGGTCGAAGACGGCAGCAAGGCGCCCATGCTCGAACGCCGCGTCGAATGGATATAATCGGCGAGGTAAGGATTGTTCGGCGGACGAAACAGCGCCGTGATCTTCATGCCGAACGTCGCGGCAGCCACCGGCAGCAGTTCGAAATTGCCGAGATGGCCGGTGAACAGGATATGCGGCTTGTCCTCGCCAGCTATCTGATGGAAATGATCGGCGCCGCCAACTTCGACGCGGCCGGGCGTCGCTGCGTTCGGATCATAGTCGAAGAGCGCATCGAGAAAGATGTATTCGGCGGCGAGCCGGGCCATGTTGCCCCACATGTCGGAGGCGATGGCCTCGATCTCGGCATCGCTCTTTTCGGGATAGGCAAGGCGCAGATTGTTGACGGCGACGCGGTGGCGCCCGACACGGGGGCCGATGCGGCGGGCCGCGCGGTCGGCGAAATTGAGCGCCTTGTCGGCGGGCAAGAGGCGCAGCAGCGAGATGATCGTCATCGCCGCGCGCGCCACCAGCCAGTGCTCCATCTGGCGCAGTCTTCGGCCATAGCGGAACATGAAGTCCCGGCGGGCTTTCTTGAACACCTTGCCGGCCATTGTCCTAGGAAACGCGCAGGATGATCTTGCCGAACACGTCGCGGCCTTCCATGCGCTTCAACGCGGCGTCGATGCCGTCGAAGCCGACCTCGGTGTCGATGACAGGTGCTACCTGTCCCGCCGCCATCTTCTGCATGGCGTTGGCCATGTTCTCCATGCGGCAGCCGAAGGACCCGAGCAGCTTCAGCTGCTGCTGGAACAGCTGCATCAGATTGATCTGCGTCGACACGCCGGAGGTCGAGCCGCAGGTGACCAGGCGGCCGCCGCGCTTGAGGCACAGCATCGAGGCGGCAAAGGTGTCGGCGCCGACATGCTCGAAGACGACGTCGACGCCCTTCTTCCTGGTGAGCTTGCGCACGACGCCTTCGAAACGGTCGTCGCGGTAGTTGATGACATGGTCGGCGCCGAGCGCCTTGGCCTTGTCGATCTTGTCGTTGGAGCCGACCGTGGTGATGATGGTGCAACCCATGCGCCTGGCCAGCTGGATCGCCGCCGAGCCGATGCCGGAGCCGCCGGCATGGATGAGGATGGTTTCGCCGGGCTGCAGCTTGGCATTGTCGAACAGCATGTGCTCGACGGTGCCGAAGGTGACGGGGGCGACAGCCGCGCCGACATCGGTCACGCCGGGAGGAGCAGGGACCAGCAGGCGCGCCGGCAGGTTGATCTTCTCCTGGGCAAAGCCATCGAGATGGAAGCCGTGGACGCCCGAGACATGTTCGCAGAGATTGTCGCGGCCTTCGCGGCAGGCGCGGCAAAGGCCGCAGGTGCGCGCGCCATAGATCGATACCAATTGTCCGGGCAGCAGGCTGGAGACGCCGGGGCCGACAGCTTCGACCTCGCCGGAGGCTTCGGCGCCGACGACCAGCGGCAGCTTACGCTTGGCGAAGGCCATGCCACGCCAGCCCCAGACGTCGATATGGTTCAGCGCCACCGCCTTGATGCGCAGCGTGACTTCGCCCAATGCGGGGGGCGGCGGGGGCGGCAGGTCCACCGTTTCAAGACGGCGGTCCTCGATAAGTTGCAGTGCGCGCATGGGGCCTGTCAGTTCAGTCTGGCTGAAAAAGGTCGCTTAGACCGGTTCCCGCGCCATGACAAGGCAAGTGTTCTGGCCGCCGAAGCCGAACGAGTTCGAGAGCACGGTGCCGACTTCGGCATTGCGCTTCTTGTTGGGCACCACGTCGAGCACGATTGCCGGGTCGGGATTGTCGTAGTTGATGGTCGGCGGAATCACGCTTTCGCGCATGGTCATCAGCGAAAACGCCGCTTCGACAGCACCCGCCGCCGACAGCGTGTGGCCGATCATCGACTTGTTCGACGAGACCGGCATCGAGCCGATGCGATCGCCGAACACGGTCGACAGCGACAGATGCTCCATCTTGTCGTTTTCCGGTGTCGAGGTGCCGTGAGCGTTGACGTAGTCGATCTCGTCCTTGCTCAAGCCGGCATCGGCAAGGGCGGCGCGGACTGCTGCGATCGCCGGCGAACCGTCGGGCTTGGAACGGGTGCGATGGAAATCGTCGGCCTTTTCACCGCAGCCGCGCAGGATGCCGAGAACGCTGGCGCCCCGAGCAAGGGCTGCCTCAAGCGATTCCAGCACCAGAGCGCCGGAGCCTTCGGCCAGCACAAAGCCGTCGCGGTCCTTGGAGAAGGGTTTTGACGCCTTTTCAGGGATGTCATTGTGGGTCGACAGCGCCGAGAGCAACGAAAAGCGGATCAGCGCCTCGGCGGTTGCCGAACCGTCGGCGCCGATGGACAGCGCCCGGTCGCATTCGCCGCGGCGGATCGCTTCGACGCCGAGCTGGATGGCGGTGGCGCCCGAAGCGCAGGCCGTCGACAGCGTGATCGGCAGGCCGCGCGTGCCAAAGCGGTCGGCCAGCCGGTCGGCGATCGCGCCGAACTGCGTGCTTGCGAACGTATCCGTTTCCTTCAGCCCGCGCGCCACCCTGAGCAGCCTTTCGGCGCCGGCGCCTTTGGCGTCGGAATTGTAGAGCGCGAAGCGATCCTGCCAGTCGAGTTCGACCGGCGGCGAGGCGAGGAACAGAGGCCCGCCAAAATCAGAGGAATCGAGGCCGGATTCGGCCGCCGCCTCATTCGCGGCGGTTTCGGCCAGCTCGTAGGTCAGCAGGCTGGCGCCTTTCGAGCTTGAGTCGAGGAAATCGACCATACCGGAGATGCGGGTGTTGAGGTGGTCGACGGGAAAGCGGGTGATCGGGTGGATGCCCGATTTGCCGGAGGTCAGTGCCGCCCAATTGTCTGCCTTGCCGACGCCGAGCGAGGTTACCACGCCGATGCCGGTGACGGCGACGATCGGCCTGCCCATGTGATCTCTGAGATTGGCCATCCGGAACCTCTTAACTTTGCAGCATGATCGCGCAGCGCTGCTTCAAGCAGCGTTGACCAGCGCCATGCCCTCGAATTGGTGATAGCCGATCGCCGTTGCGAGCACGGTTTCGGGAATGCCTTCGAACGGCTTCTCGGCCGCGGCGTCGAATACGGGGTAGGCGGCCTTGCGGTCGACGGCCAGGGCGGCGAGGGCGACCGCGAATGGAAACTGCGCTTCCTTCATATGCCCGGTCAGCGTGGCGAAGCCGCGCGCCGATATCGCCGGATTGGCATCCAGCGCTGACTTTTCGGCTGACGTCGCGGTATGCGCCCCGGAGGCGCCCGACAGGGCCAGCAACTTGCCGTTCGGGAGAGCCGCCTGTTTGAGCAATGCCGCGATCTCGGCGTCAAGCTCGCCGCGCGAGCGCCGGGCGCGGCCTGAGACGACCGGTCCGAGCTCGGCATAGATTTTCCGCCCACGGCTTTGCGCGTGTTCGCGCTGCTCCAGCACCAGGAAGGCGCCACCGGAGCCGGAGACCAGGCCGCCGCCCTCGGCGCCCTGTCTCTGCCAGACCGGCTTCCATGGGCCGCGATGCAGATAACCGGCCAATTCATAGCCGAGCAGCATGTCGGAATGTTCGGTCTGGAAGGCGCCGCCGACCAGTATGTGCGTCGACTGTCCGGAGCGGATGCGCGCGGCGGCGGTCTCGACGGCCGCGACGCCGGCACCTTCCTCGCCCATGAAGGTCCTCGACGACCCCGTCACCTTGTGGACGATGGAGATGTTGCCGGCGAGCAAATTGGAGAGCTGGGCCAGGAAAAGGGTCGGCCGCAATTCGGTGGTCAGTTTCTCGTTGAGCAGCACGTCGCGGTCGTTGCGGCTCTCGGACGCTGCGAGGATGGCGGCATCGACCGCCTCGTCCCGCTCGCCGCCGCCGGCGGCCACCACCATGTCCATCGTCGTGCAGAGATCGTCATTGCCCTTGATGCCGGCGTCATCCAGCGCCATGCCGGCGGCATAGGTGCCCAGCCTCTGCCAGGTTTCCATCTGCCGCTGGTCGCCGCGCTTGGCGATCTGCAGGTTCCAGTCGATCTCCGGCAGGGGATGCACGGTGTAGGGCGCAAAGCGTGCGGATTCGAGCACCGGCTGCAGGCCCGGCTGCGCCAGCTTCTGCCAGTGGGTATCCGGACCCTCTCCCAGCGAGGAGACAAGGCCGATACCGGTGATGACGACGTCGCGAGGGCTGCTCATGAGCGGCTTTGTGGGTCAGGCGGCGCAGCCCGTCAAGGCCGCGCGCCAGCCGATATCAGGCGGTCTTGGCGGCGACCAGCGCGTCGATCTTGGCGCACAGGTTCTTCATGACGAAGTAATCGTCGGTCGAAGCCTTGCCGTCATTGACTTCCTGGGTCCACTTTTCCAGCGGCACCTTGATGCCGAATTCCTTGTCGATGGCAAAGACGATATCGAGGAAATCGAGACTGTCGATTCCGAGATCGTCGATCGTGTGGCTCTCGGGAGTGATGGTGTCGATATCGATCTCGCTGGTGTCGGCAATGATCTTGGCGACTTTGTCGAACGTGGTGGACAAGGGCTCTTCCTTCGGTTGCGGGCGGAATCTGTCCGCATCTGGTTTGGGCGCTGTCTAATCGGTTTTTTCCGGCAGGAAAAGGCCTGATGCGCCGGGCGCAGATGGGATGGCCCTCCCGTGAAGACAAGAAGGGCCGCCCGACAAGCCGGCGGCCCTCCCAGTTGACGTTACGTCAGCTTAGTTTTCACGGAGCTTGACCACTGGCTTTCTCAGAACGTGACGCGGCCGAGCACGCGCAAGCCATCGCCCTGCGGCTCGACCACCACCGCTTCGCCCTCGCGCGGCGAGACGCCGGTCAGCGCGACGATGTTTTCGAGATGCGTGACCATGACCAGATTGTCGGAACCGGTGTAGGCGCGGATTTCCTTCATCACCGCGTCGAGCTGCGCGGCCTTCTCGGTCGGATCGCTCCTCAGGAGGTCTAGCGGCGCAAAAAGCTCCGGCTCCGCTTCGAAGGCGATGCGGGCAGTGTCGAGGCAGCGGCAATAGCGGCTGGACAGCACCCGCTCAATGGGGGCGGCGCGGGCGCCGAACAGCGCGCCGATCTTGCTCGCCTGCTGCTTGCCGCGCGCCGATAGATTGACCTGGGTGGCACAGTTGTCGATGACGAAATTGGCGGGGTCGGTGGTGCCGGTGACCAGTGCGTGGCGAAGCAGCACGACATGCCCGCCGTCACGCAGCAGCGCCCAGCCGGCGTCGGTCGCGTGGGCGACGGCGGGAACAGCAAGCAGGAACAGCGACAGCACAAATCGAATCATCGAAACCTTTCCGGGAGCCGGATGCCGGCTCCGGTCATTCTGATATAGGGATCGGAAAGCCGGCACAAAGACAAGCGAAAGGCGAACCCTCGGTTCGCTTCACATTTTCGCCATTTGCTTCTTCGCCAGCTCGATCTTCTGATCGGTGAGCGGGATAGGGATCGTGTAGCCGGCTTCGGTGAAGCCCTGCTTGGCGTTCTCGAAGAATTCGATCGCCTTGAGATATTCCGGCTTGCCCGCGCCATAGCTGGCGCGGTTCCAGTGGACGTCGCCGATATTGTTCTGCTCGAAGGCCCACTGCAGCGGCTGACTTTCGCGCGTAAACACCTTCAGCGCCGCCGTGAACGCCGCTTCGGCGTCGTTGAGATATTTGTCGGTCCGCTGGAGATTGCCGAGATTGAGCAGGCTCATACCGAGGCCATTTTGAGCGTTGGCCCAGTCGACCGGCGCGGCCTCGATGGTGAGTATTTCGAGCGCTGCCCGCCGCGCCGCAATCGAATCCTGCAGCATCTTGGCATCGCCATTGCTCATGCTCAACCAGTGCAGCGTCGAGCCCAGGCCGGCCTGGGCCATTGCCCATTGCCGCGGGTTGGTCTCGCGCTTGTACTCGCGCAACGCATTGCCGTAGGCGTCGACCGCCTCGCTGTAATGCTCGGGCTTGTCGGTGACGCCGCCGAGAAGCTGCAGCGTGTTGCCGAGATTGTAGTAGCTCATCGCCCAGTCCTGCGGGAACTTCCGCCTGACATAGACCTGCCGTGCCGCCTGGAAGGCTGCCGCCGACTGTTCCAGCTTGGCCGCATCACGCGTGCGCTGGCCCAGCGTCTGATAGATCGAGCCGAGATTGTTCTGGGCTGACGCCCAGTCCATCGGGAAGCGCTTGCGGGTAAACACCGTCAGAGCGTCGTCATAGGCAGCAGCAGCTTCTTCGAGCGTAGCCGTGCCCATATCGAAGCGGGCGATACCGCTCAGCGCATTGCCCAGGTTGAGGCGGCTGGTCGCCCAGGACACCGGGAAAGTTTCGCGGGTTCGCACTTCCAGCGCGGCGCGGAAAGCGTCGGCCGCCTCATTGATCTTGGCCTTGTCGTTGAGCTGGATGCCAAGCGTGACCAGCGTGTTGCCGAGATTGTTCTCGATCATCGCCCATTCTACCGGCGTTTTTTCGCGCGTGTACTCCTCGAGCGCCAGCCGGTAGGCGGCTTCGGCCTGCTTTAGATGCTCGCCGGTGGGTTCGCGTTCGGAGAGCGCATAGAGGGCGAGGCCAAGATTGTTCTGCGAAGAGGCCCAGTCCAAAGGCAGCTTGTCGCGCGGGCGCTTCTCCAGCGTGGCGCGCATTGCCGCCACCGCATCGTTCAGGCGCTTGGGGTCGCTTTCGCGTTCGCCGATCTTAAGCAGCACATTGGCCAGGTTGTTCTGCGCAGCGGCCCAGTTGCGATCATCTTTCTCGCGCTCGAAAACGGCAAGCGAACCGCGGAAGATCTGCGCTGCCTCTTCCAGATGCGCGGTCTCGGTTTCGCGTTCGCCGATGGTTTGCAGCACGACCGCCATGTTGTTGCGAGTGATTGCCCAATCGCGGCTCTGTTCGCCATTGGGAATGAAGTTCAAGATGACATGATAGGCCTCGATGGACTGTTGTAGTGCATCGAGGTCGCCGGTGGCGTAGCCATGAGCGTTCAACGCCTCGGCCTCCTGGTTCTTGTAGTTCCAGCGCAGCTTTTCGTCCCACTTCTCGACCAGCGAATACGCCTTGGCATAGTCGTTGGCGGCGGATTTGTAGTCGAAGACCAGCGCGGCGGCGTCGGCGCGTTTGGCATAGAT
Source organism: Mesorhizobium sp. M0217 (assembly GCF_040321955.1). Classification (NCBI taxonomy): domain Bacteria; kingdom Pseudomonadati; phylum Pseudomonadota; class Alphaproteobacteria; order Hyphomicrobiales; family Phyllobacteriaceae; genus Mesorhizobium; species Mesorhizobium sp. M0217. The sequence continues at coordinate 329,818 of NZ_JAMYSN010000002.1, read as the reverse complement.
GGCGGCGTCGGCGATGCGCTTTTGCCGGAGCAGGTCCTCGGCCTCGTCGACCGCACCGCTGTTTTCCTCGATCCGGCCGACCGCGTCGTCGAGGAATTTGCGCGCCGTCACCATGGCGCCCTGGCCGATGGCTTTGTCGGCGGATGCGACGAGGCGACTGATCTCAGGATCGTCGGTGCGCAGCGCGGCGCGCTCGGCCATCATCTTCTTCAGACGCTCGGCCTGGCTGTCCAGCACCTTCTGCAGGTCGTTCGGGTCCTCCGGGATCTTTTCCGTGCCGAGCGCCTTGAGCACGCCGTAGAGAGCGTCAAGGGGCACGCCGTCCTGCAGAGAAGCCAACTCCACCTGAGCCCGCTTGGGATCGGGCAGGTCGGAAATGGTCAGCAGCAATTGCCGCCGCTCACCGGTGATCAGCCCGTCGTCGCCGGTCGGTTCCGGCGGCGCGACGCCGAAATAGAGCAGGCGACGCAGGCTCTCGCTGACCCAAGGTCGCTGCTTTGCCTTGGTGTCGAGATAGACCTCCTCGGTGACCATGCGCATTACCGAGCCGAATTCCGTGCCTTTCATCGCGGTGAGGTGGCGCAGCAGGGCGGCGGCGTAGGGGCTGTTTTCGCCGGCTGCGCCATCAAGCGCGGGTCGGCCCGGCTCGGCGGCGAAGCCGACGACGGTTCCCAGGCTGGCATCATCCACTGAGGCATCGGCGAGGGCCTTGGCGCCGCGCACCGGCTCCAGCCCACCGGCGCCGACAGGCTCGGCGGAAGCCGTCGGCCCGCGGCGCACGACCGCGTCCGGCGGAAACGGGTTGGTGCGGCAGGCGTCAAGCAGCACGATCGTCACCGGCACGGTCTTTTTCAGCTCGTCCATGACGGCTGAAATCGGCACCAGCGCCTCACCGGCATTTTTCAACGACGAGACGTCGGCATCGACCGGCACCAGATAATTCTCGCCGCCCGCCTCGATGCCGTGGCCGGAATAATAGATGAAGGCGACGTCGGCGCCTTCGGCGTCCTCGACAAACCGATCGAGATCGCGCTTCAGCTTGGCGGCATCGCGATCGGTGACGTTGCGGGCGTCGAAGCCGAGGTCGGTCAGCATCTTGGCCATGTCGCGGGCGTCGTTGGCCGGGTTGGCAAGGGCTGCGATGTGTTCGTATTTCGACTGGCCGATGATCAGCGCCACGCCCTTGAGACTTTTGGTCTCGGCGGCCTGGGCCTCAGATACGCCAAGGCAAAGCAGTATAGCGACGAAACCCGCAAGCCACCCCTGTCTGACCAGCCACACTTGTCTGACCAGCCACTCCCGTCTGAAATGACGCTGTTTCGGCGTCGCAACCATTCGCTGTGTGTCCGCCCTGATGATCCCAAGCCTGTATAGCGCTGCCACCCGACCATGATCAAATTCAGGCGCCGGGCGGATCGAGGAGCGGTTTCTGAAGATCATGGCGATTGCGCTGGAATCCGGGCTCGCCTATCCCTGAAAAATGTCTCCGCTCACCGAAACCGTTCTTTTCGTCTTCAGCCTCGTCGCGCTCGGCTATGTCACCGGGCTCACCGGCTATCTGAAACCGGCCAGCGGGGACGGCATCTCCGAATTCGCCATCAACGTCGCGATGCCGCTGCTGCTGTTTCGGACGATGGTGAATTCGGATTTCCACGGCGTGGCGCCCTGGTCGCTGTGGGGTGCTTATTTCGCGGCGGTTGCAATGACATGGGCCGCCGGCCATCTGGTGACGACACGGATCTTTGGGCGGGACGCGCGCACCGGCATCGTCGGTGGAGTGTCGTCATCCTTCTCGAATGTGGTGTTGCTGGGCATTCCCTTCGTTCTCGGCGTATTCGGGTCCAGCGGATTCGAAGTGCTGTCGCTGCTCGTTTCCGTGCATCTGCCGACCATGATGATGGCTTCGATCATCATGTTCGAGATATTTGGCCGCGGCGTCAGCGAGCCCGTACACCCGCTGCGCATCATCCAGAGCTTTCTGAGAAGACTGTTCACCAATCCGTTGATCATCGGCATCCTGGCCGGGCTGGCATGGCGCCTCACCGGCGCGCCGCTGCCGAACCTTGCCATGCGACTGGCCGATGCGCTGGCTAACACCGCCGGGCCGGTGGCGCTGTTCGCCATGGGGCTCAGCCTGCGCCGTTTCGGCATTTCCGGTAACATCCGACCGGCGCTGGCGCTGTCGACGCTGAAACTGTTCCTGATGCCGGCGCTGGTGCTCGGCCTGGTCTGGCTGTTTGGCCTGCCGCCCTTGACGGCCAAAGTTGCGGTCGTGGTGGCGGCGCTGCCGTCCGGCATCAATTCCTATCTCATCGCCGTGCAGTTCAACACCGGCCAGGCGCTGGCGTCGAACCAGATGACCATCGCCACGGCAAGCGCGGTTGTTACAACCGCCTTTTGGCTGACGGTGGTGGTGCATGTCTTTGGGTAGGCTTGGTCTTCTGTAAGGCTGGTCTTTGGCAAGGCTGGTCTTTGACAAGGCTGCGGCCCAAACTAATTTACATGTGAATTTTCTCTGGCGTTGGGCTGGCCCAAAGCCTATATGCCATCTTGCAATTGCTTGCCGGGCTTGCCCTAGGTAAAGAGCATTGGCTTCAGCGTGTCGGCTCCGCCGCCATTGTGCACGCTCGTTCAAGAGATCCAGGAAACCGGCCCGTCAGTGCGCCGAACGGAGGCTAGACCATGCTGCAGAAAACCAGCCATTTCATGCGCCAGGCCAATCTCATCAACGGCGAATGGGTGCAGGCCGACAGCGGCCAGACGGTCGACGTCAACAACCCGGCCACCGGTCTCAAGATCGGCACCGTGCCGAAGTCGGGCAAGGCGGAAACCCGCCGCGCCATCGAAGCCGCAAGCGAAGCCTTCAAGACCTGGCGCAAGACGACCGCGCTTGAGCGCTCGAAGCTGTTGCGCAAGCTGCATGACGCGATGATGGACAATCAGGATGTGCTGGCCGAACTGCTCACCATCGAGCAGGGCAAGTCGCTCGCCGAATCCAAGGGCGAGATCGGTTCGGCCGCCGCCTATATCATGTGGTTTGCCGAGGAAGGCCGCCGCACCTATGGCGATGTCGTGCCATCGCCATGGGGCGATCGCCGCATCCTGGTGACCAAGGAGCCGGTCGGCGTCATTGCCGCCATCACGCCGTGGAATTTCCCCTCCTCAATGCTTGCCCGCAAGCTTGGCCCCGCGCTTGCCGCCGGCTGCACCGCCGTGGTCAAGCCGGCCTCGCAGACGCCGTATTCCGGCCTTGCATGGGGCGCGCTCGCCGAGGAAGTCGGCTTCCCCAAGGGCGTCATCAACATCCTGACGGGTGCTGCCGGCGAAATCGGCGACGAGATCTGCGCCAATCCGCTGGTGTCGAAGATCACCTTCACCGGCTCGACCGAGATCGGCAAGCTGCTGATTCAGAAGTCGTCCGTCACCGTCAAGAAGGTCTCGATGGAACTCGGCGGCAATGCGCCGTTCGTGGTCTTCGACGATGCCGACCTCGATCGCGCCGTCGCCGGCGCCATCACCGCCAAATACCGCAATTCAGGCCAGACCTGCGTCTGCACCAACCGCTTCCTGGTGCAGGCCGGCATCTACGACAAGTTTGTCGAGAGGCTGGCCGCTGCCAGCAATGCGCTGAAGGTTGGCTCGGGCCTGGAAGAGGGCGTGCAGCAGGGACCGCTGATCGACGTGAAGGCGGTCGAGAAGGTCGAGGAATTCATCGCCGACGCCACGTCGAAGGGCGGCAAGGTCGTTGCCGGCGGCAAGCGCCACGCGCTTGGCGGCTCATTCTTCCAGCCGACCGTCATCGCCGATGCGAAGCCCGACATGCGCTTCATGAAGGAAGAGATTTTTGGCCCGATCGCCCCGGTGTTCAAGTTCGAGACCGAGGAGGAAGCCATTGCGCTCGCCAACGACACCGAGTTCGGCCTGGCCGCCTATTTCTACACCGGCGACCTCGGCCGCGCCTTCCGGGTCATGGAAGGCCTGAAATACGGCATGGTCGGCGTCAATGAAGGCCTGATCACCACGCCGGAAGCGCCGTTCGGCGGCGTCAAGGAATCGGGCCTCGGCAAGGAAGGCGGACATCAGGGCATCGAGGATTATCTCGACACCAAATATGTCTGCATCGGGGGTCTCGGCCTCTAAATCATTCACGGGCAGGGCAGGCCGCGCGCCTGCCCTTGCCAGACGACATTCAGCCGGACTGGAGCGGTTCAGCGTTTCACGGAAACGCCGAACCGCTCCAGTTCTTTGTTTTTTGCAATTCCGGACGGAAAACCGTTTCACACTTTTCCTGGAATTGCTCTAAGTCGACAGATCGATGAATTAGCATTTGGACATAGCGATGAAGGACGGCGAAGTCTTCGGCACGACGCAGGCAGGCGAATCCGTTCGCCGTTTCACCATCCGGGGCGGCGGCATCAGCGCCAACATCATCGGGCTCGGCGCAATCATCCAGGATCTGCGGCTCGCCGGCCACGATGCGCCGCTGGTGCTGGGCTACGATCGCTTCGAGCCTTACGAGACTGACCGGGCCTTCTTCGGCGCGGTCGTCGGCCGCTATGCCAACCGCATCCGCGACGGCCGCTTCACCATTGCCGGCCAGCGCTACCAGACCGAGCGCAATTTCCTCGGCAAGCACACGCTGCATGGCGGCTCGGAGGGCTTCTTCCACCGGCCGTGGACGGTTTCGCTGCACGGCCGGGATTTTGTCACGCTGACCCTGCACGATCCCGAGGGCACGATGGGCTTTCCCGGCGCGCTCGACGTCACCTGCACCTACCGGCTGAAGATTCCCGGCACGCTCTCGATGGAACTGACCGCCACTTGCGAGGAGCCGACGCTGTGCAATCTGGCGCAGCATTCCTATTTCAATCTCGACGATGGCGGCGCCGGTGACATTCTCGACCACCGGCTGATGCTGAATGCCGGCGCCTATACGCCGATCGATGGCGAGATGATCCCGACCGGCGTGGTCAAACCTGTCGACGGCACGCCCTTCGACTTCCGCCAGGCGCGGCCGCTGCGCATGGAAACGGAAGGCGAGCAGCTTCCCTACGACGTCAATTTTTGCCTGGCGTCAGCCCGGGGCCCGCTTCACCAGGTGGCGTGGGCGCAAGGCGCCAATTCCGGCGTCGAGATGGAGGTCTGGACCACAGAGCCTGGCCTGCAGCTTTACACCGGCCAGTATGTCGCGCCGACCTCGGGCGGCCTGGACGGACGGCGCTACAAGGCGTTTTCCGGCTTTTGCCTGGAAGCGCAGACCTGGCCCGACGCGCCGAACCGGCCCTATTTCCCACAGGCCACGCTGTGGCCGGGCCAGATCTATCATCAGGTGACGGAATATCGTTTCAGGCCTCCCTAAGGTCTTAGCCCTCGAAAGCGGTTCTTAGAACCTCGAACGGCGCCAGCGCGCCTCGCACCTGGACGACTGTGGCGGCGACGCGATGCGCGCGCTGCACGGCATCCGCCGGGGCATGGCCGGCCAGCCGGGCGGCGAGATAGCCGCCATTGAAGGAATCGCCGGCGCCGGTGGTGTCGACCGGGGTGGCGACATGCTGGGCCGGAACCGGCTGCAGGGCTCCGCCAGTGGCGATCAGCGCGGGTTCCTCGCCATTCTTGACGACGACTTCGCCGACCAGTTTTCCGAACCGCTCGGCGGTCGCTTGCGGTGCCGAGTCGCCGAACAGCATCTGCTCGTCGGGAAAGGTCGGTAGCGCGATGTCGGCGACGGCAAGCGCGTCGAGGATCGCGGCTTGCGCCTCCTCGCGGCTCTGCCACAGGCGCGGCCGGTAGTTGGGGTCGAAGGCGACGAGCGAACCGGCAGCCCGCGCCTTGGACACTTCCGCCAGCAACGTCTTGCGCGCGGCGGCATCCAGAATTGCCAAGGTGATTCCGGAAAAATACACAAGAGCCTGGTTTTCAAGGCTTTTTGCCAAGGCGGGCGGGTCCGAGGCGAGCCGCCTGGCCGCCGCGTCGCTGCGCCAGTAGGTGAAGGCGCGTTCGGCGCCGGTCAAGGTGATGGCGTAGAGGCCGGGCCGCGCGCCTGGGATGACCGGGCTGGCGCCGATGTCAATGCCGTTTTCGGCGAAGAACGAAATCTGGCCCTGCGAGAAGGGATCGTCGCCGAAGGCCGAGACATAGGTCGCCGGCCGCTCGCCGCTCAGCGCATGCAGCGCCCACAGCGTGTTGAACGTGTCGCCGGCAAAGCCCATGCGCCAGTTCGGCCCGGCCTGGCCGGACAGTTCGAGCATGCATTCACCGATCGAAGCGACGCCGTCTGCTGCCATGTATCTGTCTCCGGATCAGTTCGCTGCTGTAGCTTTTTGCGGCCGGCAGCGCCATGCTTGGCGGCGGCGGTTTTTTGCGCCAGAAGCGTTTTCCCACAGAAGCGGGGACGCGAATTGCTTCCCGAGACGTTATGCCCAGAAGAGGAACCGGTTTGGCATCGATATGGCGTTATCTTCTTGCGGGCGTTGGTCTGGCCGCCTTGCTGGCTGGCATATTGGCGATCGTCTATCTGACCGCGCCGCAGTCGGCGCCGGGCCCCGATGTTTCGCGCTCGAAGAAGACGGCGAACGGCTTGTTTGTCGCCAGCATTCAGCCGGAACGCGGCGTTATCCGGCAAGGCGAACTGCAATCCTGGTTGCTGACCCTGAAGACGGTCAACGGCGATTCCGTGGAAGGTGCGGCGATCTCGGTGTCCGGCGGCATGCCGCAGCACAATCACGGCTTGCCGACCAGTCCGCAGGCGACCGATTATCTTGGCGAGGGGCGCTACAGGATCGAGGGGCTGAAATTCACCATGAGCGGCGTGTGGCAGTTGCGCTTCGCCATTTCGGCGGCGGCCGGTTCCGACACGGTCGTCTTCAACGTGGTGCTGTGAGCGGATGAACGGCCTGTTGCGCCTTCTGGCATTAGCGGCGGTCGTGCTCGTTGCCGGCTGCGGCAAACCGGATTTTTCCGATGCCGAGAAGAAGACCATCGCTTCGCTGGCGCTGAACACCTTGCCGGCGCTCAAACCCGACACCACCAACCGCTTCGCCGACGTGCCGGCCGCCGCCGCCCTGGGCTCCACTCTGTTCTTCGACCAGGGGATGAGCCGTGACGGGAACGTATCCTGCTCGACCTGCCACAAGATCGACCGGCAGTTCCAGGATGACCTGCCGCAATCCGTCGGCGTCGGCCGAACCAACAGGCGCTCGATGCCGCTGGCCGGCATTGCCCGCAATCCGTGGTTCTTCTGGGATGGGCGGCGCGACAGCCTGTGGGCGCAGGCGCTGACGCCGCTGGAAAATCCGCTCGAGCAGGCGGGAAACCGCGCCGCCTTCGCCCATTACATCCAGAAGCGCTTTGGTGCGCGCTACGAGCGCATCTTCGGGCCACTGCCGGATCTTTCCGCCGTGCCGGCCCACGCCAGCCCGCTTGGCAACGAGGCCGAGCAGGCGGCCTGGAAGGCGATGACCCCAACTCAGGCTGAGGGCGTCAACCGCGTCTTTTCCAATATCGGCAAGGCGATCGCCGCCTTCGAACGGTCGATCGAACCGGCACAGACGCGCTTTGACCGCTTTGCCATCGATCTTGCGTCAGGCGCCAAGCCGAAAGCCGACGATGCCTTTTCGCAGGAGGAGATGCTCGGGCTGAAACTGTTCATCGGCAAGGCCAATTGCGTCACCTGCCATAACGGCCCGCGCTTCACCGACAACGCTTTCCACAACACCGGCGTGCGGCCGGTCAGGGATTTGCCATTGGATCGCGGCCGTTTCGATGCGGTGGCCCAGGTTCAGGCCGACCCATTCAACTGCTTCGGCGCCTTCCGCGATGGCGACGCCGGCGCCTGCGGAGAACTGCGCTTCATCGTCAAGGCAGCACCCGAACTGATGCGTGCCTACAAGACGCCGTCGCTGCGGGGCGCGGCGACACGGCCGCCCTATATGCATGCCGGACAGTTCTCCACGCTGGAGGAGGTGGTGGCGCACTACGCGAAGGCGGAGGCGGCCGTTGAAGGCACCTCCGAAGTGCACCCGTTGCAACTGTCGGACCGCGAACGCGCGGCGCTGGTGGCGTTTTTGAAGACGCTGTCGGAGTGAGCTAGCGATCCTTCACCGTCTCCATGGCCACGAAGGTCGAGGTCTGCGCAACATGCGGCAGTGCCGAGATGCGCTCGCCGAGCACGCGGCGATAGGCGGCGATGTCGGTGGTACGGACTTTCAGGAGATAATCGAAGCTCGACGCCATCATGTGGCACTGCTCGATCTCCGGCACGGCCTGCACCGCACGGTTGAAAGCATCGAGCGCGGCCGAGCGCGTGTCCGACAGTTTGACCTGGACGAAGGCGACATGGCCTTCGCCCATGCGCTCGCGATCGATGATCGCCTGATAGCCCCTGATATAGCCGTCCTTCTCCAGGCGCTTCACCCGCGCCTGCACCGGCGTCTTCGACAGGCCGACCTTGCCGGCCAGTTCCGACATGGACAGCCGCCCGTCGCGCGCCAGCGCCGACAGGATGTTTCTGTCGATGCGGTCCAATTGGTCTTCTGTCACGGATATCACAGCCCATCTGATAACAATTGAGCCGCAATGATAGATCATCCGGCCTGCCATGTCGATTTCTTTGGACCGGCCGAAAATGCGGCTCTGTGCTAGCTTGCGCCATTCGGTCCGGCGACCGCCGGCCCGCTCCCAGATGCTTGCTCCGCAGGACCGCCATGCCGCTCGACACCATCCGCCAGCAGATCCGCGCCAACTACCTGCCCGACGAAGACGCGGCTGTGAAGCGCCTGGCTGCCGCGACAGAACTTTCGGCCGATGACCGCAAAGCCGTCTCGGCCCGTGCCGCGGATCTGGTGCGCGCGGTGCGCGGCTCGTCCGACCCGCGGCTGATGGAGGTTTTTCTCTCCGCCTACGGCCTCTCCACCAAGGAAGGCGTGGCGCTCATGTGCCTGGCCGAGGCACTGCTGCGCGTGCCTGACACCGAGACTATGGACGACCTGATCGCCGACAAGATCGCACCGCATGACTGGTCGGCGCATTCGGGCGGGTCGAGCTCGATCTTCGTCAACGCCTCGACCTGGGCGCTGATGCTGACCGGCCGTGTGCTCGACGAAGGCGAGGGCGGCATTGAAGGCACGCTGCGCTCGATGGTTCGCCGGCTGGGCGAACCGGTGATCCGCAAGGCGGTCGCCGCCGCCATGCGCGAAATGGGCGAGCAGTTCGTGCTCGGCCGCACCATTGCGGAAGCCGTCAAGCGCGGCAAGTCGATGATCCAGAAAGGTTATCTCTATTCCTTCGACATGCTGGGCGAGGCGGCCCGCACCGAGGCCGACGCGCTGCGCTACCTCAAGGCCTATGCCGATGCGATCTCCTCGCTCGATTCAGGCTCCAACGGTCCCGATATCCGCCAGAACCACGGCATCTCGGTCAAACTGTCGGCGCTGCATCCGCGCTACGAAGAGGCACAGAAGGAAAAGATGCTGCCGGTGATGGCCGAGCGGCTGCTGTCGCTGGCGCTGGCCGCACGCCATTCGCGCATGGGCCTCAACATCGACGCCGAGGAGGCCGACCGGCTCGACCTGTCGCTCGATGTGATCGAGCGTGTGTTGTCCGAGCCGGAGCTTGCCGGCTGGAATGGCTTTGGCGTCGTCGTCCAGGCCTACGGCCCGCGCGCGGCCTTCACCATCGACTGGCTCTATGCGCTGGCGGAAAAGTACGACCGCAACATCATGGTGCGGCTGGTCAAGGGCGCCTATTGGGACACCGAGATCAAGCGGGCACAGACGCTCGGGCTTTCCGGCTACCCCGTCTTCACCCGCAAGGCCAACACCGATGTTTCCTACATGGCCTGCGCCAAAAAGTTGCTGTCGATGACCGACCGCATCTATCCGCAATTCGCCACGCACAATGCCCATACCGTCGCCGCCATCCTGTCGATGGCTGACAACCGTGACGCTTTCGAATTCCAGCGCCTGCACGGCATGGGCGAAGCGCTGCATGAGACGGTGCGCCGGGCCGAAGGCACGCGCTGCCGCATCTATGCGCCGGTCGGCGCGCACTCCGACCTCTTGGCCTATCTGGTTCGCCGCCTGCTGGAGAATGGCGCCAACTCCTCCTTCGTCCATCAGCTCACCGACGAGGACGTCGAGCCGGAGGATATTGCGCGCGATCCGCTCGAGACGGTCGAGAGCCAGGGCCCCGCCGCCAATCCGGCAATCGCTCGTCCTGCGACGATCTTCGGCGCTGGTCGGCGCAACTCGAAGGGGTTCGACATCACCGATCCGGTGACGCTGGCGGCGATCGACAAGGCCAAGGCGGCCTTTGCCGGGCCCGAGCGCTGGCATGCCAAGCCGATCACGCGCGCCGCCGGCTACGGCAAGCAGCGCCCGGTGGTCAATCCGGCAAAGCCTGCCGAGATCGTCGGCACGGTCGCCGAAGCCGCTGCCAAGCAGGTCGCGACCGCGGTGCGCTTTGCTGTGGAAGCGCAGCCGGCCTGGGCGAAGCGTCCCGTTGCCGAGCGCGCCGCCATCCTCAACCGCGCCGCCGACCTCTATGAGGCCAATGCGGTCGAGTTTTTCGCGCTGGCTACAAGGGAAGCCGGCAAGTCGCTGGCCGACGGCGTGGCTGAACTGCGCGAAGCCGTCGACTTCCTGCGCTACTACGCTGCCGAAGCGGCCAACAACGAAGCGGGCAGCGAGGCGCGCGGCGCGATCGTGTGCATTTCGCCGTGGAATTTCCCGCTCGCCATCTTCACCGGCCAGATCGCGGCAGCGCTCGTCACCGGCAATTCGGTCATCGCCAAGCCAGCCGAACAGACGCCGCTGATCGCCTTCCGCGCCGTCGAGCTGCTGCGCGAGGCCGGCGTTCCGGAAGATGTCATCCAGCTTTTGCCGGGCGACGGTCCGGCGGTCGGCGGACCGCTAACTGCGGATCCGCGCATTGCCGGCGTCTGCTTCACCGGCTCGACCGAGGTTGCAAAGCTGATCGAGAAGCAACTGGCCGAGACGGCCGCGCCGGACGCCATGCTGATCGCCGAGACCGGCGGTCTCAATGCCATGATCGTCGATTCCACAGCACTGCCCGAACAGGCGGTGCGCGACATACTGGCATCGGCTTTCCAGAGTGCAGGCCAGCGCTGTTCGGCGCTTCGCGTGCTCTACGTGCAAAAGGATGTCGAGAAGAAGATGCTGGAGATGCTGAAGGGCGCCATGGAAGCGCTCACCATCGGCGATCCCTGGCAGATTTCGACCGATGTCGGGCCGGTCATCGATGACGAGGCGCAGGAATCGATCCGCGAGTATTGCACCAAGATGGGGCTGCAGGGCCGGTTGATTGCCAAGCTCGAAGCACCGAAGGACGGCCGCTTCGTTGCGCCGCATGTGTTCCGGGTCAAGGGCATCGAGGAGATGGAGCGCGAAGTGTTCGGTCCGGTGCTGCATGTCGCCAGCTTCGACGCCGACGGGATCGACGCCGTCATCGCCGCCATCAACCGCAAGGGCTATGGCCTGACCTTCGGCCTGCACACCCGCATCGAAGGCCGCGTCCAGCATTTCGTCGACGGCATCCATGCCGGCAACATCTATGTCAACCGCAACCAGATCGGCGCCGTCGTCGGCTCGCAGCCCTTTGGCGGCGAGGGGCTTTCGGGCACCGGGCCGAAGGCCGGCGGGCCGCATTATCTCCGGCGGTTCCGCAAAGGGCCGGAGGCGGGCACGGAGATTGCCGAGGGCCACAAGGTGACGGCGACCGAACTGGCCGACAATCTGCCCGATCCGACGCTTGGCGGCTGGTCGACGCGGCCGGACCGCATCGCCATTTTGAGAAAACATCTGCGCGGCAAGGGCGCTGCAGCGATCGGCGCTGCAGCCGCCATCGATTTCGGCCAGGTCGACCTGCCCGGACCGACCGGCGAGGCCAACACGCTGTCGCTGTCGCCGCGTGGCCGGGTGCTGTGCCTCGGTCCGGACGCCGACACGCTGCTTGCCCAGACGATCCAGGCGCTGGCCGCCGGCAATGCGGTGCTGGCCGTGGCGCCGAGCGCGCCGGCGGCACTGTCGGCGCTGACCGGCAAGGGGTTGCCGCTGGCGGCCATAGACGGTCGGCCAGACCCAGTCGAAGCGCGTTCGCTGCGCGTCCATGTCGTCGCCTTCTCGGGCAGGCCCGAGGCGGCGCGGATCGTGCGCAAGGTCATTGCCGACCGCAGCGGGCCGATCGTGCCGCTGGTCAGCGAGGTGCTCAACCCGGCGGCCTATGCGCATGAACGCGCTGTCTGCGTCGACACCACGGCCGCCGGCGGCAATGCCAGCCTGCTCGCGGCGGCCTAGGGGGCTTTTCGCGGCTCGCTTGCCTGCGTCGGGTTGCAAGGGTATGCGCAAGGGATAGAGAGCAACTCGAGCGGGGCAGCCGAACAGATGGAAGACACGTCCCGACCGTTTGAGCTGCCGCGCGTGGCGGTGGTCATCACCTGCTTCAATTATCGGCCGTACGTCGAACAGGCGATCCGCTCGGTGCTTGCGCAGACCTACCGGAATTGGGAATGCGTCATCGTCGACGATGCCTCGACGGACGGCTCGGCCGACCATGTCCGACAGCTTCTAAGGGATATAGACGACCCGCGCCTGCGCCTGTTGGCGCGCACGGAGAATGGCGGCCAGACCGCGGGATTCCGCGACGGCTTTGCCGCAACCGACGCGCCCTTCGTCGCGTTTCTCGACGCCGATGACGTGTGGCTGCCGGATTTTCTCCTCGCGCATCTGTCCGCCCACCTCAACACGACGCATTCGGCCGCACTGTCGAGTTCCGATGTGTTCCTTGTCGATGGCGACGGCACCTTGCTGGGCGGTACCTTCCTTGCCTTGCGCAAACCGCGGTCCGGAGCGGATCGCAGTGGCGTCGCCATCGCGCCCGGTGGCCGGCTTGCCGGCATGGCGCCCGGGATCGCCTACGCATCGGAGCATCCGGTAACCTATTTCGCACCTGCGGTGACGGGCTGGCTGTGGTCGCAATGCTCGGCGATCATGTACCGGCGTGGCGCGCTGGAACCGGTATTGTCCTTCCCGTTCAAGGCCAAGGTCGGGACGGATTATCTGACGGCGACACTCGCGCACCAGGCCGGCGGCAGCCTCATCCTGTCAGAAGGTCTCGGGCTCTATCGCCTGCATGGCTCCAACCTGTCCACCGGAACTGCCTTTGCCGGCGGCAATGTGCGGCAAACGCCTGCATACAGGAGCTACAGGAGCGTGTTGGCGGCGGATGCCGCAGACTATTTGCTGGCGAATTCTGCCTGGCTCAGCGATCTCAACGGGCGCAATTTCATAGCTGCATTCCTGACGCAGCATGTGCGCCAATTCCCGGAGCTGGCCGGTGATCCGCGGTTGGCGCGCTACCTGACACGCGGACAGCCCTGGCGGCGGCTGCGCCTGCACATTGCCCAGTGGCTTCAGCGACTGGGCGGCCGGAATTCAACCGGAACATGACGGCATCTGCCCGTCGTCAGATCTCGTCGACGGGTGAAATCTCAATCAGGCGCCTTCGACGACCGAAAAGCCTTCGAACTGCGGATGGCCGAGATAGTGCACCTTCGACGTGCCGGTGTTGCGGTGGGCGGCGCGAAAATTCTCGGATTTGGTCCAGGCGACGAAGTCCTCATGGCTTGCCCACACCGTGTGCGAGGCAAATAGCGTGTAACCCTCGGGCTCGTTGACCGGGCCGCGCAGCAAGTGGAATTCCCTGAAGCCTTTCATCTCCGAGAGGCTCGAATCGCGGTTCTTCCAGACATCCTCGAAAGCGGTCTCCGAGCCGTTCTGGACCTTGAAGCGGTTCATGGCGATGTACATTGGGCTTCCTCTTGAATTGATGGACGATTTGGCGAAGGTCTGCGAGCTGGTTAAAACGGACCGATCCGCGCCCTGAACACCCAACTTGATAATCCGGTCTCGGGTGGAATGGGCGGGAACGGGGCTTGCTGGCGCACCAGTTTCAAAGCGAATTGGTCTAGTTCGGCAGACCCTGAACTTTCGACAAGCTGCAAGTCGCTGACGCTGCCGTCAGCCATGACGACGAAATAGACCCTGGCATTGTTGCGAGCCTTGGCTTGAATTTCCTTCGAAACGCGCCGGTTAGCGCGGGCAAGCTTCTTTTGAATTTCACCGCCGTAACGAGATTCCATCGCATTGCCAGCCGCGTCCTGGTTTTTACCCTTGCTGGCAACCGCCGGTGCGTCGCGTTCTTCGCCATCTGCCGCACCGCGGGTATCTCCAGATCCGGCTGGAGGGGTCGGCCGCGGGCTCGGGACTGGTGGTTTGGCAGCAGGCAAATCAACGGCGGGCTCGTCGGCGGGCGGTGCCTCTGAACTTTGCGTTTGAACCCCTGGCGGAGTCGACGTCTCAGCGCTTGGGGCGACAGTTTGATCATTCGGGATGGCGGCCGTCAGTGTATCTGGCGCGGCGGTCGCCTGTTCGGCGGCTTCCGGCGCAGGCTTGGGCGCCGCCGGCTCCTTTACCGGTTGAGGCGCCTCGGTCGGCGGCACGGGTCGAACGGCCTCGGGCTTGGCCGGCTGCGGATCGGTTACCAGGGTAACATCGACCGCGTCGGGAGCCTGGCTGTCCAAGGCGCTGCCGACCACCTCGGCGCCCGATTGGTCGGTGCCTTCGGATTGTATCGCGTTACTGGAATCGAATGTCCCTGCGGGTCCGATGAAGAACGCCGCTGCGGCAGCGGCATGGAGCAGGCAGGACGCGACGATCGCCACAGTCCATTTGCGGTCCGCGGCCGCCGGCTGTACGAGCTCGTCCATTGTTATCGCCGGTTCGTTGCCGGCGTCGGGGAGGGGGGTGATGTCCTGCATGGTTCGCGGCGAGACCTGCCGCGAGCGCGGCGGGATTGTCAAATCAAGATCGGTTGCCGGCCATAACGGCGGAGCTGCGACGGGTCGTGTCGCATTGTCGTGCAGGAAGGCGGGATGCAGACCCACCTCAAACGCCGAATGCGATACCGGACTTGGTCTGCGTCTTCATGCCGCGCATGCAGGCGCCCGGTTCGACGCCGGCGCATTCGGTGGCGCTGTTGATCAGCACGCGGCTGAGTTTGGTGCAGTCGGTGCCGGCGAGGTCGAAGCGGATCACCTTGGTCTTGCCGGCCGGCAGGTCCTTGAAGTCGAGCACGCTCAGGCGGTCGACAATGCCGGCCTCGTTGAACAGCGCGATTTCGAATGCCGCCTTGGAAAGATCGGCGCCGAGCGCATTGTTGACGACGAAGGTCAGGCGGCAACCCTTTTCGGAGGGCTGCGCGGCATTGAGCTCGAGGCTGAGTTGCGGAGCCGGCGCGGACTGAGCCCACGCCGGCATCAAGCCAAGCGACATCGCCAGCGTCGAGGTCAGGAGCCGAAGCGATGCCGTCAAACTTGTCATGGGTGTCAGCCTCCAAAGCGCATGGTTGCGGCCAGCTTCAGCGTGATGCCGGGTTCATAGATGACGGCGGTGGTGCCGCCGTTCAGCGGGTTGGTATATTTGACGTCGAACAAATTGTCGGCGCGGAAGTCCACCTTCAGATTGTCGGTGGCCTGGTAACTGGCGAAGGCGTTGACCAGAGTATAATCCTTGGCCACGGGGTTGCCCTTCGGCTTGCCGTTGTACTGCACCTCGCCGCCGACGGTCAGCTTGTCCTGAAGGAAGCGGAAGCCGAGCTGCCCGGTGACCTGCGAGGACGGGATGGTGGCAAGGTCGGCCCGCTCGCCTTCATCGGAGATGGTGTGGCCGTTGATGATCGAGGCCGACAGCCCGGCATAACCCCAGGCGGCATCGTAGACGCTTTCCAGTTCGAAGCCGTTGATCCTGGCCTGGGCGACGTTCTGGTACTGGAAGCAGATCGGAATGCCGGGGCCGAACGGGCAGCCGCTGGTCGGGTCGAATGGCGACAACGTGACGCCTTCGATGTAATCGTCGACATCGTTGTGGAAGTAGCCGGCCTTGAGCCGGAACGCGTCGCCGGCCTCGATAAGGTCGTTCAGCTTGTAGTTGACGCCGAATTCGGTGGTCTTGCCGGTTTCGGGTTGCAGGTTGGGGTTGGGCAGGAACGGGAAGGTGACGCCTGCCGGATGGTTGCCGCTGATCAGCGTTTCGGTCAGCGACGGCGAGCGGTAGCCTTCGGCGTAGGTGCCATAGAACTGCAGGCCCGCCAGGCTGGCGCTTTCGAAGGGCGTGACACCAACGGTGATGCGCGGCGACAGACGATCACCTGACGTTCCATTGTCGGAATCCTCCAGGCTGTAATTGTCGTAACGCAGCCCGGCAATGACCTCGAGCCAGTCCCAGGTGAGCTTGTCCTGGATGTAGGCGCCCGAAACACTACGCTTGCCCGATGGGGTGTAGAAGCTGTCGCCGCCGGCGGTGCCGCCGGTCTCGACATCGTCACCCACCCAGTCGCCGCCATAGGTCAATTCGTGCGCAACACCGGCTGTTTCGAAGCGCGACGTGTTCCAGATGTCGACGCCGGCCGTGCCAACGTCGAAGGTCGAGGTCGAACCGACGGGCAGCAGCACGGGAAGGCCGGTCGACGGATCGAAGCGGTTCTGCGGGACCAGCGTGGTGAGGTCGAGATTGGTCTTGTTGTAGGAGGCGTTGATGTGGAGGTCGAGCCAGCTCTTGGCGTCGTCAGTGATGTTGTAGCGGGCGGTGAAGGTGTTCGACTTCAGGTCGACGTCGTTGGCCGGCACGCCGCCGCTGGTTTCCGTCCAGCCGTCGCTCGAGCCGACCCAGCCGAGCTTCAATTCGCTGTTCTCGCTCGGGCGGATTGTGGTCTTGAGCAGGCCGCTCAGCACGTCGAAACCGGTACCGGCGACGGTGTCGCCGCTGCCATTCTTGTAGTCGCCGTAGTCGCGGTAGACGATGTTGCCCAGCACATCCAAATCGTCGTTGAATTTGTAGGCGCCGCTGGCGCTGGCGGTCCAGCCCTTGCCGTTGCTTTCATAGCGCCCGGTGACGGAGCCGGCCCAGGTTTCGCCCGATCTGAGGAAATCCACCGCATCCTTGGTGTCGAAGAAGACGACGCCGCCAATGGCGCCGGAGCCATAGGTGTTGGCGGTCGGTCCGCGGATGACATCGACGGATTTGATGAGCTCGGGATCGACATAGAAGGTCGACTGCGTGCCGTGGTCGGAGCGCTGGAAATTCTGCCTGGCGCCGTCGACGATGACGGCGACGCGACCGAAATCCTGCAGGCCGCGGATGTTGATGCTGGAGCTGACGCGTCGCGCATCGGCCTGCACGGCGACACCAGGCACACCGAGCAGCATTTCGCTCGGCGTCGTCGCCATGCGGCGGTCGAGCTGTTCCTGGTCGACATGGCTGGCCGAGGCAAGCGATTCGATCGCCGTCTCGCCGGTGCGGCTGATGACGAGGATCTTGTCGAGCAGCGTTGCGCCGGCAGGGGCGGCCTTGGTGTCTTCAGCTTTCCTGGCCGGATCAGCCTGCTGCTGGTCAGCAGCCTGCTGAGCGCTGGCCGGCGATGTCAGCAGCGCGATCGTCGCTGCCCCCGCAAGCAAGGCTGCCATTGCCTTTGCCATAGGCCGATGCACCGGATCGGCGTTCGCCAGACCCAGTCGTCCACAATTTCCCAAGCCCATGCCCCAACTCCAAAATTCCAGGTTCGATGCTGGCTGGCTTGGTGCTCGCTGGCATTTTTCATTCTGTCCGGCGTCTTAAATGTTGACTCATTTTGTCCGGTATTGCACTGACTAATAAACATGATTATTCGAGTCAAGAAATGAATCGGCATTTTTACAACGCTAGCCAGTTGCCCGGCACAGGAAAGGGATCGAAAGAGATGAACACCCACAATCCCAACGACTTCCGTTACCGCGTCCGCCGTTCCGAGGAGACGCCGACCCGCTTCGACCGGGTGCCGCTGGCGGTGCGGACGCTGTCCTCCAACACGCTGTTCCAGGGCGAGCACGAGATCGGCATCGAGCACCATGGGGCGCTCTATCGGCTGAAGATCACCCGCCAGGGCAAGCTCATCCTCAACAAGTGACGAAACAGCCAGGCAGGCCAAAACGCCAGGCAGGACAGGTAAGCAGGACATGGACCAGCGCGTAAAACCCGCACCGCATGAAATCCGGCGAGCGCGGGCAGACAATCCGAAAGCGCGCGAGCGCGATCTTGCCGCCGAGCTCGGTATTTCCGAAGCCGAGCTGGTGGCCGCGCATTGCGGCGACGGTGTCGTGCGCGTCGAGCCCAGGGTCAACGATCTTCTGACCGGCCTCGACGCCGTCGGCGAAGTGATGGCGCTGACCCGCAACGAAAGCGCGGTGCACGAGAAGATCGGCGTCTACGACAAGGTTGTCACAGGCGCGCACAATGCCATGGTGCTGGGCGAAAACATCGACCTGCGTATCTTTCCAAAGGTCTGGGCGCATGGCTTTGCCGTGGAAAAGCGCGACGGTGGCGACATCCGCCGCAGCCTGCAATTCTTCGACGCGGCCGGCGATGCGGTGCACAAGGTGCATCTGCGGCCGGCGTCCAATCTCTATGCCTACCAGAAGCTCGTGGCCGCACTCGAATCGCCGAACCAGGAGGCGACCGTGTCTATCGCAGGCCTGGCCGACGACGACGCGGAGACGTCGGGCATTGCCGCAGACATCGATGATCTGCGCGACCGCTGGAGCCGGCTGACCGACGTCCACCAGTTCTTTGGCATGTTGAAAGCGCTGAAGCTCAGCCGCCGCCAGGCCGTGCGCATGGTCGGCCAGGACTATGCCTGGCTGCTCGACAATGACGCCATCGGCGCCATGTTCCACCATGCCGCCGCCGACGGCATGCCGATCATGTGTTTTGTCGGAAACCGAGGCTGCATCCAGATCCATTCCGGCCCGGTCAAGTCGATCAAGCCGATGGGGCCGTGGATCAACGTCATGGACGAGACCTTCCATTTGCATCTGCGCACCGACCACATCCAGGAGGTGTGGGCGGTGCGCAAACCGACCAAGGACGGTCATGTCACCTCGCTCGAAGCCTATGGCGCCGACGGCAAGATGATCATCCAGTTCTTCGGCAAGCGCCGTGAAGGCGAGGGCGAGCGCGACGACTGGCGGTTCCTTGCCGAGAACCTGCCGCGCATTCCAAGCCCGACCGCAGCCTGAGGAAACGACGATGATTTCACTGTTCAGGACGCTTGCCGCGGCCATGGGCCTGTCGCTGTTTATTGCCGCCCCAGTGCCGGCCAGCGAGAACGTGGCCGTGTTGGCCGACACGTCGCGGATCGTGGCGATCGGCGGTTCGATCACCGAGATCGTCTACGCGCTTGGCGAGGAAGGTCATCTCGTCGCCCGCGATTCGACCAGCCGCTACCCCGCCGCCGCGGTCGCGCTGCCCGACGTCGGCTATATGCGCCAGCTGTCGCCGGAAGGCGTGTTGTCGGTCAATCCTTCGGGCATTCTGGCGCTGCATGGCAGTGGGCCGAAGGAAGCGGTCGATGTGCTGAAAAAGTCGAGCGTTCCGTTCATCGACGTGCCCGAGCATTACAGCCATGACGGCATCCTGGAAAAGATCCGCATCGTCGGCAAGGCGCTTGGCGTCGACGCCAAGGCCGAGACGCTGGTGGCTGAGACCGACGCCAAGCTGAAGGCGGCCGAGAAGCAGACGGCGTCGATCAAGCAGCGCAAGCGCATCCTGTTCGTGCTGTCGATCCAGGGCGGCAAGATCCTGGCCGCCGGCACCGACACCGCCGGTGATGGCATCATCAAGCTCGCCGGTGCGGTCAACGCCGTCGAAGGTTTTTCCGGCTACAAGCAGATGTCCGACGAGGCCATCGTAACCGCCAGGCCGGACGTGATCCTGGCGATGAAAAATGCCGGACCGCCGATTGCGGAGGCCGAGCTTTTCGCCATCCCGTCGATCACCTCGACGCCGGCGGGTGAAGGCCGCAAACTGATCCTGATGGATGGCAGCTATCTGCTCGGCTTCGGGCCGCGCACGGCCGATGCCATCCACCATCTCGCAGTCTCGCTCTATTGCAGCCAGGTCACGGACTGAGCCGATGGTGGATCAGTCGGTCGCCGGCGCGGCGCGCAAGATGGCCGAGGGCGATCGTTCCGGGCGCGCGCGCCTGGTTATTTTGCTCCTGTGCGTGGCCCTTGCCCTTTCGCTGTTCCTGTCTCTGAGGTAGGGCGCTTCCGATGCATCGGCCGTCGGTGTCATTCGTGACTGGCTAACCGGCGCCGTGCCGGCCGACGCCGCGCTTGGCGCCCGCGACCGGCTGATCGTCTACGACATCCGCATGCCGCGCGTGCTGCTCGGCGTGGTGATCGGTGCGGCGCTGGCCGTATCGGGCGCGGTCATGCAGGGCCTGTTTCGCAATCCGCTCGCCGATCCCGGCCTGATCGGCGTTTCAGCCGGTTCCAGCCTCGGCGCCGTCGCCGTCATCGTGCTCGGCACAACATGGCTGGCGCCGCTCACTTTGGCGCTCGGCGGCATGGCCTTGCCGCTCGCCGCTTTCTGCGGCGGCCTTGCGGTCACGCTGGTGCTCTACCGCGTCGCCACGCGGCAGGGGCGCACCTCGGTCGCCACCATGCTGCTTGCCGGCATTGCGCTCGCAGCCCTTGCCATGGCGCTGACCGGTATCCTGATTTTCATGGCCGACGACCGGCAGTTGCGCGACCTGACCTTCTGGCAGCTGGGCTCGCTTGGCGGCGCGACCTGGCCGAAGATCGCTTCCGTCGGGCCGATCATCGTGCTGGCGCTTGCGGCAATGCCGTTCCTGGCCAAAGGCCTCAACGCCCTGGCGCTCGGCGAGGCGACGGCCGGACATCTCGGCATCCCGGTACAGCGGCTGAAATACACCGCGATCGTCGGCGTCTCGGCAGCGGTCGGCGCCTCTGTCGCAGTCAGCGGAGGCATCGGTTTTGTCGGCATCGTCGTGCCGCATCTCTTGCGGCTGCTGATCGGTCCGGACAATCGCTATCTCTTGCCGGCATCGGCGCTGCTCGGCGCCTCGATGCTGCTTCTTGCCGACGCAGTTGCCCGCGTCATCGTGGCGCCGGCCGAATTGCCAATCGGCATCGTCACGGCGATCGCCGGCGCGCCGTTCTTCCTCTGGATCCTGCTGCGCAAGCGCGGCGTAATCGACTTGTGAGGCGGCATGATCGAAGCACGCGATGTCTCGGTAGCGATCGGCGGCAAGCGCATTGTTGCCAATGTCGATTTCGTCGCGCGGCCGGGCGAAATTGCGGCAGTCGTCGGACCCAACGGCTCGGGCAAGACGACGTTTTTGAAGGCGTTGTCGGGCGATCTGGCGTTTGTGGGGACAGTGGCCGTCAACGGGCGCGATCTCACGGCGATGAGGCCGGTGGAGGCCGCCACTGTGCGTGCCGTGCTGCCGCAGGCCGCGACGCTGTCCTTTCCCTTCACGGTGCACGAAGTGGTCAGGCTCGGCCTTATCGGCGGCCGTTCCGGCGTTCTGCCGGGCGAAGATGATCGTCTGCCCGAGCGGGCGCTGGCGCGGGTCGACCTCGACGGCTTTGCCGGCCGCTTCTATCAGGAGCTTTCGGGCGGCGAACAACAGCGTGTGCAGCTGGCGCGCGTGCTGTGCCAGGTCTGGGCGCCGGTGCTGGACGGCAAGCCGCGCTATCTCTATCTCGACGAGCCGGTCTCCAGCCTTGATATCAAGCACCAGCTGATCATCATGAACATCGCCCGCGATTTCGCCCGGCGCGGCGGCGGTGTGATCGCCATCCTGCACGACCTCAATCTGACGGCCATGTATGCCGACCGGATTTTCGTGATGCATCGCGGCCGGCTCGCCGCCGACGGTTCACCGCAGGAGGTGCTGAGCGACGATCTGATCGAAAAGGTGTTCGATTGTCGGCTAAGGGTCGGTGTGTTGCCGGCGGCGAACATGCCGTTTGTCTTGCCGCAGTCAGCCGCCTAAAGCGCGTCGCGTTTGAACGAACTCAGGCGACGCGCTTTAGGTCTTTGTCTTTATGCATGTCGTTGTCTCAAAACCGGGGCCACTTTTGAGCGACATGCACTAGAAAACTCAGGCGGCCGGTGCTCGCTGGACCAGCATGTCGATGCCGAGCAAATGACGCACATTCGGGCGCGCCGCCACCATATCGGCGATGGTGTAGCGGGAGAGTACGGCAAAGAAGGCGTTGAGCGCCTCGCGCAGCGCCGAATTCAGCTGGCAGCTGTCGACCAGCGGGCATTCGGCGGCGTCGTTTTCGAAGCACTCGGCCATGGCGAAGCTCTCTTCGGTCACCCGTACGACGTCGAACAGGCTGATCTGCTCGGCGGGGCGGCCGATCCTCACGCCGCCATTCCTGCCGCGCACCGTCTCGACCAGGCCATGCTCGACCAGCGGCTGCAGGATCTTGAACAGGAAAAGCTCCGACACCGAATAGGCGGCCGCAATCTCGGGGATGCGGCTCAGGCGATCGTTGTTGGCGGCGCAATACATCAGGATGCGCATGGCGTAGTTGGTCTGGCGCGTCAGCCGCATTTAATTCCTCACCCGAGTGCTGGCGCGCTGGAACTGCACCAGATTTTAGATTGTGCTGGTGCGGCTTTCTCACCCGGAGTTTCGGATTCGCCCACACTGGCCTGATCGGAATATGGCCTATACCTTGGAACAATTCCAGACTGGGATTGCATGATAGATGAACATTCTTGTCAACTTTGCGTGCGAAACCGGCAATCCCCGGACGAAATCGGCCCATCCGATCATGCTACGGGCCCAAACACCCCCTAAATAGCCCATGCCAGATAGCCAAGAGATCGATGAGGAGCGGCGTATCATGTCCCAATCGGCTTCGTCCCTGGCGCCTGGCGGTTTTGATGCCGAGACGGGCGCCAAGCTTTTCGCGTTGCGGCGGACAAAGTTCCTCGCCACGGCTGCGCTGGTGCTTTGCGTCGTGGTTTTTGCCGTGGCCAAATCGTCCGAGGCCAAGTATCCGTGGCTGGGCTTCGTGGCGGCCTTCGCCGAGGCGGCGACCATTGGCGGCCTGGCCGACTGGTACGCGGTGGTGGCGCTGTTCAAGCGGCCGCTGGGCCTGCCGATCCCGCACACCGCCATCATCCCAGCGAACCAGAACCGCATCGCCGATAATCTGGGCCGCTTCATCGAGGTCAATTTTCTGGCGCCGGAGCCGGTGCGGGAAAAGCTGGCCGAGGTCGATTTTGCAGCACTCGTCGCCGACTGGCTGACTGACGCCGAACGCTCTGCCGGCCTGTCACGCTTCGTCGTACGGCTGGTCCCGCAGACGCTTGCGGCGATCGAGCAATCCGGCCTGCGCGGCTTCGTCACCAGCCGCATGCTGGAGCAGATCGACAAGGTGCCGCTGGCGCCGCTCGCGGCCGAATTGCTGTCGGCACTGACCGACGACCGCCGCCACCAGAAACTCTTCGACGAATTCACCAGGGTGATCGGCCGGTTCCTGAACGATGAAGAGGCGCTGGCGACCATGCGCGAGAAAATCCGCGAGGAATTGCCGTCGCTGTTCAACCTGTTCAGAGCCGACGCCTATCTGCTGAAGAAGATCGTCGCTTCCGCCGGTTCGCTGCTTGACGAGGTGCGGGCCGACCCCGACCATCCGATGCGCGCCGAATTCGACCGTTTCGCGCACAGCTTCATCGAGCGGCTCAGAACCTCGAAGCAATACGCCAAACGGGCCGAGAAGCTGAAGCGCGATTTCCTGGCGCGGCCGGAAGTGAAGTCGCTCGCCGGCGACATGTGGCAGAGCCTCAGCGTGTTCATCGAACAGGACGCCAAGGCGGAGAATTCGATTGTTCGCGCGCATCTCGCCAACATGTTCGTCGAGGTCGGCCGCCATCTCTCAGGCGATCCGCAGATCAGGGCCGACATGAACCAGGGCTTTGTCGTGGCGCTGTCGTCATTCGTCGAGAGCCAGAAGAGCGGTGTGTCGACGTTCATCTCCGACCAGGTCAAGCGCTGGGACCTTGCCCAGCTGACGAGGCTGATCGAGATCAACATCGGCAGGGACCTGCAATATATCCGCTTCAATGGCATGATTGTCGGCGGATTGGCGGGTATCGTGCTCTACACGGCGGAGAGGCTGTTTCTCGCTGGCTGATGCTGCATTTGCCGCTGAATTGCTTGGGCGTCCGAATGGACACACGGCGCGCGAGTGCTATTGTCCAGAACAGAACAGTTCACCGTTTCAAGGAAACGGCGACCTGCTCTAACTCTTTGTTTTGACGCAATTCCTGACGGAAAACCGTTTCACACTTTTCCTGGAATTGCTCGAGGTTCAGCATTTGCGACACTGGGGAGCACGAGCAATGGCCAAACAACCCGACTCCGATTCGTTCCTTGACATGTTCAGCCGGTTCGGCCGTGACCTGAAGGTGCCGAATGTCGAGGCGATCCTCGCGCATCATCGCAAGAACCTCGAGGCCCTGGAAAGATCGGCGCGGGCGGGAGCTGCCGGCGCGACCTCATTGTTGTCCAGACAGCGCGAGATGCTGCAGGACACGCTGCGTGAAGTCAGCGACATGGCGCAGAGCTACAAGGCGCCGGGCAATCCCCAGGAACTGATGACAAAACAGGCGGAGTTCGCCAGGAAATCCTTCGAAGCCGCCCTGAAAAATGCCGGCGAAGTGGCCGAGCTGGTCAAGAAATCCGGCACCGAATCGATCGAAATCCTGCGCAGCCGCATCAAGGAAGCGATGGAGGAAATCCGCTCGGGCTATGACAAGAAGTGACTCTCAACGCAACCATGAGAGGAGTGGGCCGGTTGCGGCGCATGAGCATGGACGAGGGACGCTGTTTGGCGGAAAATGGCGGAACGGAATCGCAACGGGCGAATTGACAGGAGCCGTCCGTTCGTGGTCCGAGGCACTGGGAGCCACCGGGAAAGCAGGAATGACGGAACTACGGCCGAAAACGCCGCCGACCTTCGAGCAGTTAAGGGCGATGGCCGGGCAGGAGCTCGGCGTGTCGGAATGGACGACCGTCGACCAGAACCGCATCAACCAGTTTGCCGAATGCACAGGCGACCATCAGTGGATCCACGTCGATCCGGAGCGGGCGAAGCGGCAGAGCCCATTTCGCACCACGATCGCGCATGGCTATCTGACGCTGTCGATCATCGGCGCGCTGGCGCTGGGCATGGGCATCGTACCCGAAAACACGCAAGCCGCCTTCAATTACGGCTTCGACAAGGTGCGGTTCCTGGCGCCCGTCAGGGTCGGCGCACGCATCCGGCTGCGCACGACGCTGTTGTCGGTGGAGGACAAGGGGCCGGGCCAGTATCTGATGAAGGCCGCCAATACGGTCGAGATCGAGGGCGAACAGAGGCCGGCGCTGACCGCCGAAACGCTGGTGATGCTTTATGAGCGGCGCAAGCGGGCGGGAGCGTAAGCTCCCTATCTTCGGTCATGATGGCTGTTGCCGCACCGACAGACTGCCGCCGGCGCGGGTCGAGAGCAGTGCCAGCAACAGCGCAGCCACCGCCAGGACCGTTGCCGTCTGAAAGGTAACCTGCATGCCGTGCGCGGCTGCCGCTGAGGTCAGCATGTCCTGGCTTTGCCGTTCTCCCGTCGAGGCAGCCGCAAAAATGGCGCCCATAAGCGATGCGCCGGTGATCAGGCCGAGATTGCGCGACAGATTGAGCAGGCCGGACACCACGCCGCGCTCGCCGGCAGCGACACCGCTCATGACGGCGGCATTGTTGGATGTCTGGAACAGGGCGTACCCGAAGCAGGTGACGGCGATCGGCACGATATAGCTGGCAATGCCGAGTTTTGTTGCGGCGAGCGACAAAAGCAAGGTGCCGTTGACCAGGCCGAACAGTCCGGCGATCATCATCCTGTTGGTACCGAAGCGATCGGTAAGGCGGCCGGCGATAAGCGCCGAGAGCGCGGAGACCAGCGGACCTGTCGACAGGACCACGCCGACCATCGCAGCATTGAGCCCCAGCCCTCGCGACAAATAGAACGGAGCGACCACCAGGGTCGCCATCATCACAGTGGCGACAACGAGGTTCGTGGCGAGGCTGGCGCTGAGCCGGATGTCGTACAACCGGGCAAGCCGGATCAAGGGACTTTTCGCCTTCGTCTGCGCAACGCCGAACAGAACGACGCCGATGCCGGCGGCCACCAGGAGGCCGATGTTGAGGGCGCCGAAATGGCCGCGGCCGAGCGTCATGGCCAATGCATAGGCAGTGAGCGTCAAGGCGAGCAAGACCGTCCCGATCGCGTCGAACCCGCCTTGAACGCCCGCAGCCTTGCCGCGGGCGGGCAGGGCCAGCCAGGCGATAGCGAAGGCCGCGACGCCGAGCGGCACATTGACGAGGAAGATCGCCCGCCAGCCAAAGCCGGCAATCAGAAAGCCGCCGAGCGAGGGGCCGAGCGTCGTGCCGATCGCCGACATGGCGCCGAGCAGACCCATGGCGCTGCCGGTTCTCTCCTTGGCTACGGTCTCCGCGACAAAGGCCAGCGTCAACGCCATCATCAGCGCGGCACCCAGTCCTTGTACGGCGCGCGCCGCAATCAGCAGCCAGAGCGTCGGCGCCAGGCCGCAGAGCACCGAGGCCAGTGTGAACAGCGCGATGCCGCCGAGCAGCAACGGCCGGCGGCCGACCATATCGGCCAGCCGGCCGGCGCTGACGATCAGGGCCGTGATGGCGAGCAGATAGGCGAGAACCACCCATTGCACGGACTGGAACGGCGCACCGAACGCTTGCATGAGGGAAGGCAGCCCGACGCTGGCAATGCTGGTTCCAAGCGACGACAGCAGCGTGGCGAGCGACAGGCTGGCCAATGCCAAGACAGGAGAGTGGGCCAGGCCTGCGGACCGGGTTTTCTGCGGCGCCGATGCGCACTCGTTCTGCTCGGCAGTTGCCATGGCGATTTCCTCCTTGTCAGTCCCGCAACCGAGATCTAATCGTCGGGGTGGAATGGCGGAAGGCGCAGCATTTGCATCTTATTCGTGCGCCAAACGCCATGGCATGTGCTACAATCCGCCGATGGCATCGCCAGATCTCAATCTGCTGTTCGCGCTCGACGTTTTGCTCGCCGAAGGCAGCGTGGCGCGCGCCGCCAGCCGGCTACGGCTCAGCCCGTCGGCGATGAGCCGCACGCTGGCGCGGCTGCGGGAAGCGACCGGTGATCCGCTGCTGGTCCGCGCCGGCCGAGGCCTGGTCCCGACGCCGCGCGCGGAGGCATTGCGGCAGCAGGCCGGCCGTGTCGTCCACGATGCGGAAACGCTATTGCGTCCCGCCAGGCTGCTCGATCTGGCAAAGCTGGAACAGATCTTCACGCTGCGCACCAATGAAGGGTTCGTCGAGGAATTCGGGCCGCGTCTTGTCGCCCGCATCCAGGCCGAGGCGCCGGGCGTGCGGCTGCGCTTTGCGCCGAAAGCCGACAAAGACGTCGCCTCATTGCGCGACGCCGACATCGACCTCGAAATCGGCGTTGCCGGCGAGGCCGGACCTGAAGTGCTGATACAGGCGCTGTTTCGCGACCGCTTCGTCGGTGCTGTGCGAGCCGGCCACCCTTTGAGTGAAGGCGCGGTAACGCCTGAACGCTACGCGGCCGGCCGCCACATCAGCGTTTCACGGCGGGGTCGGGAAAGAGGGCCGATCGATCAGACTTTGGCGCTGCTCGGCCTGCAGCGAACCGTGGCGTGCATGGTCTCCGGCTTTTCGGCTGCACTCTCCATGGCGCGCGCTTCGGACCTGATCGCCAGCGTGCCCGAACGGCACACGCAAGGCGCACGCGCCGGCATGGTCAGCTTTCTGCTGCCGGTCGCCACGGTGGAGGTCACCATCTCGATGCTCTGGCATCCACGGCTCGATGCCGCTCCGGCGCAACGCTGGCTGCGAGATTGCGTTCGGGAGGTCTGCGCGGCCTCCCGCTGAGCCCTCAGCGCGCCATTGCCGCCTTGAGCACCCTGAAAATCCGCTCGTCCTGGCACTGGGCAACGTTGAAGCGCAGGAAGCGGCTGGCGGTTCCCGACAGGCTGAATGCGTTGCCGGGCGCCAGCACGATGTTGTCGGCCAGCGCGCGGCGGGCGATTTCGGCCGCATCCACGCCATCGGGCAGGCTGCACCACAGGAACAAGCCGGCCGGTTGGTCGATCCAGGGCGTGATGCCGATCGCCTTCAGGCGCACGCCCGTCTCGCCCATGGCGCGGGAAAGCCGCGCGCGCAGCAATTCCATGTGCTTGCGGTAGCTGCCGTCCCTAAGCAGCGTCAGCACCAGTTCGGCCGCCAGCCGGCCGCCGCCGAAGGTGGTGGCAATCTTGAGGTCGGTGAGTTGCTCGATCCAGTCGCGCGGTGCCGCGATGAAGCCGCAGCGAACCGATGCCGATAGCGTCTTGGAGAAGCTGCCGATATGGACGACGCGGTTGAGGCCGTCGAACGCCGCCAGCCGGGGCGCGGGACTGTGCTCGAAATCGGCGAAGATGTCGTCCTCGACGATGGTCAGGTCCGACTGGTCGGCGAGCTTCAGCAGCCGGTGCGCGGTGACCGGCGACAGGATCGCGCCGGTCGGGTTGTGGATGGCGGAATTGGTGATGTAGAGGCGCGGCTTGTGCTCGGCCAGTGCCTGGGCGAACAGCTCGATATCAGGCCCGGATGGCGTGTAGGGCACGCTGACGACCTTGGCGCGGTGGGCGCGCAGCAGCGCGTGGAAATTGAAATAGCAGGGGTCGTCGACCAGCACGGTATCGCCGGGTTCGATCAGGAAGCGGCACAGAAGATCGATGGCCTGCGTGCCCGATTCGGTCAGCATGATCTGTTCGGGCGAGACCTCGATGCCGTGGCCGGCCATGCGCCGCGCGAGCAATTGCCTGAGCGGCGGCAGGCCGAGCGGCGTGCCGTAATCGGCTAGGTCGACATCGTCTGCGCGCGCCACGGTGCGCAGCGCCCGGCGCAAGGCCGCCTGCGGCATCCATGAGGCCGGCATCCAGCCGCAGCCGGGTTTCAGCATGTCGTCGCCGGCTTCCAGCGACTGGCGCGAAACCCAAAGCGGATCGACAGCGCGGTCGAGCCGCGGGCCGATCTCGGCCAGCGACAGTGGCGCCAGCGATCCGGCGGCATAGAAACCCGAGCCCGGCCGTGAGCGTATCGCGCCTTCGGCAGCGAGCCGCTCATAGGCTTCGACCACGGTCGACTTGGACACCTGCATGGCTTTGGCGAAGGCGCGGATCGAAGGCAGCCGCGCGCCCGGCGTCAGGCTGCGCGCGGCAATCCGCTGGCGGATGGTCGCCATGACAGTTTCGACCAGAGTGGTCGGGGCAACAGTGCGTGCGGTGTCGACTTCCAAAACGAGACCAGTCATCTGTATTGCTCAATCAGCCATTACAGTTTTGCGGAATTGTACTGCATTGTCTCTGGCTGCACCATAGGCACTTGCCCGATAGAGGGCGAAAGCAATGGAGCCTGGAATGGACAAGACCGCGAGCGGCTGGCTGAACGGATTCGTCGGCGTGCTGATCTTCTCAGGCTCGCTGCCGGCAACGCGGGTGGCCGTGGCCGATTTCGATCCGATATTCCTGACCTCGGCCCGCGCCGCGATTGCCGGACTGCTCGGTCTCGCCATGCTGATGCTTTTTCGGCAGAAGCGCCCGGAGCGCAGCGATTTTCTGTCGCTGGTCATCGTGGCGCTTGGCGTGGTTGTCGGCTTTCCCTTGCTGACAGCGCTGGCGCTTAAGCACGTCACCTCCGCCCACTCCATCATCTTCGTCGGCCTGCTGCCGCTGGCCACCGCGATCTTCGGCGTGCTGCGCGGTGGCGAGCGTCCGCGCCCGGCCTTCTGGCTGTTCTCCTGCATCGGCAGCGCGCTTGTCGGCGGTTTTGCCTTCTCCCAAGGCGTAACAGCATCACCGATCGGCGACGGCTTGATGCTGGCTGCCATCATCGTCTGCGGGCTGGGCTATGCCGAGGGGGCGGCATTGTCGCGCAGGCTGGGCGGCTGGCAGGTGATCTGCTGGGCGCTGGCGATCTCGCTGCCGATCATGCTGGTGCTGACCTTTGCGACGCTGCCGTCGTCCTTCGCCGGCGTCGGCTCCGGCGCCTGGGCGGGTCTCGCCTATGTCTCGCTGTTCAGCATGCTGATCGGCTTCGTGTTCTGGTACCGCGGCCTCGCCCAAGGCGGCATCGCTGCCGTCGGGCAGTTGCAGCTGCTGCAGCCCTTTTTCGGCCTGGCGCTGGCAGCGACGCTGCTGCACGAACAGGTCAGCCCGCTGATGATTGTCGTCACGCTCGGCGTGGTGGCCTGCGTGTTCGGGGCGAAGAAATTTGCGCGCTAGGAGTTTGGTGGTGGAGGGCGACTCCGCCCTAGAACTTCGTCACCACCCCAATGCCAATCCCCTCGAACCCGCCCATCGCCATCAGCGCCGCAGGCGCCTCATCAAGGCTGATCTTCTTGCCGACCAGCAGTTCGGGCTTGAGCTTGCCGGTGCGGATCATCTCCATCATGGCGGGGTAGCGGTAGGCCTGCATGCCGTGGCTGCCGAGGATTTCGAGCTCGAAGGCGATCACCTTGTCCATCGGCACTTGCGGGCGGGCATGTTCGCCCAGCATCAGGCCGACCTGCACGTGGCGGCCGCGCCGGCGCAGATTGGCAATCGAGTTGAAGGATGTCGTGGGGTGGCCGAGCGCGTCCATCGACATATGCGCGC
Organism: Mesorhizobium sp. M0217; assembly: GCF_040321955.1. Lineage (NCBI taxonomy): Bacteria > Pseudomonadati > Pseudomonadota > Alphaproteobacteria > Hyphomicrobiales > Phyllobacteriaceae > Mesorhizobium > Mesorhizobium sp. M0217. The sequence continues at coordinate 299,194 of NZ_JAMYSN010000002.1, read as the reverse complement.
CGCCATTGGTGATTTGCTTGACCGCCTTGACCACGTTCGGCGTGGTCGCGGCGTTGATGGTCGCCACGGCGCCTATCTTTTTGGCGAAGTCCAGTTTCTCGTCGGTGAGGTCGATGGCGATGACATTGGCGCCCATGGAACTGGCGATCATGATCGCCGACAGGCCGACGCCGCCGCAGCCATGCACCGCCACCCATTCCCCCGGCGTCACCCGGCCCTGGTCGACAATGGCGCGAAACGAGGTGACGAAGCGGCAGCCGAGGCTGGCGGCGGTGGCGAACTCCATCTCCTCGGGCAGGCGTACGAGATTGGTGTCGGCATGCTCGATGGCGACATATTCGGCAAACGATCCCCAGGCGGTGAAACCCGGCTGCGTCTGGTGCTCGCAGACCTGATGATTGCCCGAATTGCATTCGAAACAGCGGCCGCAGCCGACGCAAAACGGCACGGTGACGCGTTCGCCGGCCTTCCAGCGGGTCACCTGCTTGCCGACGGCGACGACGATGCCGGCCAGTTCATGGCCCGGCACATGCGGCAGTGTGATGCCATCGTCATGGCCCATCCAGCCATGCCAGTCGCTGCGGCAGAGCCCGGTCGCCTCGACCTTGATGACGACGCCGTCGGCGGCCGGTTTAGGATCCGGCACGGTCTGGATTCTCGGCGCTTCGCCGAATTTTTCGAAGACGACGGCTTTCATCGGCAACTCTCCGTGCTCTGCTCCGGCATTGTGAGCCTATTCGGCATCTATCTGATTCTCCGGCGCTGCCTTCTGAAAGGCCGGCAGCGCCATGCAGGCGGCGTGGATGCGCGAGATCTCGGGGTAGGGTGTCAGGTCGACTCCGAAGCGGGCGTTGCTGGCGATCTGGGCGACCAGGCAGATGTCGGCGAGGCCCGGTGCGTCGCCATGGCAAAATGTGCCGGTCTCATCCGATGAAGCCAGAATCTTTTCAAGCGGCTGGAACCCTTCGTTCACCCAGTGGCGAAACCAGTGGATGACATCCTGGTCGCCGGCGCCGAACAAAGTGCGCAGCGAGGTCAGCACGCGCAGATTGTTCACCGGGTGGATGTCGCAGGCGATCATCTGCGCCAGCATTCGCACGCGCGCCCGGCCGAGCGCGTCCTTCGGCAGCAGCGGCGGTTCGGGGTGGGTCTCGTCGAGATATTCGATGATCGCCAGCGACTGCGTCAAAAGCGTGCCGTCGCCCAGGATCAGCGCCGGCACCAGCCCCTGCGGATTGACCGCCAGGTAAGCCGGCTCCAGATGGTCGCCATGACGCAGATGATGCGGCACGTAATCGTAGCCCAGCCCCTTCATCTCGAGCGCAATGCGGACGCGGTAGGAAGTGGAGGAGCGGTAGTAGTTGTGGAGGACGAGGTCGCTCATCGGATCACGGCTTGCCGGTGGAATTTTGGCCGATCGAATCTTGGCCGACAGTGATCTCGATGGTGCCGATGCCGTCGACACCGCCGGTCATCGTCTGTCCCGGCGCCACCGCGCCGACGCCGGCCGGCGTGCCGGTGAAGATCAGGTCGCCCGGTTGTAGTACAACCGCACTGCTGCAGATCGAAACGATATCGGCGATCGGCCAGATCAATTCGGCGAGGTCGCCCTCCTGCTTCACCGTGCCGTCGACGGCGAGCCAGATGCGGCCCTTTTGCGGGTGGCCGGATTTGGCGGCTGATACCAACGGGCCGCAGGGCGCCGAGCGGTCGAAGGCCTTCGACCAGTCCCAGGGCCGGGCTGCTTTCTTGGCCTCGTCCTGCAGGTCGCGGCGGGTGAGGTCGATACCGACGCCGTAGCCCCAGACATGGTCGAGCGCCTGCGCGCGAGGAATGCGGAAGCCGGCCTTGCCGATCGCCGCGACCAGCTCGATCTCGTGGTGCAGGTTCTTGGTCAAGGGCGGGTAGGGGATCGTGGTGCCGGAATCGACCACCGCATCGGCCGGCTTGGTGAAAAAGAACGGCGGGTCGCGCTCGTCATTGCCGAGTTCGCGGGCGTGGGCGGCGTAGTTGCGGCCGACGCAGAAGATGCGGCGCACCGCAAAACGCTCGGCCGAGCCGGCGACGGCGACCGATGGTGTTGCGGGCAGGGGAAGGACGAAGTCTGTCATGCGCGGGTCTCTGCTTGGGATCTTGACGGCACATTTGACCGATTTGAACCCCCGGGCAAGGCATCAGCGTCCGCAAAAGCACGAGCTGCGCCTTGATTGTCGGATAAAGTCGGCTTCGCCTCCGGGGGTTAAGATGGCGATAGACTATTTGCCAATAAGCTGGCCATACCAGCGGGAGTATCGTGCCCACGGAGAACTGAAACAAACACCATGACCGCAATCAACGATCGCGCCCGGTTTCTGATCATCGACGACCATCCGCTGTTTCGCGAGGCGCTGCACAGCGCCGTGCAGATGGCGTACCCGGAAGTCGACACGGTGGAGGCGCGCTCGATTGCCGAAGCGCTCGATCTCCTGGGTGGGATAAAACCGTTCGATCTGGCGCTGCTCGATCTCAACATGCCCGATGTGCATGGCTTTGACGGGTTGCTGCAGCTGAGGACCCGCCATCCGCGGCTGCCGGTGGTCGTCGTCTCGGGCTATGAGGAGCCGAAGATCATCTCCGAGGCGTTGTCCTATGGCGCTGCCGGCTTCATCCCGAAATCGGCGCGCAAGAGCGATCTTGCGGCCGCAATCCGCTCGGTGATGGAGGGCGCGATCTATGTGCCGGAGACCTATGAGGGACAGCCGCCCGACGCCGACAGCGCCGACCGCGCCGACATGGTGCAGCGGCTGGCCAAACTGACGCCGCAGCAGCTGCGCGTGCTGCAGATGCTGCGCCAGGGCCTGCTCAACAAGCAGATCGCCTACGAGCTGCAGGTCGGCGAGACCACGGTCAAGGCGCATGTCTCGGAGATCCTGCGCAAGCTCAACGTCTACAGCCGCACGCAAGCGGTGATCGAGGTGTCGAAGCTGGACAATGCGGAGCTGTTTCGCGATCAGGCCGGGTTTTGATCTTTACCCTCCCCCTTGTGGGGAGGGTCGATCCGCGAAGCGGAGCGGGGTGGGGGAGCTTGGCGCTGCACCCCGCCCCGGCGCTGCGCGCCGACCCTCCCCATCGAGGGGAGGGTATGGGGCTCAAGCCAGCAGATGCGCCAGCAGCGCCCTTAGTTGCGCCGGCTTTAGCGGCTTCCGCATCAGCTCTATGCCTGCGGCGCGGGCTGCCTTGGCGACGGCCTCCGATCCGTCGGCGGTGACGATCAGCGCCGGCACGGCGCGGCCGAGATAATCGCGGACTTCGGCGATGGTGGCGGTGCCGAGGTCGCCGTCGTCGAGATGCTGGTCGGCAATGACGATGTCGGGCACCCAGTCGGTGTCGCCAAGCAGGCTGACCGCAGCCTCGGTCGAGGTCGCGGCGCGCACCAGGCACTGCCAGCGCTCGAGCAGGAAAGTCATCGCCTGCAGCACGTCGGCGTCGTTTTCGACCAGCAGCACCTTGGTGCCGAACAGGCCGTAGCCGCGCGGCCGCTCCATTTCGGCAAGGCTGGCGATGGCGTCGGCGCTGGCGCCGATGCCGACCGGCACGTCGATGTGGAAGATGGTGCCGCGCCCAACCCTCGAGGAGAACGTCACGGGATGACCGAGCGCGGCGGCCATGCGCCGCACGATGGCAAGGCCCAGGCCCAGCCCGCCGCCGGAGATCCCGGTGTCGGCTGGAATGGCGGAGCCGCGATGGAACTCCTCGAACACCGCCTCGCGCTGGTCGTCGGGAATGCCGCAGCCGGTGTCGGCGACATCGATGCGGATGGTATCGCCGCGATGCCTTGTGCCGACAAGCACGCCGCCCGAAGGGGTATAGCGCAGCGCATTGGACAGGATGTTCTGCAGGATGCGGCGCAAGAGCGTGCGGTCCGAACGCACCACGGCGCTGACCGGGCGGAACTTCAGCGCCAGCCCCTTCATCTCGGCCACCGGCAGGAAATCCGACCGAAGCGAGGAAAACAGCGTCTCCAGATTGACATCGCCGATGTCGGGCTGGACCACGCCGGCATCGAGCTTGGAAATGTCGAGCAGCGTGCGCAACAGGTCTTCCATGGTCTCCAGCGAGCGCTCGACCTGGCGGACAAGTTTCTTGCCCTCGTCGCTGGTCTGCACTTCGGCCAGCGCCGAGACGGAGAGGTGGGCGGCGTTCAGCGGCTGCAGCACGTCATGGCTGGCGGCGGCCAGGAACCTGGTCTTGGACAGGTTTGCCAGCTCGGCGTTTTCCTTGGCGGCGCTGAGGTCGATGTTCGACTGTTCCAGCCGGCGCAAGGTCGAGTGCAGTTCCTCGGTGCGCATGCGCACGCGGTTTTCCAGTGAAATTGCGGTCTGGAACAGCGAGAAGGCGTTGCCCTGCTGGTCCATCGAGCGCTCGACGCGGCTGACCAGAGCGGCGTTGATCTTCTTCAGCCTGTCGACGTCGTCGATATCCCTGAGCGGCATGGGCTATTCCGCCGCCTGGCGTTCGCCGAAGGCGATGCCGGTGAAGGTTTGGTTCAGATGCATCGAACGGTACTGTTCGCCATAGGTGCCGAAGCCGATGACATTGTTGACCCGGTAGAGCTCCGAAATGTCGCGGAACACCTGGCGGTTGCGCGCATCGAGCCGGCGCAGCACGCAATCGAAGCCGAGGATCATGTCGATGCCGCCGAGCCGTTGCTCGACGTCGCGCAGTGCGGCGCGCGTCGATTCCACCATGTCCTTGGGCTGGGCGATGGACAGCACGACGCCGTCGTCTATGGCGCAAAAGAAAGACAGGGAACCGTCGGCATGCATCTTCTGGATCGAGCGGCAGTAATATTCGCCGCCCACTTTCACCACCACCGGGTGCGAGGCGAAGCTCATCGGCGTCAGGTTCTGCGCAACGATGCCGACCGAGGCTGCATATTCCTCAGCCGCGTTGGTGGCGTTGAATTCGCGCACGGTGCGGTGGTCCGGATCGGATGCCGTCACCACCAGCTTCTCGTCGGTTGGGATGAAATTGTCGGTCTTGAAGACATGGAACGGTATCTCGGTGGCGACCAGCACAATGATGGCGCTGTCGGACGCAACCTTGCCGTTTGAAATCAGCCTTGTGGTTTCGAATTTCAAATCGTCGCCCGCCGAACCGCCGATCAGCGGGATGTCGTCGAGCCCCCAATGGATGGCCGAGGTTACAGCTTCCTCGGCAAAGGACAGGCCGTCGATGAAGCAGAGCGCGAAGGTGCTTTTGGCATGGCAACTGCCGGTGCGTCCGCGCAGTAGGCGCCGCAGGGCCTCGACTTCATCAGTGATCCTGTCCATGCCCGACGAGGAGAGATTGTCGACCATGGTGCTGACCGCCGAAAACGACGCGGAGGGAAAGAGCAGCGCCAGCACATGGCCTTCCTCCAGGCCCTGGGGGGTAATCTCGCCGGCGGTCGAGCAGGCGGCGTAGGCCAGCGTCGGCGCGTGGGTCTTCAGCGCTTGCGAAAGGACGCTCGCATCAAGCAGGCTCTGGGAAAAGAACAGCAGGGCAAAGCCGGCATCGATGGCTGCGGCCTCGACGGCGACCGCCAGGGCGAATGCATCGGCGTCGGGCTCGTCGGTGGTGAGCGCCGACAGACCGGATGCATAGCTCGTCCGTGAACTGGCCAGAGGCTTCCTCCCGATATCCTCCGACGCTTCCTGCGCGCGCCCGTTTTATGTCTCTCGGCGCGTTGGCGTCGAGGGCATTGTTGCCCCCTATTCGCTCTTTGGCAATGGGGCGGACAGGCCCATGATTTTCGTTTTCTCCATGACCGAAAGTACAATGAGCGCCGTGTGTTTTTTGCGCTTTTTGCAGTGTACCAATAGCGCATGGCCGAGCGCCAAAGCCGCATCGGCAGCATGACTACCAAGGTCGATACCCAGGGAGGATGCATGTCGGACGTTTCGTTTGTCGTGAACGGAAAACGGATCAGCGGCGCTGCCGAGGACCGAACGCTTCTGGTTCATTTCCTGCGCGAAAATCTTGGTCTCACCGGAACGCATGTCGGTTGTGACACCTCTCAATGCGGCGCCTGCGTCGTGCATGTCGACGGCAAGGCGGTGAAGTCCTGTTCGATGCTGGCCGTGCAGGCCTCCGGGTCGACCGTGGTGACGATCGAAGGGCTTGCCAATGGCGGCGACCTGCATCCGATGCAGGCCGCGTTCAAGGAACATCATGGGCTGCAATGCGGCTTCTGCACGCCGGGCATGATCATGACGGCGACCGACATGATCGCGCGCCATCCCGAAGGCCTTGACGAGGCGACGGTGCGCGCCGAGCTCGAAGGCAACATCTGCCGCTGCACCGGCTACCACAACATCGTCAAGGCGATCCTCGCCGCATCGCAGACGATGGCGAAGGTGCCGAAGGGCAGGGCGAAACAGGCAGCGTAAGAAAGAAGCGAGTAGTGAATAGTGAATAGCGAGTAGTCGGTTTAGCCGAACCGCTCCGAGCACAATTCCCTACTCACTGTTCACTATTCGCTACTCACTATTCGCTATTCCGGAGGAATTCCTATGGGCATTGAAGGCATCGGCGCTCGGGTCGTGCGCAAGGAAGACAAACGGTTCATCACCGGCGCCGGCCGCTATGTCGACGACATGGTGGTTCCCGGCATGAAGCATGCCGCTTTCGTGCGCAGCCCGCACGCGCATGCTCAGATCAAGAAGATCGACGTCAGACGAGCGCAGGCGATGCCCGGCGTCATCGGCGTCTTGACCGGCAAGGAGCTCAAGGCCGACGGCATCGGCAACCTGATCTGCGGCTGGATGATCCATTCCAAGGACGGCTCGCCGATGAAGATGGGCGCGTGGTCGCCGCTGGCCGTCGACAAGGTGCGCTATGTCGGCGACGCGGTCGTCATCGTGGTGGCGGAAACCAAGGGCCAGGCCCGCGACGCGGCCGAAGCGGTCGAGATCACCTACAAGGAATTGAAGGCGGTGGTCGATGCCACTAAGGCGCTGCAAAAAGGTGCGCCGCAGGTCCATGCCGAAGCCGAGGACAATCTTATCTTCGACTGGGAGATCGGCGATGCCAAGGCGACCGACGCGGCGATCCAGGCGGCGGCCCATGTCACCCGCATGAAGATCGTCAACAACCGGCTGGTTCCCAACGCCATGGAGCCGCGCGCTGCGCTTGGCCATTACGACAAGGCCGAGGACCATTTTACCTGCTGGACGACGTCGCAGAACCCGCATGTCGCGCGGCTAGTGATGAGCGCCTTCTACAATGTCGCGCCGGAAAACAAGCTGCGCGTCATTGCGCCCGATGTCGGCGGCGGCTTCGGCTCGAAGATCTACATCTATCCCGAAGAGATCGTCTGCCTGTGGGCGTCCAAGAAAACCGGCGTCCCGGTCAAATGGGTCGCCGACCGCACCGAAAGCTTCCTCACCGACGCACATGGCCGCGACCATGTCTCGACGGTCGAAATGGCGTTCGACAAGAACAACAAGATCACCGGCTTCAAAGTCGACACCATCGCCAATCTCGGCGCCTACATGTCGCTGTTCTCGTCTTGCGTGCCGACCTATCTCTACGCGACGCTGCTGTCGGGCCAGTACAACATCCCGACGATCCACGCCAATGTGCGCACCGTCTACACCAACACGGCACCCGTCGATGCCTATCGTGGGGCAGGGCGGCCGGAAGCGACCTATTTGCTCGAACGCACAATGGAGACCGCCGCACGCGAACTCGGCGTGTCTCCGGCGGAGCTTCGGCGCGCCAATTTCATCACCGAGTTTCCGCATCAGACGCCGGTCATCATGAACTATGACGCCGGCGACTATGGAGCTTCACTCGATGCGGCGACACAGGCGTCCGACTATGCCGGCTTTGCCAAGCGCAAAGCGGCGGCCGCCAGCCAGGGCAGGCTGCGCGGCATCGGCATGAGCTGCTATATCGAGGCCTGCGGCATCGCGCCGTCGGCGGCGGTCGGTTCGCTCGGCGCCGGCGTCGGTCTGTGGGAATCGGCCGAGGTGCGGGTCAATGCCGTCGGCACGATCGAGGTGCTGACCGGCTCGCACAGCCACGGCCAGGGCCATGAGACGACCTTCGCGCAACTGGTCACCCAGCGCTTCGGCGTGCCGCTCGACTCGGTGTCGATCGTCCATGGCGACACCGACAAGGTGCAGATGGGCATGGGCACCTACGGCTCGCGCTCGGGCGCGGTCGGCATGTCGGCAATTGCCAAGGCGCTCGACAAGGTCGAGGCCAAGGCCAAGAAAATCGCCGCCCATCTGCTCGAGGCCGACGAGGGCGACATCGTCATCGAGAATGGCGAGGTCAAGGTTGCCGGCACCGACAAGAGCCTGCCCTGGTTCCAGGTGGCGCTTGCCGCCTACACCGCTCACAATCTGCCGGCAGGCATGGAGCCGGGACTGAAGGAAACAGCCTTCTACGATCCGGCGAACTTCACTTTCCCGGCGGGCTGCTACATCTGCGAGGTCGAGATCGATCCGGAAACCGGCACGACCGAGATCGTCCAGTTCGTCGCGGCGGACGATTTCGGCAACATCATCAACCCGATGATCGTCGAGGGTCAGGTGCATGGCGGCATCGCCCAGGGCATCGGCCAGGCGCTGCTGGAAGGCGCGCACTATGACGATAGCGGGCAGCTGCTGACGGCGAGCTACATGGACTACACCATGCCGCGCGCGGACGACCTGCCGTCATTCAAGGTGTCGACCTCGAACACGCCGTGTCCGAGCAATCCGCTCGGCATCAAGGGCTGTGGCGAGGCCGGCGCCATCGGCTCGCCGCCGGCGGTCATCAACGCCATCACCGACGCTTTGGGGATTGTGGACATCGCCATGCCGGCCTCGCCGTCGACGGTGTGGGCGGCGATTAGGGCGAAGAAATGAGTGAGTAGGGAGTAGTGAGTAGGGAATGGGCATTACCGGAGATGACAGCGTCCCTATTCCCTACTCACTACTCACTACTGCCTAACCACTTCAGGGGAGGATCCCATGTACGCAGTCAACTACCACCGCGCCGCCTCGGTCGCCGACGCCGCCAAGCTGGTGAAGAGCGGCGACGCCAGGCTTTTGTCAGGCGGCATGACGCTGATCCCGGCGATGAAGACGCGGCTCGCCGCACCGTCCGACCTGATCGACCTGTCGCGGATCAAGGAGCTGCAAGGCGTCAAGGTGTCGGGCAAGACCGTCACCATCGGCGCCGCCACAACCCATTACGACGTCGCCAATGACGAGAAGCTGCGGAAAGCCTGTCCGGCGCTTGCCCACCTTGCGTCGCTGATTGGCGATCCGGCGGTGCGCCACAAGGGCACGATCGGCGGCTCGGTCGCCAACAACGACCCAGCCGCCGATTATCCGGCGGCGCTCTTGGCGCTGGGCGCCACCATCGTCACCAACAAGCGCGAGATTTCAGCCGCGAAATTCTTCACCGGCCTGTTCGAAACGGCGCTGAAAGAAGGCGAGATCATCACCGCGGTGAGTTTTACCGCGCCGGCCAAGGCTGCTTACGAAAAATTCCGCAACCCGGCCTCGCGCTATGCGATCGTCGGCGTGTTCGTGGCAAAGGGCAAGGACGGGGTCAGCGTTGCCGTTACCGGCGCCGGCGATGACGGTGTGTTCCGCTCGAAGGAGATCGAAGCAGCACTGGCGAAGAATTTTGCCGCATCGGCGCTCGACGGCGTGAAAGTGCCGGCGAAGAATTTGATGACCGACCTCCACGCTTCGGCCGAATACCGTGCCAATTTGATCGCCGTGATGGCCAAGCGCGCGGTGGCGGCAGCCAACGCCTGACATCATAAAGCTACTGACAAGGAAAGGGGCCATCGCGGCCCCTTTGTTCGTCTGTGGCGGGCTGTAACTGCCCAGTCCTTGCGGGTTCGCTGCCACGCGCAAATCCGTTGTTTCAGGTAATTCCCGTGGAAGAACAGGCGCATACTTCCCAAGGGACTGCCCAGCCCCATTCTCGCACTTGCACAATCTGATATTGCACTGCAATATGTATAGCTTGGCGGAACACGGGGTGGATTCTGCGCGCGGCGGTGTGAGCTGCGCCAAGATCTTGCGTCGTAGAGGATCGGCATGGCCGACATCTCCGCAGCGTCTGTTGCCCTGCCGCGGGCCACAGCCGACAAAGCAGCCAGAGCAAGACTGGCCTATCTCGATGGTTGGCGCGGGCTTTCGATCGCACTGGTGCTGATCGGCCATTTCTTCCCCGTTCCCGGGATCAATCTCGGCGTGCTCGGCGTCGAGTTCTTCTTCGTGCTCTCAGGCCGGCTGATGGGCGAGATACTGTTCATCGAACGCTTTCCGCTGAAAAAATTCTTCAAGCGCCGCTTTTCGCGCATCTATCCCGCGCTTTTGGTGTTCGTGACATCAGCCATGATCGGGCTCTCCGGCACCTTTATCGGCTTCAAATGGAAGGCGGCGCTGACGGCGCTGACATTCACCTACAACTATGCCGGAATTCTCATCACCCGCGCCGGCGCGCTCGACCACATCTGGTCGCTATGCGTGGAAGAGCATGCCTACATCATCCTGGCGCTGATCAGCGTGGTGGTGACCGGGCGGGGTAATGTCGTTCGGCTGCTGGTGACGCTGTCGCTGCTGGCGATGGCCAATGGCGCCATTTCGTACTGGGCACTCGGCATGGATTACGAGCACAGCTATTGGCGCACCGATGTGCATATCGCCTCGATCCTGCTGTCGGCATCGATCTGCCTGCTCAAGCACGATGACCGGCTGCCGGCATTCCTGACGAGCCCCTATGTCAGCCTCGTGTCGGCGGCGGCTATATTGCTGTTCCTCGATCCGGTGCCGACGCCGATCCATTACCTACTGGCGGTGCCGTTGCTGGCGCTTGCCGTCAATACGCTGGACACCAGCAACTGGCATCTTACCGGCCTGCTTTCATCCAGGCCGATGGTGATGATCGGGCTATGGTCGTACTCGCTCTATCTCTGGCAACAGCCCTTCTACAAATTCGTCGCCGAGCAGGGCAGTGCGCCGATCCCGATGCTGGCGGCTGTCTTCGCCTGTGCATTATGCAGCTACTATCTGGTCGAGAAGCCCGCGCGGGCCTGGCTGAACCGGAATTGGTGAGGGCTACGGACTCCTAATCTTATGCTGCCGTGGCGATCTGCTTGCCGATCATCAGCCAGCGATGCGTCAGCCCGCAATCTGCCTGAGGTAGTAGCGCACGGTCTTCTTGCCGCCATGGATCACCGCGTCGCCGACCTCGGCGAAGCCAAGCGCGGCATGGAAGGCGTCCGAAGCCGGATTGGGCGGTTCGACATTGACCTCGCAGGTGACGATGCTGTGGCCCGCGCGGGCGACTTCCCCGAACAGATCCTCGTAGAGCCGGCGGGCATGGCCGCGGCCGCGCGCTTGCGCCGCGACGACGACGCGGTCGACATAGACGAAGCGTGGATAGCGCTCGCGGAACCAGAGGAAATTCGGGCTGTCGTAGGCCGCATTCTGGTCGAAGGTCATGATGAAGGCTTCGAGCGTGCCGATGCGCCTGACGTAAAACGCTTCGCCAAGCAGGAAGGACAGCCGTTCCAGCTCGAGCCATGACAGTTCGGCGGCGTGCTCATTGTTGAGTGCGAGGATGGCCGCTTCGTCCTGAGGCGAGACACGGCTGATCGGCGACGGCCCAGTCACGGCTTCGCTCATCATGCTCTGGCCGCCGCAATCGTCGCGGCAACCAGCGCCCCATCGGTGACTGTGGTGCGGTATTCGCGGTCGAGATCGCCGCCGCCCATGCCGACTTGCGGGTTGCGGTAGGCCATGGCGCTCGGTACATCCTTGAGCGCGGCGAAGTGCATTTCCGTCAGCCCGGTTGATGCCAGCACCCCGGCGATGTTTTCGGGGTCCAGCGCGCCACAGCCGAGGATGATGATGCGGCCGTCGGCCTGGCGGACGAGATCCGCCAACAGGCCGGCGCCTTCCACCGCGGTGTCCCTCTGGCCGCTGGTCAGCACGCGGCCGACCTTGCAGCGGATCAGCGCTTCCAGCGCCTCGGCCGGGTCGCGCGTCATGTCGAAGGCGCGGTGGCAGGTGACGGCGAGCGGACCGGCGGCATCGACCAGCGCGCCCATGCGGGTTTCGTCGATGGTGCCGTCGGCATTGAGGCAACCGACGACGACGCCGGCGACGCCGAGGTCACGAAGCGCTGCGACATCGGCGAGCATCGAGCTGTATTCGGCCTCGCTGTAGAGGAAATCGCCGCCGCGCGGCCGCACGATGACATGGAAGGGAATTGTCGCGCTCTCGAGTGCGGCGCGCACCGTGCCGAGGCTGGGCGTGATGCCGCCTTCGACCAGGCTGGCGCAGAGCTCGACCCGGTCGGCGCCGGCGGCCTGCGCAGCCAGCAGTCCATCGATGCCTTCGACGCAGATTTCGATCAGGGGGCGAGCATTTCCGGCCAAGGGGCGATCCTTCATGATTGCAGATGGCCAGCCCTAGCATCGGCTCGGTTCCCGGGGAAGCCGGAACAGCCAGTCGCTGCTTGGGCCAGCCCGGCAACCCTGCCTAGGTCCGTAGCGAGAGATCTATTGTTTCTGCAGCACCGTGTTCTTGGCGCCTCGTTCGGCCTGGTCGATGACCAGCAGCTTGACCGGGGCGTCGCCGATGTTGGTGGCCTGGTGCCATTGGCCGATCATCTCGATGATGAAATCGCCCGTCTTGTAGGTGTTGCTGTTGCCGGTCTCGACATTCGTCACTTTGAGTGTCCCGGCCTCGACATAGGCGTAGCGGGCAAACGGGTGCTTGTGCACCGGCAGAGTGGCGCCGACCGCAATGTCATAGGTTGAAACCAGCACTTGGACATTTTTCTGCGGCAGCACGATCGGCTGGCCGGACGCCGTCTGGCTGCGATCGGCAAGCGGCGTGACGACAACCGGCGGGCTGGTACTGTCCAGCGCCCGAGCGGGGTTTGCAGATAGCGCCGCCGCGAACAGCAGCATCGATGCCAGGATCTTTCGCATGGTTCCTCCAGGTTTTACCGCCACCGCGCGGGCGCGACGCCAAACTTCTATCTCTCGTCAGTTACTGGAGACACAACGTCATCCGCCGGTGCCGTCGTCCATCATCGTATTCGTGAGCGCTTCATAGATGTTGCTGCATACCTGGGACCGCGGACAGTGTTTTACGATGAATACCGGCACGACAGTCAGTGCGGCGGCGATCAGGATTTGCAGGAAGAGAGGAGCAGGCTCGAAGCGTTTGCCAAACAAGGCTCGGCAAGCGAAGTAGAGACTTTGAGCCAGGCATGCCCAGACAAGGACATGCAACAGCGTGCTCGTTGCTTGGGCATAGGGCGTTATGTATCCGTCGGGAAAGCCGACCATGCCAAGGTCGACGAGCCACTGCAGAGCCAGAACGCAGGACAGGCATGCCGCCAGAAAGAGCGCCACGCGGGTAACCAAAACTCTGCTGCGATCCACGCTCATGTGCGATCGAAGCACAACTGCGCTCGGTCTTCCAGAGCGGCTGCTGCGTGGCTTGGAGTGTGGCCTATTTCAGAGTGCGCAGCGTGATCGAATAGCGGTGCCCGGCGACCGGCGGAATGCTGTGCTCCCACTCGTGGCGCGCCGGGCCGTCAATGAGATAGACAGATCTCGGCTGAACCTCGATCGTCTTGCGATCCCATTTCGAGCCGTTTTTTCGGCGCAGCCGAAAGCTGCAGGGCGCCAGCAGCGAGACGCCGGCGACGAGATCGAAATGCGGCTTGTCGCGATGCCAACCTATGCCCGCGCCCGGCCGATACTCGTTGATGAGCACTTGCGCGAATTCCGTGGCCTGCCTGCCGGCAAAATCCGCGACCTTGTCGCGAAGCGGCAGCAGGAATTTCGGGATGGGCGGCGCTTCGACGACCTGGCGCCGGTCGTAGTCGTAGCGCCAGCCGAAGCCGGCGACCTGCCGGTTGGCAAGGTGGCCGTGGAAATCGAACGGCTTGAAGGACAGTTCATTGAGGTGACGGACCAGTTCCGCCTCTTCGTCCGTTGTGATCAGGCTAGGCCGGTAAGAAAATCCTTCCGGCAGCGTGTCGGCCGCGCCGAAGAGATCGCCCTGGCTGGCATACGCTGTTGTACTGGATTTCGTCTGTGCCATCTGACGGAGAGATAGGAAGCCTCGCCACCCGGGCAAGATTTTCGGCGTTGTGGTGCGCCTCCCTGTCGGAACCTCCGCATCGTTGCGGCATTACGCATGTTCGAAGCAGGATTTGGAGAAGATTTGGGGACGATGGGATTTTCGACATGCCGTCCACTGCCATCCGCAATACCCACTACGACCCGTCGACGAAAATCCTCTCGGTCTGGTTCGTCCCGAGCGGAGCCCGCTACGACTATGAAGAGGTCGAGCCCGAGACCTATGCGGCGTTCCGGGCCGCCTTCTCGAAAGGGCAATTTTTCAACGAGTTCGTGCGCGACCGCTACCGGTTTCAATTGGTTGAAGAAGGGCGTCCGCGAGCAACCGGGTTCTGAAGGTGCGGTGATCCGTATAAGGTCGCGAACCCCAATTGCTTTTCGAATTGACTTGTTTCAACCTGCTTTGTGGGGACGGACAATGCCGTGGTCGAGATGGCCATAACATTGGGGGAGGCAGCTTTTGAAATGCATATTGATTATACTCGGCGTGGTAGGTGTCCTGTCTTCCGCTGCGTCTGCAAAAGATAATCGACAACACATCGACCCTGCCTATCAAAAAAACATCAACTATCTGGCCGGGCTGTCCGACGCCCAGTTGAAATTGGTCGTAACATGGTCAGCCAACGTCATCGCCGTTACGACGCGATGCCCGGCGCTGCAGCTGACTCCAGACGGAAAATCCAAAATAACGGCGATATACATCTTGTACGATGTGCAAGATAAACACCTGATGCCCAATCCCCCCAAATTCAAGAGAGCCATCAGGTTTTATGAAGGCGCTTTCCGCACGGCGGCGCAACGCACGGACAGCTGTAGGGCGGAGAAAGCCAAGGACCCGGGAAGCTACCGGTAAATAATTGTCGGCATGATCGACTAGAAGTGATTTGGCTCGCCGGAACCCCGGCGAAGCGCTCTCTATAGCCCTTCGCCAAATCGCCGCGAGAACTCACGGCCCGAAAACGCGACCGGACCGCGCGGACGCGCTTCGCCTTGCTGGTGGCCCCCCACCGTCACCTCGCGACCGAGCCCCGCAAAAATGGACCTGGAGGCTTCTAACGCGGGCATCGAACGTCTGGAAAGGCAACGGCGCTCTGGCTTGGTTGAATTCTCGACCGCCACTGCGGAAATCGTGCGGACGGAATCCAAACGGGCGCCCGTATAGCCGCTCATCAAAGCCCTGTTCAACTCCTCAATTCGTGGTAAGGTGATTATACCAGTTAATAACATGACGATCGGCGCGGCCGTCGTTTAATGCGGGAGTAGGGATAGATGACGACGATTGCGCTGTTCGGTGCCGGCGGCAAAATGGGTTACCGCCTGTCGACCAATTTTCGCGGATCGCCCTACACGGTACGCCATGTCGAGGTCAGCGAGGCCGGCCGCGAGCGGCTGAAGACCGGACTGGGCTTCGACGCGGTCAGTGCCGATGCGGCGCTCGACGGGGCGGATGTCGTCATCCTGGCCGTTCCCGACACGCATATCGGCAAGGTGGCGGCTGATATCGAGAGCAAGCTCGCGCCTGGCACGATGGTGATAGTGCTCGACGCGGCCGCACCCTTCGCCGGCCATCTGCCCAACCGGCCGGACCTGACCTATTTCGTCACCCATCCCTGTCATCCGCCGATCTTCAACGACGAGACCGACATGGCGGCCAAGAAGGATTATTTTGGCGGCGTCAAGGCCAAGCAGCATATGGTCAGCGCGCTGATGCAGGGGCCGGAAGCGGACTACGCCAAGGGCGAGGCGGTCGCAAAAATCATCTGGGCGCCGGTCATGCGCTCGCACCGTGTCACCGTCGAACAGATGGCGCTGCTGGAGCCCGGTCTATCGGAGACGGTGTGCGCGTCACTGCTTGTCGTCATGAAGGAAGCCGTCGACGAGGTCGTCGCGCGAGGCGTCGACCAACAGGCGGCGCTCGACTTCCTGCTCGGCCACATGAACGTGCTCGGCGCCGTGATTTTCGGCGAGACCAAGGGCGTATTCTCGGATGCCTGCAACAAGGCGATCGAATTCGGCAAGCCGGTGCTGATGCGCGACGACTGGAAGCGAGTGTTCGAGCCGGAAGAGATCGCCGCGAGCATTCGGCGCATTACCTGAGACAGGCCGAGTCGGGCGCTTGCCGGAGCGCCTCGATGGCTCGACACACCCGCCATGACGAACAGATGTTTTGCTCAGTGGGAACATGTCACCTCAATTAGTGATTGACTCATCATACCAGTTGGCTTAGCTGTTAATGGCTTGGGCAAGGGTTCGCGGGAAGTACGAAGCCTGGGCGAGTGGAGGGACGGCGGGGGAGCAGCGATCGTTTGGGAAGCCGGCACCGGCATTCAGCCTGAACCGATCGGCGGCCCGCGTTGCGCGATGAATTCGAATGCAGAGGCCTTGATTTATCAAGGCAATTTTTCAAACGGGAGGACATCATGAAACTCACACGCAGAATGACACTTGCGGCGTTCGCCGGCATGCTGGCGCTTGGCACGGCGGTACCCGCCTATGCGGCCGACCTCATTGCCATCATCACGCCCTCGCACGACAATCCGTTCTTCAAGGCGGAAGCCGTCGGCGCCGAAGCCAAGGCCAAGGAACTCGGCTACGAAGCGCTTGTGCTCGTCCATGACGACGATGCCAACAAGCAGTCCGAATTGATCGACACCGCGATCGGTCGCGGCGCCAAGGCGATCATCCTCGACAATGCCGGCGCCGACGCCACTGTCGCTGCCGTGCAGAAGGCCAAGGACGCAGGCGTGCCGTCGTTCCTGATCGATCGCGAGATCAACGCCACCGGCGTCGCCGTGGCTCAGATCGTCTCCAACAACTACCAGGGCGCCCAGCTCGGCGCGCAGGAGTTCGTCAAGCTGATGGGCGAGAAGGGCAATTTCGTCGAGCTGGTCGGCAAGGAATCCGATACCAATGCCGGCATTCGCTCGAAGGGCTATCATGACGTCATCGACGATTATCCGGACCTGAAGATGGTCGCCCAGCAATCGGCCAACTGGAGCCAGACGGAAGCCTATTCCAAGATGGAATCGATCCTGCAGGCCAACCCGGATATCAAGGGCGTCATCTCCGGCAACGACACGATGGCCATGGGCGCGTATGCGGCGCTGGTTGCGGCGAACCGCAAGGAAGTCATCGTCGTCGGTTTCGACGGATCCAACGACGTGCGCGATTCGATCACCGCGGGCGGCATCAAGGCAACCGTGCTGCAGCCGGCCTATGCGCAGGCGCAGATGGCGGTCGAGCAGGCCAACGACTTCATCAAGAACAAGAAGTCGCCCGAGAAGGAAAAGCAGCTGATGGACTGCGTGTTGGTCAATGGCGACAATGCTTCCAAGCTGGAAACGTTTGCGCTTACCAACTGAGCCGGCGTGACATGAATAGCGAGGGGCGATCAAGGTCGTCCCTCGCCGCCATTTTCCGTGGGTGCCAATCACCATGCTCAACAGGCCATCATGCTGAACAACAAGCCGATCTGGCCGATGCTTGTCGTTGCAGTCGGCATCAGCCTGACCGCCTGCAAGATTTTGCCGACTCCCTCGGGGGATAGCGGCAGCGCTGCCGCCTTCAATCCGGACAAGATGGTCGAGGAGATCTGGGCCGCGAAGGTCGTGCCTTACCTCCAGCAGAAGGCCGGGCCTTTTGCCGAGGTCCACGCTCTGGCAAAAACCGATCCTGCTTCCGCCGGCGCCAAATATGGCAATCCGAACAAGCAGGCGAATTCGCCCTGGACCTTCGCGGTTCGCGTCGAGGGCAAGATCATCGCAGCCAACACGCAGTCGCGGGCCGCGACCATGGATATCGATGTCGACGGCGACGGCAAGGCCGATGCGCGGGTACAGATCGGACCGGCGATGCGCGGAACCGCGCTGCGCGACAGCCTCGATTTCATCCAGTTCAACGATTTTACCAACCAGATCGACTTCGCCCAGTTCGGCAAGGCGTTCAACGCCTATGCCGTCAAGGCCCTGTTTGCCAAACTGCCGCGTGACGCGCTGGAAGGCCGGACCGCCAAGGTTCTCGGCGCCTATACGCTCGAGAGCGGCCAGGACCTGCCGCTGGTGACGCCGGCGGAGGCAGAAATCGGGCCGAAGCCATGAGCGCTGCGGTTGCTCACGATGTCGTCTTGAAGCTGGAGGACGTCTCCAAGGTCTATTCCGGCACCGTCGCGGTCAAGCGCGCGAATTTCGAGGTGCGCAAGGGCGCCGTCAATGTGCTGGTCGGCGAAAACGGCGCCGGCAAATCGACGCTGATGAAGATCATCGCCGGCGTCGAACAGCCGACGCTCGGCCGGATCCTCCTGGAAGGGGAGGAGGTCTCCTTCTCGTCATCGGGCGACGCGGTGAACCGCGGCATCGGCATGGTGTTCCAAGAGCTGAACCTGTTTGGCAATATGACCGTCGCCGAGAACATCTTCGCCACGCGCGAGATCACCAACCGGTTTCGCAAGATCGACCGCAAGGAGCAGGAGCGCCGTGCGGCCCAATTTCTCGAACGCCTGCAGGCCGGGATCCGACCGGACATGCTGGTCGAGGATCTGCGCATCGGCCAGCAGCAGCTGGTCGAGATCGCCAAGGCGGTTTCGCTCGATGCACGCATCCTGATCATGGACGAGCCGACCTCGGCGCTCAGTGCGGCGGAAGTCGAGATCCTGTTCAAGGTGATCGCCGACCTCAAGGCGCGCGGCGTGGCGATCGTCTACATCTCGCACCGGCTGGAAGAACTGATCCGCATCGGCGACTACATCACCGTGCTGCGCGATGGGCACATCACCGGCCAGGAGGAGATGAAAAACGTCGACACGCGGTGGATCGTGCGGCAGATGATCGGCTCCGACGCCAAGGATTTTGCCAAAGCCGACGGCCATGTTCCCGGCGAAGAGATATTCCGCGCCGAGGACATCTGCCTGCCGCGGGCTACCGGCGGGCTGGCGGTCGATCACGTCTCGCTGTCGCTGCGCGCCGGCGAGATACTCGGCATATACGGCCTGATGGGCGCCGGGCGAAGCGAGCTGTTCGACTGCATCATGGGCCGCCATGGCCAGGCGACCGGCGCGATCTTCATCGCCGGCAAAAAGGTCAAGGAGCGCGACACGACGCGGCGCATCCGGCGCGGGCTGGCGCTGATCCCCGAAGACCGCCAACGCGAAGGGCTGGTGTCGATCCTGTCCGTCGCCAGCAATCTGACGCTGGCCAGCCTGTCGCGGTTCGTGCGCATGTTCCACATTCGTGGCGGCCAAGAGAAGCAGGCGGTGACGCAGATGGTGCGGGAACTGGCGATCAAGGTCGCCGACCCGGCGCAGGAGGTCTCGTCGCTGTCGGGCGGCAACCAGCAAAAGGTGGTGATCGGCAAGGCGCTGCTCACCGGGCCGAAGGTGCTGCTGATGGACGAGCCGAGCCGTGGCATCGATGTCGGCGCCAAGGCCGACGTCTTCGGCACCATGCGCAAGCTGTCGCGCGACGGGCTGGGCATTCTGTTCGCCACCTCGGATCTCGATGAGGTGATGGCGCTGTCCGATCGCATCGCGGTGATGAGCAACGGAAAACTGACCGGCATGTTCGATCGCGCCGAGGCGACGGAGGCAGCCCTTGTCGCCGCCTCGGCACTTGGCCACGGACCGGCCCCGCACACGGAGAACCCATGACTGACATCCCAGCCAAGGCGGCTGTCTCCTCCGTTTCGAGCGGCTCGCTGCTGCTGACGCTGATGAAGGCGAGGACGTTCATCGCGCTGATCGCCGTCTTGATCTTCTTCTCGATCGCGGCGCCGAATTTCCTGTCGACCGCCAATCTGATCCTGATGTCGAAACATGTGGCGCTGAACGCCTTCCTCGCCATGGGCATGACCTTCGTCATCATCACCGGCGGCATCGATCTCTCAGTCGGCTCGATCGTCGGCCTGTGCGGCATGGTCGCCGGCTACCTCGTGCTCAACGGCATCGACCTGCAATTCGGCTACACCGTCTATTTCAACGTCGTCGAGATCGCGCTGATCACGCTGGCGGTCGGCATATTGATCGGCGCCGTCAACGGACTGCTGATCACCAGGCTGAACGTCGCGCCGTTCATCGCCACGCTCGGCGTGCTCTATGTCGCGCGCGGCCTGGCGTTGCTGTCGTCGGACGGCCGCACCTTCCCCAACCTCGTCGGCAAGCCAGAGCTTGGCACCACCGGGTTTGGTTTCCTCGGCGCCGGGCGGCTGCTCGGCCTGCCGGTGGCGATCTGGATACTGATCGTCGTTGCGCTGGCGGCGGCCTACCTCGCCAAATACACCCCGCTCGGCCGCCACATCTTCGCCGTCGGCGGCAATGAACGGGCGTCGCGAATTTCGGGCGTTCGTGTCAACATGGTGAAAATGTTCGTCTACATGTTCTCCGGCTTCTGCGCGGCGATCGTCGGCCTGATCATCTCGTCCGAACTGATGGCCTCGCACCCGGCAACAGGCGAAAGTTTCGAGCTCAACGCCATTGCGGCGGCGGTGCTCGGCGGCACCTCGATGTCGGGTGGGCGCGGCACGATCGGCGGCACCATTGTCGGCGCCTTCGTCATCGGCATTCTTTCGGACGGGTTGGTGATGATGGGCGTGAGTTCCTTCTGGCAGATGGTGATCAAGGGCCTTGTCATCATCGTCGCCGTCGTCGTCGACCAGGCGCAGCGCCGGCTGCAGAGCCGGGTGACGCTGATGCAGATGGCAAAGGCAGGCTGAGCATGGCGGAGTTGCGGGGAGGGCTCATCGGCTGCGGCTTCTTTGCCATCAACCAGATGCATGCCTGGCGCGACATTGAAGGCGCCGCGATGGTCGCCATTTGCGACCGCGACCCGGAGCGGCTGCGCATCATCGGCGACCAGTTCGGCATTGCGAAGCGCTACACCGACGCGGCGGAGATGTTTGCAAGCGAATGCCTCGACTTCGTCGATATCGCCACTACCGTTCCCAGCCATCGTCCGCTGGTCGAGATGGCGGCGCTGCACCGTGTGCCGGTGATTTGCCAAAAGCCGTTCGCGCCGACGCTTGCCGACGCCAAGGCGATGGTGAGGGCCTGCGTGGAAGCCGGCGTACCGCTGATGGTGCATGAGAATTTTCGCTGGCAGTCGGCGATCCAGGCGGTGCGTGCCGTGCTCGACAGCGGCGAGATCGGCACGCCGTTCTTCGGGCGCATCTCCTTCCGCTCTGCCTATGACGTGTTTTCCGGCCAGCCCTATCTCGCCAAGGGAAAGCGCTTCATCATCGAGGACCTCGGTATCCACAGTCTCGACATCGCCCGTTTTCTACTGGGCGACGTGTCGACGATCACGACGCGAACCGCGCGCATCAACCCTTGCATCGCGGGCGAAGATGTCGCGACGATGCTGATGGACCACAAGAGCGGGGCGACGTCAGTGGTCGACTGTAGCTACGCGACGAAGCTCGCCACCGAACCGTTTCCCGAAACGCTGATCGAGATCGACGGCAGCGACGGCACGATCCGCTTGGCGCAGGGATATCGGCTCACCGTCACCGGCAGGAGCGGCACGAAGATCACCGACGTTTCGCCGCCCGTACTCGCCTGGGCATCGCGCCCATGGCACAACATCCAGGAGAGCGTCGTCGCCATCCAGCAACACTGGGTCGACTGCCTGGCAAAGGGAACCGAGCCGGCGACCTCGGGCGCCGACAATCTCAAGACATTCGCGCTGGTCGAGGCGGCCTATCTGGGCGCCGCGAGCCACGAACCTGTCCACCTGGATGGCTTGCTGACATGACAGCCGACGCCTTCCTCATATACGGCACACGCGTGGTCGAGGCCGAGCCGGTTAGGCTGAGTGCGGGCTTGCTCAGCGCCGACTTTGTCAACGGCAATCTGCGCACCATCCGTTACGGCGGCATCGAAGTGCTGCGCGCCATCGCCTACATCGTGCGCGACCGCGACTGGGGCACTTACGAGCCTGAGCTGACCGACCTTGTCATCAAAGAGGGAGCCGACACTTTCTCGGTCAGCTACACGGCAAAGTGCACCGGGCCGGGCGATAGCCGGCTCGGCTTCCACGCCATGATCAAAGGCTCAGCCGACGGTCGTCTTGTCTTCGACGTAGCTGCTCTGCCCGAAAGCGATTTCGAGACCAACCGCTGCGGCTTCTGCATCCTGCATCCGATCGCCGGCCTCGCCGGCAGCCCGGTCACGGTCGAGCATACCGACGGCAGCGTGGTGGCGACGAACCTGCCGCTGTTGATCGATCCCTGGCAGCCTTTCAAGGATTTGCGCGCGATCACCCATGAGGTTCGGCCGGGCATCACTGCCGAATGCCGGATGGAGGGCGACACTTTCGAGATGGAGGACCAGCGTAACTGGTCGGACGCGTCCTACAAGACCTATGTGCGGCCACTGGCGTTGCCTTGGCCCTATGTGCTGCCGGCCGGCCAAACTGTAAGCCAGACGGTCAGCCTGCGCATCACCGGCGAGGGGGGAATGCCGGCCGCAGCATCTGCCGCCGAACCGGTCAGCGTCGCACTCGGCGAGACCGGGCAGAGGCTGCCGGATCTCGGCGTGATCATCTACCCGGATGAGGTCGAAGCAGCGCTCGCAAATCTTTCGACATTGACCGAGCTCGGCCCGCAGCAACTTGTCTTCCACTACGATCCGACGCGCGGTCACGGCGTCGAAGCATTGCAGTCTTATGCAAGGCTCACCGCCGCCTATCCGGTGCAGACGACGCTGGAATGCGTCGTTGCCTGCGCGGGCGACCTCGATGCCGAGCTGTCAGGCGTTGCCGACATGGTGCGTCAAGCCGGGTTGAAGCTTTCGGCCATTGCCGTCTCGCCTTCGGTTGACCGGCAGTCGACACCGCCGGGCAGAGCGTGGCCGGACTGTCCGCCGCTCGAAGACGTCTATGCCGCGGCCCGTCGCGCCTTTCCCGATATCCGGCTCGGCGGCGGCATGTTCAGCTATTTCACCGAGCTCAACCGCAAGCGCGTGCCGGCGGGCCAACTCGATTTCGTCACCCACTGCACGTGCCCGATCGTGCACGCCGCCGACGATCTCAGCGTCATGCAGTCGCTGGAGGCGCTGCCCTTCATCACCGCGTCGGCGCGGGCGATCTTCGGGGAAAAGCCTTACCGCATCGGTCCATCGACGATCGCCATGCGCCAGAACCCCTATGGCGGCGCGACCAAGGGCAATCCCGGGGGCCAGCGCATCGCCATGGCCGATCGCGACCCTCGCCATGCCGGCCTGTTCGCAGCCGCATGGGCGATCGGCTATGCCGCGCGTGTCGCGCCGGCCGGGCTGGAACTGCTCACGCTGTCCGGCTTCGCCGGGCCTCTCGGCGTGCTCGCAGCATCCGGCGAACCCGTCGCGGAAGGATCGCCTCGGCCGATCTTCGATGCCATCAAGGGGCTTTGCGAACTGGCCGGCCTTACGTATGTGGCGACGAAAACGAGCGACGAGACCAAGGTGCTGGCGCTGGCCGGCCGCTCCGCTTCGGGCAAGACCGTGGCGTGGCTGGCGAACCTGACGGCGGACGACGTGACGGTCGACATCTCAGCGTTTGGCCGAGGCCAACTGGTGATGACCCCTTACGCGATCACGCGGATCAGCTGAAATCAGTTGCCGGAGTTCATCACATAAAGCGCGCGCGAGCGCTCGAGGTGCTTGATCATCGCCTTCTCGGCGCCGTCGGCATCCTTCTTCTCGATGCGGCCGATGATCTCTTCATGCTCGGTCAGCGTGAACTGTTCCTTGCCGGTCCAGATCAGCATTTCGGTGTGATATTCCTTCAGCCAACTGAGCATCGCCTCGCTGACGGCGATATAGATCGGGTTGCCTGAAATGGCCGCGATCTGGGTGTGAAACTTCATGTCGGCTGAAATGAAAGCCTCGGAATCGCCGCGAAAGCCACGCTGTTCGGCAATTGTGGCCCGCAGCTGCTCAACGTCCTCGGCAGTGGCATTTTCGGCGGCTTCCCTGACCATGCCGCGCTCGAAGAAGATGCGCGCCGTTTTCAGGTGCTCCAGCGTGTCCTTCGACGACGACAGGATGATCTTGGCTGCGCCGTCGACCTGCTTGATGATCGACTTGGCGGTCAGCTGCAGCACCTTGGCGCGTTCCCCATGCGAGATCGCGACGAGGCCCATATTGCTCAGCGCCTGCATCGCCTCGCGGATCGCGGGACGGCCGACCTCGAAGCGCTCCATCAACTCGCGCTCCGACGGCATGTCGTCGCCCGGCGTCAATTCTCCGCTGGTGATCAGGCGCTTCAGCCGCAAAAACACTTCGTCGGAAAGTTTGCGCCGGACGATCGGCTCCGAACGGTTCATCGTCGCGAATCACTCCCTTGACCTGTGTCTATCTAGCACTGCCGCAGCTGTTCCCGGAATGGCTGTCGCCCCGATCGCCCATAGCCGCCAGACAGGATATTGCTTGCAAAGCTTATGTACTCATTATACCAGATTCCGACGATCAAGGAACTCTTTTCGAACCCCCTGCGGCCTCAGACAACGAACCATGATCACGCTCACCTACCGCATCGAGACATCAGGCAGCATCGAGACGCTGGCAGCCAAGATCGCCAGCGACCAGTCGACTGGAACCTTCGTCGCGCTGCCCGGCGAGACCGAGGAACTGAAAGCCCGGGTGGCCGCGCGTGTCCTGGCCATTCGGCACCTGCCGGACGCACTTCGCCCCTCCATTCCCGAGGCCGGTAACGGGCCGTTCAAGCGCGCGGATGTCGACATCGCCTTTCCATTCGATGCCATCGGCCACGACCTGTCGGCTCTGATGACCATTGCCATCGGCGGCGCCTATTCGATCAAGGGCCTAACCGGCATTCGCGTTGTCGACATGAAGCTGCCGGAGCAATTCCGCGGCGCCCATCCAGGTCCGCAATTCGGCGTCGCCGGCAGCCGCAGGCTGACAGGTGTCACGGATCGGCCGATCATCGGCACCATCGTCAAGCCGGCGCTGGGGCTGCGGCCCCCCGAGACCGCCGCGATGGTGGGCGAGCTGATCGCCGCCGGTGTCGATTTCATCAAGGACGATGAGAAGCTGATGAGCCCAGCCTATTCGCCGCTGGCGGAGCGGGTAAAGGCAATCATGCCGCTGATCCTCGACCACGAGCAGAGGACCGGCAAGAAGGTGATGTATGCCTTCGGCATCTCGCATGCCGACCCGGACGAGATGATGCGCAATCACGATCTGGTGGCCAAGGCCGGCGGAAATTGCGCGGTGGTCAACATCAACTCCGTCGGTTTCGGTGGCCTGGCCTTCTTGAGAAAACGCTCCAGCCTGGTGCTTCACGCTCATCGCAACGGCTGGGACATCCTTACCCGCCATCCCGGCCTCGGTATGAACTTCAAGGTCTGGCAACAGTTCTGGCGGCTGCTCGGCGTCGACCAGTTCCAGATCAACGGCATCCAATCGAAATACTGGGAGCCGGACGCGTCTTTCGTCGAGTCCTTCAAGGCGGTGACGACGCCGATTTTTGCCCCTGAGGATTGCGCCTTGCCTGTGGCGGGCTCCGGCCAATGGGGCGGGCAAGCGCCCGAGACCTATGAACGGACCGGCCGGACCGTCGATCTGCTCTATCTGTGCGGCGGCGGCATCGTCAGCCATCCGGATGGACCGGGCGCCGGGGTGCGTGCCGTGCAGCAAGCCTGGCAGGCGGCGGTCGACGGCATTCCGCTGGCGGATTTCGCCTTGAGCCATCCCGAACTGGCGCGGTCGATCGAAAAGTTCGGCGACGGCAAAGCGGCCTGAAGCGATGCAAGATCTGCTTCTCAGCTATTATGGCGATGACCTCACCGGTTCGACCGACGTCATGGAAGCGCTCGAACTCGGCGGCGTGCCGACCGTGCTGTTCATGCGCCAGCCGGACGCGGCCATGCTTGCGCAGTTCGCACATTGCCGAGCCGTTGGCCTGGCCGGCACCAGCCGCAGCGAAACCCCGCAATGGATGGACACGCATCTGAGCGATGCCTTCGCCTGGCTGAAGACGCTGAATGCCGCGATCTGTCACTACAAGGTCTGCTCGACCTTCGATTCCAGCCCGACCATCGGCAGCATCGGTCGCGCCATCGAGATCGGCCGCTCGGTCTTCGCGCAGGACAGCGTGCCGCTGCTGGTCGGGGCGCCGCAACTCAAGCGTTACACTGCCTTCGGTCATCTATTCGCGGCCTATCGTGAAAAGTATTTCCGCATCGACCGCCATCCGGTGATGAGCCGCCACCCGACGACGCCGATGGATGAATCCGACCTGCTGATCCATCTGTCGCGGCAGACGGAGCTCACGTCGGGGCTGGTCGATCTCGCGACGTTGCAGTCGGCGTCGCGCTCGGAAGCCTTCGACCGCTTGCTCGCAAAGGGCACCGACATCGTACTTGTCGATGTCGACAGCCTCGAGACGCAGGCGCTTGCCGGCAAGGAGATATGGCGCGCCCGCAAGCCGGGCGGTTCGTTCGTCGTCGGCTCGTCGGGGATCGAATATGCGCTGCTGGCCGAATGGGTGTCGAACGGGACAGTCAGAGCTGAACCAGAATTTTCGCCGCCGGGTGCCGCCGACCGGATCGCGGTCGTCTCGGGCAGTTGTTCGTCGACGACCGAACGACAGATCCGTCACGCTTTGACTGACGGCTTCGACGGCATCGAGGTCGATCCCGTCGAACTGGTCTCCGAAGCTTCCGGAGATGCGATCGCACGCGCAGCAGCAGCCGGTCGCGCCAGCCTGGAAGGCGGACGCAGCGTCGTTCTCTACACGGCCCTTGGACCCGCGGCCGATAGGGGGGGCGACATCGACCGCCAGGAAGGCGCCCGCCACAAGCTCGGGCGGGGCCTCGGCGAACTGCTTCGCGCGCTGACCATCGAGCAGAAGTTGCAGCGCGTGGTCGTTGCCGGCGGCGATACGTCGAGCCACGCGCTCGGCCAGATGGGTGTCGATGCGCTGACCGTGCGGATGCCGTTGCCGGCGTCGCCGGGCTCGCCGCTTTGCGTCGCTCACTCGCGCGTCAAGGCGATCGATGGGCTGGAGGTGGCACTCAAGGGCGGGCAGGTTGGACCCGACCGCTATTTCAGCGCCATCCGTGACGGCCTTAGCAGCTGATTACGCGTCGCCTGGCAACCGCGAGATCCATTCATGCCCTCTAACGGCGCCGTAGCGGTTTTTGTCGCGCATGTTGACGTTAAATTCACATAAAGATATGGGTGTTTTGTTGGGGCAAGGTACTTTTGCCATTTATCCGCCTTGCTCTATCGGGGTTGTCGCCATGTGTTTCGCCCTTGCATCAGACTGCAGGATCGCCCTGTAGCAATCGCCAATTGCTGAAAGAGGCGGTGATCATGCCCAGCCTGCTCGGAATCGACAACGGCCTCACGGTCACCAAGGCGGTCATCTTCGATGCCGACGGCACGCAATTGTCCGTGGCCCGTCGCCGGGTGCCGCAATCGATGCCCCACGCGCGCTGGGTGGAGCGCGACATGTCAGGCCTGTGGCAAGCAACCGCCGACGCCATCAAGGAGGCGATCGCGCTCTCCGGCAGGCCGGCGGAAGACATCAAGGCGGTGGCGGCGACCGCGCATGGCGATGGTCTCTATCTGCTCGATCATGATCGTCAGCCTTTGGGACCAGGCACCCTGTCGCTCGACAGCCGCGCCGGCGACATTGTCGACAGGTGGTCCGCCGGTACCGTTTTCACAGATGCGCTGGCGACGACAGGCCAGACGCCGCATGTTTCGGCGCCGTCGGCGCTGCTGGCATGGCTCAAGCAGAACGATCCTGATCGCTATGGCCGCATCGGCCATGTGCTGGCCTGCAAGGACTGGCTGCGCTTTTGCCTGAGCGGCACGATCGGCACCGACCGCACGGAGGCAAGCACCTCATTCACGGATTTTCGCACGCAAGCCTATGCGCCTGAAGCGCTGCGCATCTTCGGGTTGGAGGATCTGTTCGACGCGCTGCCGCCGGTGGCGCATTCCGCTGAAATCGCCGGTCAAGTGACCGCCGATGCCGCCGAAAGGACCGGCCTTCGCAAGGGGACACCGGTCGCCTGCGGCCTGCACGACGTGGCCGCCTCGGCGCTTGGCATGGGCGGCCATGAGGAGGGCGTGCTCGCCATCGTCGCCGGCACCTATTCCATCAACGAAGTCGTCTCTTCGCAACCGCGCGTCGACCGACGTTGGTTCTGCCGCAACGCCATCGATGCGGGCCGTTGGAACAACATGTCGATCTCGCCGGCCTCGACCGCGAACTACGACTGGTTTCTCGACACCTTCTGTCGCTTGGAGCAAGACAGGACGGATGGCGGCTCCCTCCACGAATTGCTGGCGGGAGAGATCGACGCGGCGTTGAAGAAGCCTTCGACCATCCTGTTTCATCCCTATCTGTTCGGCTCTCCCTATGGCGATTTGGCCAGCGGCAGCTTTGTCGGCCTGCATGGCTGGCACAATCGCGGCGACATGCTGAAGGCGGTTCTGGAAGGCATCGCCTTCAATCACCGCACCCATGTCGAGGCCTTGCGCGACGGCTTTGCGGTCAGCGAGATCCGCCTGACCGGGGGCGGCTCGCGTAATCCTGCTTTCGTCCAGATGTTTGCCGACGTGCTGAACGCCCCGGTCACCGTCACCTCGACGGATGAGACCGCGGCTTTGGGTGCCGCGCTTTGCGCGGGTGCCGCGGTCGGCTTGTTCAAGACACCGCAAGAGGGGGCAAGGCAGGTCGGGATGACGGAGCGGACGTATCAACCCGTGCCCGCCTCCAGTGCTGTGTTCAATGAGCGGTTTTCGCTCTACTGCCGCATAGCCGAGCAGCTGAAGTCGCATTGGCCTGATATCGAAAGGCTGGCGGGGGTAAACGCATGATCAAGGCCGACGAACGACGCGAAGAGATCGCCGATTATGTGATCAAGCTCGGCCAGGTGCGCATCGATGATCTGGTCGAGCATTTCGGCGTGTCGCGCATGACCATCCACCGGCATATCGACCGGCTGGCGCAGCAGGGCGTGCTGCGCAAGCTGCACGGTGCGGTGACGGTCCAGCCTTCCGGCCTCTACGAGAGCGCTTTCCGCTACCGGGTGACCGTCAATCGAGCCGAGAAGGATGCACTGGCGCGGGCGGCACTGGATTATATCGAGGCCGGCCAGGTGGTGATGCTGGACGATTCATCGACGGCAAACGCGGTCGCGACGCTGCTGCTCGACGTCAAGCCGCTGACCGTCATTTCCAACAGCGTCTCGACGGCGGGCCAATTGATCAATGTGGACGATATAGATTTCATCTGCCTCGGCGGCCAGTATCATCCCACTTACAATGCCTATATCGGCATTGTCTGCGAGAACGCCGTGGCGCAGTTGCGCGCCAATGTGCTGATCTGTTCGGCTTCGGCCGTCACCGGAACCACTGCTTTCATCCAGGATCCGAATGTCGTGCGGGTCAAGCAGGCGATGATGACCGCCTCCGTGAAGCGCGTCCTTTTGGTCGACCACGCAAAGTTCGACCGGATCGCGCTGCATGTCTTCGACGATTTGACCAGTTTCGACGCCGTGCTGGTGACCGAGGGCCTCGGCGATGCGCAGGCGCAGAGCCTCGAGCGAGCCGGGGTGAAACTGCGCATCGTCAAGACGAAGGCGCCATGAACCCAACAGATGGAGCAGCGGCGGACAATCCCGCCGGGCGTCTCGCCGCGATGGCCGGGACCGGCGAAGTCGACGTCGTCATTCTTGGCGCCGGCATCAACGGGGCTGGGCTGTTTCGCGATCTGTGCGCGCAAGGTGTCAGCTGCCTGATCGTCGAAAAGGCGGATTTCGGCTCGGGCACCAGTGCCGCGCCGTCGAGGCTCATCCACGGCGGCTTGAAATATCTCGAGACCGGCGAGTTCGGGCTGGTGGCGCAGTCGACGCTCGAACGCAATCTGCTTCTTCAAAACGCGCCGCACTATGTCAGCCCGCTGCCGACCGTCATCCCGATCTTCTCGTGGAGCAAGGGCATGCTCGCGGCGTTGCGAACGCTGTTCGGCTCGACCAGCGCGCCGCGCAGCCGCGGCGCCATGCTGATCAAGATCGGCTTGATGATCTACGATTTCTACGGTTCACGAAACCAGGTCATGCCGCGCCACCGCATGGTCGGGCGGCGGCAGGCGCTTGTTGAGATGCCGGCGCTCAATCCGGCGATCGTCGCCACCGGCACCTACTACGACGCCAAGATAAGTCACCCGGAAAGGCTGGTGCTGGAACTGATCCTCGACGGCTTGCAGGCTCACGCGGCGTCTGCCGGTGCCAACTACACGACACTGGCGGCTTCAGCCAACGGCGCGCTCACCTTCCAGCCGGAAAACGGCGCGGCCTTTTCGGTGCGGCCGAAGCTGGTGGTGAACGCCGCCGGTCCGTGGATCGACGACGTCAACGCGCTGCTTGGTGCTCCATCGAAGATGATCGGCGGCACCAAGGGCTCGCATATCCTGTTAAGGCATGACGAACTGGTCAAAAGCCTCGCCGGGCGCATGCTCTATTTCGAGGCCGATGACGGGCGCATCTGCCTGGTCTACGACTATCTCGGCCTGGCGCTGGTCGGCTCGACCGACATCAAGGCCGACAATCCGGACGCGGTCCGCTGCGAACCCGAAGAAGTCGACTATCTGCTCGACAGCGTGCGAACGCTGCTGCCGGGCATGGCGTTCGAGCGCGACCAGATCGTCTACGCCTATAGCGGCATCCGGCCGCTGCCGACGTCTGAAGCAGCGACGCCCGGACTGATCAGCCGCGATCATTCGGCGCCCGTTGCCGAGCCGGACGGCAACAGGCCCTTTGCAGTCATTTCGCTGGTCGGCGGCAAATGGACGACGTTCCGCGGCTTTGCCGAGGAAGTCACTGATACCGTACTCAAGCGCTTGCAGCGCAGCCGCAAGGTGACGACGCGAGCCATGCCGATCGGCGGCGGGAGGGATTTCCCGGCCAACGCCCCGGCCCGCGCGGACTGGCTGGCCGAGGCACAGCAGGCAACAGGCGCCGGGGAAGGGCGCCTTGATCAATTGCTGTCGCGCTACGGGACCAGAGCCGTTGAGATCGCCAGGCATGGGTCGGATGATGAGGGTCGTCTGCCGGACTCGGACGGCTACGGCAAGGCGGAAATCGACTACATCGTGCGCAACGAATTCGTCGAACATCTGGCCGATGTCGTTATGCGCCGCAGCACGTTGGCGATAGGCGGCTCGTTGACGAGCCGCGACCTGCAGGAGATTGCCGCGATCGCCGGGCGGGCGTTGGGGTGGAGCACCGAGCGCCTCGCGCGGGAGGTCGAAGCCGCTGTTGTCGAACTCGAGGGCAGGAACCTGATGCGGCTGGACTGATCGCTCCATCGCCGACACCTTAGCTTTTCCTGAGGCAATCCGATCGATTTGCCCTTGTTGCGCCGTGTGCATCAACCTTCCCATTTTGCACCCGGATTGGGATTTTGCCGGCGCCCTACGGGTTCATGCCGTCACCTGGATGAGGTAACACAAATTGACGTTAAATTAACACTGCCGTATGGTCGGATTATATGCTTAGCTTCTAATAGGCCCGCGTTGGCTGCCGAACATCGGCTGAGGCAACCATCTGCGGAGGGATTGACAGCGATGCAAAGGTATGAAAATTTTTGCACACAAAGATAATATTATCACCTGGGGAGGGGATGGCTTGAATTCCGGCGGAAGCGCAAACCGCGACCATGAGTCCAGCCTCGCCACGCGCGCGGCCTGGCTGCACTATGCCGGTGGTCTGACCCAGGCCCAGGTGGCCAAGCGGCTTGGCCTGACCAGCCTCAAGGCGCATAGGCTGATCACCAAGGCCAACCAGGAAGGTCTGGTCAGGGTCTTCATCGACGGCGACGTCGCCGAATGCGTCGACCTGGAACAGCGCCTGATCGCCGCCTATGGGCTCCACTATTGCGAGGTGGTTCCCGATCTCGATCAGGACGAACTGCCGCTGAAGGGGCTGGGCATTGCAGGCGCCCAGTTCCTGAAGCGCGAAATCGATCGCGGCGAAGACATGCTGATCGGCGTCGGCCATGGCCGCACGCTTGCCGCCAGCGTCGAATATCTGACGCGCGCAACTGCTGCTCACATCCGTTTCGTCTCGCTGCTTGGCGGCGTGACGCGCAAATTCGCCGCCAACCCGCACGACGTCATGCATCGCCTGGCAGAGCGGACAGGCGCGCAGGCCTTTGTCATGCCGGTGCCTTTTGTCGCCAATACCGCCGAGGACCGTGAAGTGCTGCTTGGCCAACGCGGCATCAGCGATGTGTTCGCTCTCGCCAGCCGGTCCGACCTGATGTTCGTCGGAATAGGCACGGCCGAGCGGGAGGCGTCGCTGGTCGCCACCGGCATGATCGAGCCTTCCGAAATCGATGAGGTCAAGCGGGACGGCGGCGTCGGTGAATTGCTGGCGCATTTCTTCGACGACAAGGGGCGTCCGGTCGAAACGGCCCTGTCGGAAAGAATACTGGCGCTTCCGCGCGATCAGTTGAAGGGCCGCAGGATCGTTGCCGTCGCCGGCGGCAAGGTGAAGGTGCGCGCCATCAAGGCAGTACTCGAAAGCCGTTATCTCAGCGGCCTGATCACCGACGAATGCACGGCCCGCGCGCTGGTCGAGCTCGACGATGCAGCCGGGGCCGCGAAGCGCCGCGTGAACGGAGGAACTTCGAATGCGTGACAACGGAAAATCGCTGGTGGTTGCATCATGAGCGCGAAGGCTGCCACCGCCCGGCAAGCTTCGCCCAACCTGCGCCGGGTCCTTGCCAGCGCCGCGGCTCTGGTTCTGCTCGGCGCCATGGCGCTCGACACCAAGGTGATCAAGATCGGCTCTGCCGGCGATGTTCGCAACGCCGTGTTTTCGGCCGCCGACTACGGCAAATCTGAATTCCCCAAGGTGCAAGCCGATGTCGAAGCGCGTGCCGCCGACGCCGCGACGGTGGCGACGGCAATCGCCAAGGACAGGGCGACGGCCGAAAAGGAATATGGCGTGCCGGCGGGAGTCGGACCGGTCATCTCGGTCAAGTTCACCGGCGTCGTCGGCGAGGGAAAATCGGGCATCTACAAGGTCGCCGTCGACCGTTTGCCGGACACGTTGA
The DNA here is from genome assembly GCF_040321955.1 of Mesorhizobium sp. M0217. Classification (NCBI taxonomy): domain Bacteria; kingdom Pseudomonadati; phylum Pseudomonadota; class Alphaproteobacteria; order Hyphomicrobiales; family Phyllobacteriaceae; genus Mesorhizobium; species Mesorhizobium sp. M0217. Next base: position 265,991 of record NZ_JAMYSN010000002.1, on the reverse strand, counting down.
CCGTCCGCGTACAGACTGGGCCGGCGATCAACGGAACCGAGCTTCGCGACGCCACCGGCAAGATCACCTTTGGTCAGTTCACCAACCAGATCGAGTATCAGGACGCCGGCTCGGCGCTGAACAACGAGATGAAGAAGGAGGTGCTGGCGAAAGTCGATACCAGTGCCTTGACCGGCAAGACAATAGCGGTGGTCGGCGTCTTCAAGCTGGTCAATCCGAAGAGCTGGCTGGTCACACCGGTGAGGCTGGACGTCAAATGACAATGACTGCCGGCACAGAACCCGCGACTGGCGATGCCGTGCTTTCGGCGCGCAATGTCGTCATGTCGTATGGCGGCGTCCACGCGCTCAAGGGCGTCAACTTCGACATCCATCGCGGCAAGGTCACCACCCTGTTCGGAGAGAATGGCGCCGGCAAATCGACGCTGATGAAGATCCTGTCCGGCGTGGTGACGCCGACATCCGGCGACATCGTGCTCGACGGCAATCTCGTCAGCTTTGCCTCGTCTTCGGACGCGCGCGATCGCGGCATTTCGATCATCCACCAGGAGCTCAGCCTGGCGCCGAATCTGAGCGTTCGCGACAACATCTTCATGGGCCGCGAACTGCGCACCAGAACCGGCCTCGACTTCGCCGAGGAGGCGCGCCAGGCGCGGGCGCTGATGGCCGACCTCGAAGAAGACATCGATCCGATGACCCTGGTCGAGGACCTGCGCCTGGGGCAGCAACAGATCGTCGAGATCGCACGCGCGCTGTCGGTCGATTCCCGCATCCTGATCATGGACGAGCCGACCTCCGCACTCAGTGCGACCGAGGTGGAGGTGCTGTTCAAGGTGATCCGCGATCTGACCAGCCGCGGTGTCTCCATCGTCTACATCTCGCATCACCTCGAAGAGGCGCTGCAGATCACCGACTACGCCGTCGTGCTGCGTGACGGGGCGATCACGGCAACGGCCGAGGCCAAGGACATCGACCTCGAATGGATCGTCCGCAACATGGTGGGCGAGAATTTCGATCTCGGCTCGCCGCCGACCGGCCACGAGTTCGGCGCGGTGGCGCTGTCGATCGAGGATGTCAGCGTCACCGACGCTTCGGGTTCAGGCTACGTCGTCGATCATCTGTCGCTGGATGTCAAAGCGGGCGAGATCGTCTGCATCTATGGGCTGATGGGCGCGGGCCGCACGGAATTGCTGGAGGCCGTCGCCGGCCGTGTGCCCATGGCGGGCGGGCGGGCGCTGCTGGAGGGTGAGGACGTTTCGGGACTGACCATTGCCCAGCGCATCGCCCGAGGTCTGGTTCTGGTCCCCGAGGATCGCCAGCGCGATGGCCTGGTTCAGACCATGACCGTCGGCCGCAACCTGTCGCTTGCCAGCATCGAGGCATTCGCCAAGGGGCTCTTCCTCTCCCGGCAGAGGGAGCGCGCACTGATCGACGATTCGATCCGCAAGGTGACCATCAAGACCGCGGGCGGCAACGCCATGATCGGATCGCTGTCGGGCGGCAACCAGCAGAAGGTCGTCATAGGCAAGATGCTGACGACGAATCCCAAGGTCATCCTTCTCGACGAGCCGAGCCGCGGCATCGACGTCGGCGCGAAGGCCGAAGTCTTTCGCTTGCTCAGCGAGCGTGCCGCGCAAGGCCTGGCGGTCGTCTTCTCGACCTCGGAGGTCAATGAGTGCCTCAGCATCGCCCACCGCATCGTCGTCATGCGGCGCGGCAAGATTTCAGCCGAATTCGGCGCCAACGCCACCAAAGAGCAGATCATGGCCGCCTCCGGCGAAGCCGTGGTCGCCTGACCACAGAATTTCCGGAGCCCCGACCCATGAGCGATGTCAGCCAGGCCAGCAAACAGTCCAGCCCCAATGCGGGCGGAGAGGGCTTCGACGTGGCCAAGCTGCTGCTCGAAGGCCGGGCCTTCTTTGCCCTGATCGTCATCATTGTCGTCTTCTCGATCCTGTCGCCCTACTACCTCTCGGTGGCGAATTTCCTGACCATGGCTTCGCATGTCGCCATCTTCGGGATTCTCGCCATCGGCATGCTGCTCGTCATCCTCAATGGCGGCATCGACCTGTCGGTGGGGTCGACGCTCGGGCTTGCCGGCGTCGTCGCCGGTTTTCTGATGCAAGGCGTGACGCTGACCTGGCTCGGCGTCGTTCTCTATCCGCCGGTCTGGGTGGTCGCGCTGCTGGCCTGCATGCTGGGCGCCGCTGTCGGGCTGATCAACGGCGTGCTGATCGCGCGGTTCAAGGTTCCGGCCTTTGTCGCCACGCTCGGCGTCATGTACATGGCGCGCGGCCTGGCACTGCTGATGACCAGCGGCCTGACCTACAACAATCTCGGCGGCAAGCCGGAGTTGGGCAACACCGGTTTCGACGCGCTTGGCTTCAACCGTCTGTTCGGCGTGCCGACCGGCGTGGTGGTGCTGGCGGTCATCGCGCTGATCGGCAGCATCGTGTTGAACCGCACCGCGTTCGGGCGCTGGCTCTACGCCTCGGGCGGCAATGAGCGCGCCGCCGAACTGTCCGGCGTTCCGGTCAAGACTGTGCAGATTTCGGTCTATGTGCTTTCAGGCATCTGTGCCGCCATTGCCGGCCTGATCCTGTCCTCGCAGTTGACCTCGGCCGGACCGACCGCTGGCACCACTTACGAACTGACGGCCATCGCCGCCGTCGTCATCGGCGGCGCCGCACTCACCGGCGGGCGCGGCAACATTCGCGGCACCCTGCTCGGAGCCTTCGTCATCGGCTTCCTGTCCGACGGTCTGGTGATCATCGGCATCTCATCCTACTGGCAGACAGTGTTCACCGGCGCCGTCATCGTGCTCGCCGTGCTCCTCAATGCCGTTCAGTATCGCCGCCGTAGCAAGCTTCCAGCTTCGACGGGCGGCCAACCGACTTCTCAGAAACGGGGGAAGGCCGAACCGGCCAATCCTGCCCAAGGGAAGACTGCCAGCTGACTGGCAGCAGGACCGCGTAAAATCATTGGAGGAATGTACATGAAAATCGTGCTTAGAAGTTTGCTTGCCGCCGCGATGGTGGTCGGGTTTAGCGCAGCCGCATCGGCCGCGGGCCTGATCTCGATCATCGTCAACGATCCGGCCAACCCCTACTGGCTGACCGAAGGCAACGTTGCCAAGGCCGAAGCCGAAAAGCTTGGCTATACAGCCAACGTCGCCGCCCACAAGGGCGACACCAATACCGAAAGCAATCTGATCGACACCGCCATCACCAACAAGTCGGTGGCGATCATCCTCGACCCGGCCAATGCCGATGGTTCGGTCGGCGCGGTGAAGAAGGCGATTGCCGCCAACATCCCGGTTTTCCTCGTCAATGCCGAGATCAACCAGGAAGGTCTTGCCAAGGGACAGCTCGTCTCCAACAACGCCCAGGGTGCGGCTCTCGGTGCCCAGCAGTGGGTGCAGGCGGTCGGTGAAAAGGGCAAGTATGTCGAACTGCTCGGCGCCCCGTCGGACAACAACGCCGCCACGCGCTCGAACGGCTACGCGACTGTGCTCAGCCAGTATCCGGATCTCGAAAAGGCCGCTTCGCAGGTCGCCAACTGGGATCGTACCCAGGGCCATGACAAGATGCAGAGCATGCTGCAGGCCAATCCCGACATCATCGCCGTGATCAGCGGCAACGATGAAATGGCGCTTGGCGCGGTTGCGGCGCTGAAGGAAGCTGGCAAGCTCGCCGGCATCAAGGTCGGCGGCTTTGACGGTTCCCCGGATGCGGTTGCGGCCATCAAGTCCGGCGAACTGCAGTACACCGTGCTTCAGCCGGTGGCCATCTTCTCGGCCAAGGCTGTGCAGCAGGCCGACTCGTTCATCAAGTCGGGCGCTACTGGCGCCACCAGCGAGAAGCAGCTGTTCGATTGCCTGCTCATCACCAAGGACAATGTGGACAAGTACACCGCACCCTTCGTGCTGTCGGAATAAAAACCTGCTCAGGGGGTGTCCTTTGCGGACACTCCCTGGCTCTTCCATGGCTTCGAGACAACAAAGACTGCTCCTTGTGACTTGCCTTCATAACCATCCGGAACTTGCGGCATGAAAGACCTGCTGATCGGGATCGACGCGGGAACGTCCGTGATCAAATCGGTCGCTTTCGATCTATCGGGGCGGCAGCTCGACATGGCATCGGTGACCAACAGCTTCGTCACGCTGGAAGGCGGCGGCGCCGAACAGGACCTTAATCAGACCTGGCGCGACATGGTGCTGACCGTTCTCGATCTGGCGACGAAAATTCCAGACCTCGCGCGGCGAACCGCGGCCGTCGCGGTCACCGGGCAGGGCGACGGCACCTGGCTGATCGATGGCGACGGCATGCCGGTCGGGCGCGCGTGGCTCTGGCTCGATGCGCGCGCCGGACATCTGGTGGACGAGATGCGCGGCGATCCCCGGGATCGCACGCGGTTCGAGATCACCGGCACCGGGCTCAACGCCTGCCAGCAGGGCGCTCAGCTCAGCTGGCTGAAGAAAAACAGCCCGGAAATCCTGGAGCGCGCCGCCACTGCCTTTCACTGCAAGGACTGGCTCTATTTCAAGATGACCGGCGAGCGCGCCACCGATCCTTCGGAGGGAACATTCACCTTCGGCGATTTCCGCGCGCGCAGCTATTCCGACGAGGTGCTCGACATTCTCGATCTGACGTCGCACCGCCGCCTGCTGCCCCCCATGCTCGAAGGCACGACCGACCATCATCCGCTTTCTGCGTCGGCAGCAGGCGAGACCGGCCTGCTTGCGGGCACGCCGGTGGTGCTGGGCTATGTCGACATGGTCAGCACCGCGCTCGGCGCCGGCCTCTACGATCCAAGCGGCAATGTTGGCTGCACGGTCATCGGCTCGACCGGCATCCACACGCGCCTGGCGCGCACAGCCGACGATGTCATCCTCAACGACAACGCGTCCGGCTACACGATCGCCATGCCGGTTCCCGGCGCCTATGCGCAACTGCAATCCAACATGGCGGCGACGCTCAACATCGACTGGCTGCTCGGCCTGGCGCGCGACGTGCTGACCGCCAGCGGCGCCAAGCCTTCGCGCGACGAATTGCTGAAAGCGCTCGATGTCTGGGTCGAAGGATCGGAACCGGGGTCGCTGGTCTATCAGCCCTACATCTCGCTTGCCGGCGAACGCGGACCGTTCGTCGATCCAGACGCGCGCGCGGGCTTCATCGGGCTTTCCGTCAAGCACGGTTTTGGCGATCTGGCGCGCGCAGTTCTCGAAGGATTGGCCTTCGCGGCCCGCGATTGCTACCAGGCAATGGGCAGCGTGCCCGGCGAAATCCGCCTGTCTGGCGGCGCCGCGCGCAGCCCGTCGCTGCGCCGTATCATCGCTGCGGCGACCCGCGCGCAAGTCAGGACCAGCAGCCGCCAGGAAGCCGGCGCCGCGGGTGCGGCGATGATGGCCGCGGTCGGGCTCGGCGTCTATCGCTCCATGGATGATTGCTGCGCCGAATGGGTGACGCCGCTTCTGGGCGAATGCGACGCCTATGACGAGGCGCTTTCCCAAACCTACGATGCGCTGTTTCCATCCTTCGTCGCGGCGCGCCAGGCGCTGCGGCCGGTGTGGAAGGGCATGGCGCACCGCACAGGAGCAAAGTCTTGAGTGATACGTCAGATATTGTCGATCTCTTCGTGATCGGCGGCGGCGTCAACGGCGCCGGCATAGCGCGTGATGCTGCCGGTCGCGGGCTGTCGGTCATCCTGTGCGAGAAGGACGATCTTGCACAAGGCACCAGCTCGCGCTCCGGCAAGCTGGTGCATGGCGGTCTGCGCTATCTCGAATATTACGAGTTCCGGCTGGTGCGCGAAGCGCTGATCGAACGCGAGGTGCTGCTTGAGGCGGCGCCGCACATCATCTGGCCGATGCGCTTCGTGCTGCCGCACAGCCCCGAAGACAGGCCGGCATGGCTGGTTCGGCTCGGGCTGTTTCTCTACGACCATCTTGGCGGCCGCAAGCGGTTGCCGGGAACGAGGACGCTGAACCTGAGGACCGCGCCGGAAGGGGAGCCGATCAAGGACGAATTCAAGCGCGGCTTCGAATATTCCGACTGCTGGGTCGATGACGCCAGGCTGGTGCTGCTCAATGCGCTCGACGCCAGTCAGCGCGGCGCAAAAGTCTTCACCCGCACCGCCTGTATTGCTGCCCGGCGCGAAGGCGGCATGTGGTCCATCGACATGCAGGATGGCCGCACCGGTGCGGTGACGAAGGTCCGCGCACGCGGGCTGGTCAATGCGGCTGGGCCGTGGGTGAATGACATCGTCAGCCGCGTCGCCGGGCAGAATTCCACCCGCAACGTTCGCCTGGTGAAGGGCAGCCATATCGTCGTGCCGAAATTCTGGGAGGGGCGGCAGGCCTATCTGATCCAGAACAACGACAAGCGGGTGATCTTCGTCAACCCGTATGAGAACGATCTGGCGCTGATCGGCACGACGGACATTCCCTACGAGGGCCGGCCCGAAGAAGTGGCGGCCGAGGCCAGCGAAATCGATTATCTGATCAAGGTGGTCAATCGCTATTTCAAGCGACAGCTGACCGCGAAAGACGTGGTTTACAGTTTCTCGGGCGTGCGTCCGCTCTATGACGACAATGCCGACAACCCGAGCGCGGTGACGCGCGACTACATCTTCGAACTCGACGCCCCGAACGGTGGCGCGCCGCTGCTTTCTGTGTTCGGCGGCAAGATCACCACCTTCCGCAAACTGTCCGAACATGCGCTGGAAAAGATCCAGCCCTTCTTTCCGACCATGAAGAAGGCCTGGACAGCCAAAATTCCCCTGCCGGGAGGCGACCTGCCCAACGCGGATTTCGAGCAGTTCCTGGGCGATCTGCACGCCGAGTTTTCGTGGCTTAGCCCGTCGCTGGTGAAGCACTATGCCCGCAGCTACGGCACGCGCACGCGCGCCTTGCTGAAAGGCGTAAAAGGCGAAGCCGATCTCGGACGTCGTTTCGGCCCGGATTTCTATGAGCTCGAAGCTGTCTTCCTGTTCGAGACCGAATGGGCGATGACCGCCGCCGACGTTCTCGAACGCCGGACCAAACACGGGCTGCATATCAATGCGGCCGAGCGGAAAACATTCCAAGACTGGTGCACAAAGACAATGGCGGCGGTGAACTGATGGCCTTCACGCTTTCGCTGAACACCAACCCGCTGGTCAATCGCTTCGCCGATCCCGACGATCTGATCGACGCCATTGCCTATGGCATCGGCATCCGCGACGTGCAGCTGACGCATGAATTCGTCAATCCGGGTTGGCCGGCGGCAACGATCGTCAAGTTCGTTCGCCTGTTCAACAGCGCGCTGGCGCGGACTGGCGTGCGGATCACCTCCGGCATGACCGGTCCCTATGGCCGGCTCAACCATTTCGGCCATCCGGACGCGGATGTGCGCCGCTATTATGTCGACTGGTTCAAGACCTTTGCCGACATTTCCGCCGAGCTTGGCGCGTCGGGCATGGGCACGCAGTTCGCCATATTCACCTACAAGGATTTTGACGATCCGCAGCGGCGCGCGGCGCTTCTCGACATCGCGCTCGAATGCTGGCGCGAAGTGGCCGAGCACGCCAAGGCGGCGGGCCTGACCTATTTGTTCTGGGAACCGATGTCGGTGGGGCGGGAGTTCGGCCACACGATCGAAAGCTGCGTCGAATTGCAGGGCGCCATCGATACGGCCAAGCTGCCGATCCCGATGCAGATGATGGTCGACATCGACCATGGCGACGTGACCTCGCCCAATCCTGACGACACCGATCCCTATGCCTGGGCGAAAGCGTTCCCGTTGCGATCGCCGATCATCCACATCAAGCAGTCGTCGATGAACAAGGGCGGGCACTGGCCGTTCACGGCCGCATACAACAAGGATGGCCGCATCATCCCGCAGAAGCTGCTCGATGCAGTGCGGGCGGGTGGCGGAACCGACAATGAGATTTGCCTCGAACTTTCCTTCCGGGAGAGGGAGCCGGTCGATCATCAGGTTATTGCAATGATCCGCGAGTCGGTGGATTTCTGGGCGCCTTACATCGACAGCGGCCGCGAAAGTCTCACGCCTCGCGCTTGAGGGAAAGCGTCGGCCCGAAGGCCGGCGCGTAGACCCGGAAACACGCATCATCCGAATTTCGGATCGAAGGAGAGAAGAATGGCCCCGTATTGGGTCGGCACGAGCTGGAAGATGAACAAGACGCTGGCGGAGGCGCTGCAGTTCGCCGAGGCATTGGCGGCGTTCGTGCCGGGCTTCGATCCGGCGATACAGCCTTTCGTCATTCCGCCCTTCACCGCGGGGCGGCAGGTCAAGGCGGCGCTCGCCAACACCCGCGTCAAGGTTGGCGCCCAGAACATGCATTGGGCCGATGCCGGTGCCTGGACGGGCGAGATTTCGCCGGTGATGCTGAGGGATTGCGGGCTCGACCTGATCGAACTCGGCCATAGCGAGCGTCGTGAGCATTTTGGCGAAACGGACAAGACCGTGGGACTGAAAACCGCAGCGGCAGTCAAGCACGGCTTCGTACCCTTGATTTGTGTCGGCGAGACGCTGGCCGAGCGCGAGGGCGGCCGCGCCGACACAATTCTGACCGCGCAGGTTTTGGGCGCGCTGCAGGGTCTCGCAAACAATGAGTTGTCGGCAGAGATACTCTTTGCCTATGAACCGGTGTGGGCGATCGGCGAGAAAGGCATTCCGGCCAGCGCCGACTATGCCGACAAGCAGCAGGCGCTGATCAAGCAGGTCGCAGCAACCCGGTTGCCGACCGCCCCGCTTGTGCTCTACGGCGGCAGCGTCAATCCCGGCAACGCGGCCGAACTGATCGGCCAGCCGCATATCGATGGGCTGTTCATCGGCCGCTCGGCATGGCAAGCGGAAGGCTATATCGACATTCTCAAAAAGGCGTCGGCCGCCATCGCGCGCTGACCACGAAAACGAAGGAGTTAATTGCCATGAAGATCGCACTCGGAGCCGACAGCGCCGGCAAGCCGCTGCTCGATGTCATCGCCAAGCATCTCGCCACCAAGCCAGAACTGCAGGTCGTCGATCTCAGCCAGGCCGGATTCTACGCCGATATTGCCGCGGCGGTCGGCCACGAAATTGTCGACGGCAATTACGACCGCGCCATCCTGTTTTGCGGCACCGGCATCGGCGTCAGCATCTCGGCCAACAAGGTGCCCGGAATCCGCGCCGCGTTGACCCACGACACCTATTCGGCGGAGCGCGCTGCGAAATCCAACAACGCCCAGATCATCACGATGGGTGCGCGCGTCATCGGCCCCGAACTGGCGAAATCGATCGCTGACGCCTGGCTGGCTTCCGAATTCGATCCGAACGGACCTTCTGCCGCCAATGTGCAGGCTGTCGACAAGCTCGACGCGAAGCGCTGAGGATCCGCTCCCGACCTAGCCGGTCAAGGCGATCCGCATCGCCTCGATCACAGTTACGGCGGACGCCGCGCCTGGATCCATATGGCCAAGCGAGCGTTCACCGAGGCGGGAGGCCCGGCCCTTGGTGGCGATCATCGTCTTGGTCGCCTCCGCGCCGGCCTTGGCCGCCTCGGCTGCGGCCGCAAGGCTTCCGGCCAGCCCCTTGCCGGCGGCCAGTGCCTCGCCCGCAGCCGTTGCGGCCGGCGCCCACGCATCGATCATCGTCTTTTCGCCAGGCTCGGCCTTGCCGCGATCCTGAATGCCTCTGGCCATCGCTTGGAACATAGCGACCGCGTCGGCGTCGTCGAGCGTCGCCTTGCCCTTGACGGCGGCCGCGCCGCGCATGAACGCGGTGGCATAGAGCGGACCCGAGGATGCGCCGACTGCGTTCAGGAACGACTTCGCCGCGGTGTTCAGCAAGATGGTCGGATCGGTGGCGCCGGTATCCAATGCCGCGACGGCATCGCGTGCCGCGGCAAATCCAAGCTCCATCGCAATGCCGTGGTCGGCATCGCCGATCACCCCGTCAAGCGCGCACAACCGGTCCCGGTCGGCCGACATGGCGTCGGCGATTGCCGCGAACATCGCGGCAAGCCGCGTGGTGTCGATTGTCGTCATCTCTTGCTCCTTGCCGTCCCCAGTTTACCCGGCGCGAAACATGGCGCAGTCGCAAGGGTGGTCGAGCATCGTCTGCAACTCGTCGTCGAGGTGGTGCAGCGTGATCGAAGCGCCGGCCATTTCGAGCGAGGTGCAGTAATTGCCGACCCAGCTTGCGTGAATGGATACACCGATATCGTCAAGCCTCTGCTTCACCCGCCGGTTCATGATGTAGAGTTCCATCAGCGGTGTCGAACCCAGCGAATTGACCAGCACGGCGACTTTCTCGCCGCGTGCCGGCGCCATCTCGGAGAGAATCCTGTCCAGCATTTCGTCGGTGATCTCGTCGGCTGTTTTGAGTTTTCCGCGTGCGATGCCGGGTTCGCCATGGATGCCCATGCCGATCTCCATCTCGTCGGGTCCGATCTCGAAATTCGGCCGGCGGGTTTGCGGCAACGAACAGGGCGCCAATGCGACGCCCATGGTAAAGGTGTGGTCGTTGGCTTTCCCGGCAATGCGTTCGCATTCATCGAAAGACAACATGCGGTCGCAGGCGGCGCCTGTCGCCTTGAAGATGAAGAAGTTCCCTGCGACACCGCGCCGCTTGTGCCTGTCGCCAACGGGCGCGGAAGCGACGTCGTCGGTGCTCAGCACCGTACGCACCTCGATGTCGTCCATCGCGGCCATCTCGGCCGCCATGTCGAAATTCATGACGTCGCCGGCATAGTTGCCGTACATGAACAGCACACCGGCGCCGCCGCTCGCCGCCTTGGCGCATTCGAGGATCGGGTCGGGCGGCGGAGAGGCGAAGACATTGCCGATCGCCGCCGCGTCGGCCAGTCCCTTGCCGACGAAGCCGAGAAAACTCGGCTCGTGGCCCGAGCCGCCACCAATGACGAGGCCTACCTTGCCTTGGCGCGGTCCATCGCGGGCGATGATCGAGCGCGGGCATCCGTCAACGGCTTTGAGATGGCGGGGATGCGCAGCCAGGATGCCTTCCAGCATCTCGTCGACGGCGCGATTGCCGTCATTGATGATCTTCTTGGTTTGCACCAACGTCCTCCCGATTTGGTATTTTCATAGATGATACCGGGCGTTATCAGGCTGCCTTCGGGCGAGGGCAGGGGCGCGATGCCCGCCAAACTGCCTCGATCGGCTTCGTAGCTGTTACCAGCCGTTCTGGCAGAAGCTCAGCGGACCGAAGTGCGCGGACAATGGCGCTGTAGTGTACAATATCGCACCACGGCTTAGAAAAGGCGGTGGCTCCCCGGGGCCGGATTCGAACCAGAGACCAACCGGTTAACAGCCGCTCTCGGGATAGCCCACCAGCGCCATATCCCGGTTGTTCCACTCCTGAAAAACCCCTTGTTTCATAACGATTTCAGCTTTCCTGTTGCACATTAGAGCACACAGGGCAACATAGGCAGCAGTTGCATCCTGTTGCCCCGACGTTGCCCCGGAGAGCCCTAATGCCCCGCGAGACCCTGACCGACAACCGCCTGAAGGCTTTGAAGCCGGCTGCTCCTGGCAAGCGATACGTGATCATGGATGCCCAAGTCCCGAGCATGGGCGTCCGCGTAACCGACAAGGAGCCGTCCAACGGTTCAAAGCTTAAGGCCGGACAAGTCAGCTTTGTCTACATCGCCCGTTTCGGTGTTGCAACTCAGCCCGCCGCGCGCTGGGAGAGTACGACGTCATGTCGCTTGAAGCGGCACGCACCAAGGCGAGGCAGTGGGCAGCGCTCATTGATCGCGGCATTGACCCGAAGGTCCAGGCTGACGAGGAGCGGCAGGCGGCGGCGAGGGCAGCGACAGAGAGCCGTGACCGGTCTTTCGAAACCATCCTTGAACGGTTCATCAAAGCCCGGCGCCGCGATGGCATCCGCAAGGCCGACGAGGACGAGCGCGACCTCAACCGGGAATGCCTGCCGAAGTGGAAGGGCAGGGACGTCGCCACCCTCACCAACGCCGACATCATGGAAGTGGTCGAACCGATCTATGCGCGCGGCGCGCAGCGGCAGGCGCTCAACATCGCCCAGAAGATCGGGACGTTCTTCGGCTGGTGTGTCGATGACGACCTGATCACCGCCTCACCCTTCCGGGCAAAGAAGGTGCGCACCACCATCGGCGAGAAGGGATCAAGGGACCGCGTCCTGACCGATGCTGAGATTGGGGCGCTCTGGACTGCCACGGCCGCTGGCGACGTCTACAGCGCCGTCTATCGGCTGCTGCTGCTGACCGGCCAGCGCCTCAACGATATCGCCCAGGCGTCATGGACCGAAGTCGACGTTGACCGCAAGACGCTGACTGTGCCGGCGGCGTGCTTCAAGTCCGGCCGCGATCACGTTGTGCCTCTCACTGACGAAGCGCTCGGCATCATCGCCAAGTTGCCGCGGTTAAAGAAATGCAACTGGCTTTGCTCGCTCGACGGCGCGGGACCGGTGACGATCGGCCATAAGGTCAAGCTGCGGATTGACGCCGCCATGCTCGCAGCGCTTCGGAAAGACGATCAAGAGGCCAAGCTGCCGGCGTGGGTCAATCATGACATCCGCCGGACGGTTCGCACCCGGCTGTCCGAGCTCGACGTGATGGACGAGGTTGCCGAGGCTGTCATCGGGCATGTGCCTACGGCGCTAGTCAGGACGTACAACCAGTCTGACCGCCTCAAGGTGAAGCGAGACGCCCTGACGCGCTGGGAGGGCGCGCTTGTGGCGCTGACAGGCCGCAAGACGGCCAACAATGTCATCCAGATAAAGGCGGCCGGTCAATGACCCTCAATTTCAACTATCAGCACGATTTCTCGGAGCGAGCCGAACGAGAGATCCTTTCAATGCTGAATCCCAAGGGTTTTCCATGCCTCATGGCGATTGGCTGAGAACGAAGCTGCACGACATTGCAAATACGTTTCATTGGTCGGCTGAGCGGCGGAAAAAGGGAACACATCAAGGGACCGTCGATGAATGGAAAAGGCTCCAGGAGGCGGTGTCGTCCACCGTGCAGTATTCGGATAGCCAAAAGCTCGAGTTGTCGACGGCTACCGAGTTTGGGGCGGGTGTGCGCGTGCCTGATAGTTGGGACGACGCAGCTCCGGTCCCCATATCGGAAGAAGAACTAAACGCATGCCTCGTTCCGGCTGAGTTCACCGAGGGTGACGTCGAGATCGCTAAACGGGTGCTTCACCGCCTGCTTGCGAGCGTGACCGCTATGGCTGACGGCATGGAAAAATGGTTGAGGGTCGACCGACGAAAAACGAGCAGCCCGAGATCGATGGGCTCATACGTGGCCTTGCTCGGCTCTGGTGCGCGGCGTTTAAAGTGCCGATTGCTTATATAAAGATATCGGAGAGCGCCGGCAGCCCTACTGCCAATTTCATTGAGACCGGTGCCAAGCTATTCCTTGGCGCCGCGCCGCCTCGCAAGTCGATCGTCACTCGCATCATCGCTTATAGGGATGAAGAGAAAAGCAAGCTATCCTGATTTGCCAGTGCTGATTGCGCTCTAAACCAGCACGCGGGTTTGTTCGCACAAAATTTCTTCAAAGAAGTGTATTTCCCAGGCGCTCGGCGGTGCTGACACACTGACCCCAGTAGGGCAAAATTCGAAGCGTCGACGCGATTTCGAAGGCGATCCGGGAGAACCCGGAACGTGCCATCCGGTTTGCAAGGCAGCCGGGGAAAACCTCGACGCCTGGTTCCCGATGAACCCGAAATAGACGCTAGAAGACGCTCTGCGGACGCACGGCCTGATCAACTAGTCCAGGCCGACCCTGCGCCGGATGCGTGTTGCCAGCAGGCTAACCAGTTCCCGCGTGGGGATGGTGTCTCTGGCGGCCGGCACCTTGACGATTTCCCGCTCGATCTTCACCGGCTGGATTTCGCGATAATCCGGCCCGACTTCGGCATCGAATTCCGCGTGATGCCGCAGAGCGAGGTTGATGCGGACGGCGTTTAGGGCGTCGTTGGAAAGCGCCGCATGGGTGTCGCTGCGGCGCAGCTGCACCACGAACTCCGAACCGATATTCTCTTCGATGAAGGCGATCTTAAAGTTGACAAGCTTGAGCGCGTTCAACTCGAAAATCGCCAGCTCGAACATCGCCGGCGTGAAGAACCATGCGTGGTTGTCGACATAGGGCCTGCTGTCGGACATGTCGCCTTTAAGGTCGCCCTGATATTCCGTCCATGCCGCTTCAAGGCTGTGGGCGTAGCCGAGCGGCGAGTGATCGCCTTTGATCCACGCCGACTTTCCGCCGCGTGTCGCCGCCGAGCATCGCCCCTCAAACAGCGCTTCCGGTGAATGCCTGATGCGGCCTTCCCGGTAGGCGGTGAGAATTTCGCGCAGGCTGGTGGGAGACTTGAGCAGGTCGAAGCATTTTCGCATATCGGGAACGGCCAGCGAAATGATGCCGTCCGGCTTCAACAGGCGGGAGCATTGCTGCAGGAAGCGAATAAGGTCCGGCGTATGCTCGATCACGTGGCTGGCGATGAGGCAATCAAAACCATCCGGCCGGACGGCCAGGGCGGCTTCGTCCAAGGGCTGGCCGGTCCAGACGATGTCGACATTTTCAATCTCGTCAACCTTGTTGCGGATGACTTCGGCCGTGTGACCACGGGCCATCTCGCGCAAAGCATCGCCGTCCTGGAAGTCCACTATTGTCGTATCCCAGCCGTCCGCCCTCGGAGCGATCGGGCTGAAGAACGGCCCGATTTCAATTATCGACATGCTGGTTTTGTCGATATTTCTCCGCAACTGTTCGAGACGGTCCAAAGTTGTTTCCTCCGCAAAGTAATACCCCGCCCGGCCGTCTGATATTTGCTCGCGCGCGCTTCGTCCAGCCCGCCAGTTGGCGGAAAGGAACTCGCATGCTGTTTCTCGCGAGAAGCAAAGCCTTGACCTCGTGCTGGTGCACGAACGCGGCTACTCCAACCATCCTGCCGACGGCCCGACCATGAAGGGCGTGACCCAGCGTGTTTATGACGGCTACCGCAAGCGCAAGGGCCTTGCGCTTGCGGTATAGCAAGACGCCGGCAGCGGTTGGCGCAGCCGGGTGATGTCGTCGAACCGAAAGTCAAACGGCAGTTCCGCTCCACTCTCCAATCGGAGAAATTGGCTACAGTGCCGTCCTCTTCGATTGCGTGGCCTTCCACGCTGCCGTTGAAAGACAGTTAAAAGAAGGGCATGAGGAGCGCTGCCAAAGCTAGTTAGATTGGATGAGTCCTATGACGCAGAGCATTCTCGATAAGACATTGGCAGGGGCCCAGAAGGATCAGGAGACGGTTCGATCCGGCGAGCCGATCGGCAAGGTCCCCGACGGCGTGACGTTTCACGACATGACCGCTCACCTCGACGACAGGGGAAGCGTCACCGAGGTCTACGACCCTCGCTGGAATTGGCATCCCGATCCGCTTGTTTTTTGCTACATGTTTACCATACGACCGAGAACGGTGAAGGGTTGGGCGCTGCATAAGCTTCACGAGGATCGATACTTCGTTGTCGATGGCGAGATGGAGGTCGTCCTGTATGACCCAAGGCCCGAGTCGAGCACCTGCGGACAGGTATTTCGGATTGTTCTGTCTTCAGCCCGGCCACGCCTGATGAACATCCCCAGATTCGTCTGGCACGCGGACCACAACATCGGCGCGAGGGACGTTAGAGCAATCAATTTTCCTACAATGCAATATGACCACGCCAATCCCGACAAATACCGGCTGCCGCTGGATACCGATTTGATCCCGGTCGACTTTGGCGGCCTCAAGGGATGGTAGACGACGCTCCGCCGCTCTTCAGCGTTCTGATGCCGACCCATAATCGTCCCGACTCTCTTGCCTATGCCATCCAGTCGGTGCTGGCGCAGACGGAGCAATCGTTCGAGCTTCTGGTCGTTGGCGACGGTGCAGCACCGGAGACCGAAGCGGTCGTGAAAAGCTTTTCCGACCCGCGCATTCGTTGGTTTGATTTCCCCAAGGCGCCTCACTTTGGCTATGCCAATCGAAATCTGGCGCTTCGATCGTCACGCGGGGAATTGATAGCCTTCGCCGCCGACGATGACCTGATGATGCCGGATCATCTTGCACTCATGCGCGGCCAGTTCGTCGATCCGTCGGTGGCACTTGTCTACGGCCAGGTCCTCTGGGTCTCGACCGACGGCATTTGCGGTCCTGATCTTACCAACCTGTTTTTTCCCGAAGAGCGGCGCCAATTCATGGCGAGAGGGAACACGATAGCGGCCTCAGGCGTCGTATATCGCGCCAGCGCTCTTGCAGAGCGGACGGTGTGGCCAGAAGATGTGAACGGGGCGGGAGACTGGGAGATCTGGCGTCGGATCGTGCTCACAAAGGGCTTCGCCGCCGTGCGCTACCTTCGCCTTCCTACGTGCCTGCATTTCTCCGCTAAGTGGAAAAACCTCAGAGACTCCGGATTCGCGAGGCTGACGGGCTTCATCAAAGCGTGTGAGACGTCGATCTGGTTTCCGGCGCCGCTACGGGTCGCCATTCCGACAGGACACCTGGAACAAAAGGTCTTCTGGGACATCATGTGTGTCGATCCCGATGGCTGGACCGCGCTCATTCGGGAAGCCGCAGCCGACGCCGTGAACCGACTTGCGCTCGACCGTCTCGAAAAGCTGGCTACACCCGACTCGCCACCCACACCACCTCCTCCCCCCGCTGCCCCAGATGACGGCCGAGCCGAGGCGCTTGCGGTAGAAGTACAGGCTCTCGCGATTGAAAGGGACGCTATGAAGATGGAGATGGAGGCGCTCAAGCGCTCGAAGAGTTGGCGTTGGACTGCCCCTCTAAGGCAATTGCGAAGGCATATCGGCCGATAGGAGCCGGCGCCAAAGGGCATGAAGCGGCCGGATAATCCTATTCGTCCCCGTCGCCGAGGTACGCCTTCACACGTCCGAAATCGCGGTACATTCCGCCGTCCGGGTGTTTCTTCTCATGCCAGGTGATCGCCCAATAGCCGGTGTCCTGAAGACCCTCCATGACCATCACCCGATCGCGGTTGGTCGGGAAATGCTCCTTGAGAAGATCGTTGACGGCATTCAAGCCGCCGTCTCGGTAGGCTTGCAGATATACATCATCTACCATGGGATAATTCCTCTTTTCGCGGACTGTTGCTACCGACAGGGATGTTGCAGCCGGTGCTCTAGCAAGAGGGTTAAGACCTCTTCGGTTTTGTCCCGCCGGTGCTTCTCTGCCAAAGCGACTCTATCATTGCTAGGCCCCAGCGGCATCGATATCAGGAGGTCGGTGAGTTGCGGGTTGCACTCGAAGAGGATTGCCCTGGCCAGTAGGTCGGCCGGCTCGCAGAGGCCTTTGAACCGGTCGATCCCGGCGCCAAGGCAGGCTTCGAACGCCTCCCGCTTAGTAGTTTCGGCGCCCGCGGTGCAGATCGTCGCACCCATCACCAACGAACAAAGCATCGCTTTCATGGCTGAAGCATCGCGCGCAAGCTTCGCCCCCGCAAGGGCGTGCTTGAGTTTTTAAAGGTGTCGGCGCATCATCACCGGCGGAGCGTGAGAACTCCCGCGGATGGCCCTGCCGGGCCATCTGCACCCAGAGCATTGGCGGGGCGATCCCTCCAAGGATCGATATTGCCAACGGGTAGAACGAGCCGACTTAGCCGTCGGAGCGAACGGCAGCACTATGCCGGGAGAGCGGCGGCTATACAAGACCCGAAAGGGAAAGGCCGTTCGCGCATGGTCTCTGGCCATGTTCTCACCCTCCCGGCGCCAGTGCTGTCCACTGGCAACCGGCCGTGAGAAGCCGAAACCAGAGAGCCTACATCATGACCATCCATCAACCTGACATGCGCCGTGAAGACGGGGCAATCTTCCTCACCGTGGCGGAAAACGACCGCCTGGGGATAGCAACCACGATAGAGCGACTGATCGACCTGCTCGAGCCATGAGCCCGGATCCTGATCTCGAGGAAAGCCTCGGATGGGGATATGGCAGCCAATTGGAATTGCACGCCCAGGACGCGAGCGCGAGGAGGAGAACGAGCACGGTGGCGACGTCCAAGACGACACGATTCGCAGGACGAAGGGGACTACGAGCCGAGCCTTGGCTGGGGCAACCGTACGGGGCAAAGCGGCGTCGGGCTGGAAGCCTGGAGCCTTGAGGATGCCTGCGACATCAGCGGCCTCGGCGGGCTCGCGCTCTTCTCAGGCTCGGGCTATGCGATCGGGAAGGCAATCCTACGAGAGTTTGCGCAGCGCCGCCCTGATGTGACGCAGGCCTATGTGAAGACGTCGTGCGCGATTGGGGGCGCTGGCGAAGCGGCGAGATCGGCGACGTACCTCTGCTGAAGATCATACCGGGGGTGACGCGCATCCTTCGCGACTGACCTTTCGCCAATTGGCGATAAATGGCCCGCCGCCCCGCGGTGCCGGGCTGGGCGCGCTAGATCATTCCGTGCCGAAACAACCAGCCCCCTGTCTTGCTATGGCGGGCTGCTTTTTAGAATTTCCGCTGCGGTCGATCGTCAATGGACCGAGCAATTGCATTCAGTTCTTCCTGCGATGGCACAGGGGGAGCTTCACCGGTCTTCCACCCCGTCGCCATCTGCCGTTGAACATGTTCCCAGAGTGGCCCGAGCACTTGGTTCATCGGGAAGCCTTTCGAGATCAATGGCAGCATGCTTGTATTGTTGATTCGACGGCCATCGGCATCATAAGCTGAATGCGCCCCGCCGCCTTCGCGGTAAGCCCATGCGCAAAGTGCTTGCGGTCCCACGGTCGCCGGCTCCTTCGCGCTGATCTCCCTGTTCATTCGCACGAACCATGCGCAGAGACGATCGGCCGCACGCTCCTTCGTTCTGGCACGAGCGGCCTGTCTCGTCATTGTTTGCATAATCGTCACGGGCAGGAAGTGGGGAGCGCCTGAGCCGAGAGCGATGCCAAAGCTATAAACACGCGGCCCGAGCTTCAAGTCCATCACCCGAAATTTGGTTTGGCCTTTCGTATCGATAGTCGAGGCACCCGTCTCCAGCCTCATTTGCATCTGGTCCAGCGACGTAATAGCCGCAACTCGGGCCTTCCCGTCGATGAAGCCCACATACCCGAACGTGTGGCCGGGGGCGTGTTTATCGAAGCCCTGCTCTTCGGCAGCAGCGGCAATTTCCCGCAAGGTCTGATCGAGCGTGCGGTTCGCTCCGCGCAGAACGCCCTCGATCCACTCGCTGACTTCGAAAGGCTTGCTACCTGATCTGGCGCCGGCGCCAGCATAGGTGATGAAGCCGTGACCGTCGGCGGTTTCCAGCCTGGCCATCTTGGTGGCCGCGAACGACTTCATGCTGTCCACGCCGCTGTATAGACGGTCTGCGCCGACGAACGCCACGCGAGCAGTAACCATTGCAAGGGCGAAGGTCATCGTTGCCCCAGATGTTGCCCTGTCCGGAACTCAAGTAAACGCTCAGGAAAGGGAAAGCGGGCTAAGTGTTTGGAAATTGGCTCCCCGGGCCGGATTCGAACCAGCGACCAACCGGTTAACAGCCGGTTGCTCTACCACTGAGCTACCGGGGAATAGAGGCTCTCATGTGAGTGGCGCAGCCTATAGCAAACCCTTTTCGGCTTTGCAAAGAAGCATTTCGCATTTTTTAGCGCATTTTCACCCAATGGTTTCTGGCAATCGCCGGATGACACCACATATGAGCCGTCTTGGGCGCCGTCGGACCTTGGTCGGCGGAACCTGAACGGCGATTGCAGCCTTTAGCGCATATGGCTTTATCGAAGGCAACCGGATCGACTTTCGACATGACTGCAGCAGACGAAAACCAGGCACCGGCGCGGAAAATCTCGGTGTTCGGGCGCGAGTTCACCATGCCGCGCTCGCGCGGGCTGAGGATCGCCATCGGTATCGTTCTGGTGTTTTTCGGCCTTCTCGGCTTCCTGCCGATTCTCGGCTTTTGGATGATTCCGCTCGGCCTTTTGGTGCTTTCCTACGAATTTGCCGCGGTGCGCCGCCTGCGGCGCCGGTTCGTCGTCTGGTGGGAACGGCGTCGCCGGCCAAGTTGAAAGCGATGGCGCGCGATCCCGGAGCGGCCGCTTCGCTTTTCCAGCCCGTCGCAGATTTCCCCCTCAAGATCTCCTTGAGAACGGCAACTGCTGGTGCCAGCCGCGCGCGATATGCGGTGAAAGCCGGTTTGCACCCGCTGCGTAAAGCTGCGGGTTCGAGTTTCGCCGGTCGCGCAGCCATGCTTGACGAGCGGCCAATATGCCGGCGCCAGCCGCTGAAACCGCTCGGGAACCACGTTGCGGAGGCTGATGAGGAAAGCACGCCGGAATGCCGCGCGCACGCTTGACGACCTTTCGCTGCCACCATATTGAGTTCGCTCGCCGGGAGCGATGAGGCCTCGTGGCGGAGTGGTTACGCAGAGGACTGCAAATCCTTGCACCCCGGTTCGATTCCGGGCGAGGCCTCCAGTCGCTTCAGCTCCCGCATGTCGGGGGCTTGAGTTCCGGGCGAATGCGCCGCAGTGTCGGCGCGACAAGCGCATTTCAGCGCATTGGCTTTTTGACGGATTGGTTGGGACATGAGCGCTGATTTTTCCGAACTTCGCGTCAAGATGGTCGACGGCCAGGTCCGCACCACGGATGTGACCGACGCAGCATTGCTCGATGCCATGCTTGCCGTGCCGCGCGAGGCCTTTGTCGGGGCCGGCCAACAGGCTCTCGCCTATATTGACGAGGATATCCGCATCTCCGACGGCACCAATGGCAGCGGTGCGCGCTACCTCATGGAGCCGTCGCCATTGGCCAAGCTTTTGCAGTTGGCCGAGATCGACGCTGGCGATTCGGTGCTCGATGTCGGCTGCGGCACCGGGTATTCCGCGGCGCTGCTGTCCAGGTTGGCCAAATCCGTCGTGGCGCTGGAAAGCGATACAGCACTGGCGGAAGCAGCCAAAGCGGCGCTTTCGGCGCAGGGCTGCGATAACGTCACGGTGGTCACCGGCCCACTGCCGCAAGGTCATGCCGCCAAGGCGCCCTACAATGTGATTCTCATCGGCGGCAGCGTCGAGAAAGTGCCTGCGGCGCTGCTTGACCAGCTTGCCGAAGGCGGCCGGCTGGTGGCTGTGGAAGGGCAGGGCAATGCGGGCGTAGCCCGGCTCTTTTTCAACGCAGGGGGGGTTGTAACCGGAAGACGGGCATTTAATGCGGCAATTAAGCCACTACCCGGATTTGAACGCATTCATGCCTTCGAGTTCTAAGTGATTTTGCCTTGCAGCAAAGACTCTGTCATGTTGGCTTACGATTGAACAATCGTTGCTGATTGGTTAACCGGGGTTTCGGGAGCTGTCAGCGGGGGAACGATAGATCGACGCGGCGCTGGCCGATCCCTAGGGATGGGCTGGCGTGGCGTGGTTCCCGTGCAAAACGAATGAGGGATATAAAGTGCCGTCCTTAGCCAAGAGTCTGTTTGTTACCGTCCTCATTTCCGCGACAGCGCTTTCGCCGATAGCCGCCTCGGCGGAAACCATTCTCGGCGCGCTTTCCAAGGCCTACCAGAACAATTCCTCGCTGAATTCGGCCCGTGCCGGCGTGCGCGTCACCGATGAGGGCGTGGCGATCGCCAAGTCGGGCTATCGCCCGGTGATCACTGGTTCGGCTGACATCGATTACACCTCCAGGCACCTAAACGGCAGGAACGCGAGCCTGGCATTGACCACCGGCAGCTTCGGCGTTCGGATTGACCAGACGCTGTTCGACGGCTTCCAGACCAAGAACAGGGTCGCGTCGGCCGCTGCACAGGTGAGGGCCTCGGTCGAGGGCCTGCGCAACACCGAAGAGAACACGCTGTTCAACGCGGCGAGCGCCTATATGGACGTGATTCGCGACCGCCAGGTGGCGGTGCTGACCGAACAGAATCTGCAGTTCCTGACCGAGCAGGCGCGGGCGGCACGCTCGCGCTTCGAGGTCGGCGAGGGCACGCGCACCGATGTGGCGCAGGCCGACGCGTCTCGTTCGGCCGCGGTGGCGCAATTGAGTGCTGCCCGTGCGCAGGCTCTGGCCAGTGCAGCAACCTATCATCAGATCGTCGGTGACGAGCCGGGCAAGCTCAAGGCCGCGTCGCCGTTGGCGAAGCTGTTGCCGAGGAGTCTCGAGGCGGCGATCGGCATTGCATCGAACGAGCATCCGGCCATCCTGGCCGCCCTACATTCCGTCGATGCAGCGGGATTTGATGTAAAGACGCAGGAAGGTGCGTTGCTGCCGCAGTTGACTGCCAGTGCCGGCCTTTCCCATGCCTATCAAAATACTGTACCTGGCGCGGGGAATTCGGACGGCGACTCCAATGCCGCCACGGTCGGCGCGACGCTGACCGTTCCGATCTATTCGGGCGGCCGTACCTCCGCACTCGTTCGTCAGTCGAAGGAATCGCTCAGCCAGGCTCGCATCGAGGTGGATGTCAGCCGTGACTCGGTGCGCCAGGCCGTGACCTCGGCATGGACGCAATACATCGCAGCGCGGGAAAGCGTCGACGCTAATCGGCAGGTGATCGCGGCTGCACAGTTGGCCCTCAACGGCGTCATCGAGGAGCGCAATGTCGGACAGCGCACCACGCTCGACGTGTTGAATGCCCAGAACGCCGTCATCTCGGCAAAGATCGACCTCGCCAGCTCCGAGCGCGATGTGGTTGTAGCCAGCTACGCCATCCTGTCGGCCATGGGCCGCCTGTCGGCCGATCGCCTGGCGTTGAATGTGGTGAAGTACAAGCCTGAAGAGCACTACAGAGCCGTCAAGGACAAATGGATCGGGCTGCGTACGCCGGACGGTCGTTGAGCCCACCTGGGCGGCTCAAATCCCGCCAGGGTTGAAGCATTTCACGCCGCGCTTCCCATGGATGCGCGGCGTTTGTCTTTTGTAGCCTAAATTGTTGAAATCCGGCGTCTTCCGAGATTGGGGATTCTCGGATGGCGATCCGTCGGCTACGCTGTCGCCATGATTCGTATCCGGCTTTGCCGGACAGGAATCCAGGAACGGGTCACTACAGCGCCACGCGTCCGATGGATGCGCAAAGGACGCTGTAGAACTTTGATTTGCGCCTGATCCTCTTCGAAAATCGAGATCGATTTTCGGGATCATGCGCGGGGGCGGCGGATGTGACGATGGCGACGGCAAGCAGCGCACAGCGCGAACCTTCCATGGAAGAAATACTGGCTTCCATCAGGAGGATCATCGAAGACAGCGACACCGGCCGCAAGCTGCCGGGCGACGCCGATGAGTTGCGCCAGGACCTTGTGCCGGCCGCCGGGCCTGTTTCGGATGTCGAGGCATTCCGCAGCGAATTGCACAGCTCGACCGAAAGCAAGAAGCCGGTGACGCTGGCCGAGGTGCAGGCCCAACTGGCCGAGCCGGTGGTTGCGCGGCTGGAGCCGCGCTCCGACCCGTCGCCAGTGAAGCCGGCCATTGCGGCAAATGCCACGACCGCCGCGCCACCCGCGCATGCTCCGATGACATTGGCGGAAGTAAGCGCCAGGATAGCCAGTGAGCCAGCTCCCGCCGTCAGGGCAGAAGCTGCAGTGCGGGCAAAGGCGGAAACCACCGACTCGATAGTCACCGATTGGCGCCGCGAAATCGCGGCCGTTGGCAATCAGACAAAACCGGCTGAGACAGTACGGCAGCCCGAGATCAGGCAGCCGGAGACCAGGCAGCCAGAGACTGAAAATCGGCAGGCAGCAATCGCGGAGGTCAAGGCTTTCGAAGACGATCTCGCTGCCGAGCCGGCTTTCGAGCCTCATCCTTCGCGCAGCGAGCACGCGCGCCCGGCCGATACAACTCCGGTTCGGCCGGCGATCGTTTCGGAACATACGGGACGGCAGGTCGCTGCGGCCTTCGGCGAGCTCTCCGACGCCTTTGCCAGCCGCAGCAAGAAGACCTTCGACGAGATGGCCGAGGAGATGCTGCGGCCGATGTTGCAGGACTGGCTGGACAACAACCTTCCGACGCTGGTCGAGCGCCTGGTACGCGAAGAAATCGAGCGCGTCGCGCGCGGCGCGCAGTAGGCATTACCACAGCCCGTTCCGGATTAAAGCGCCGCCTTCGGGCGGAGCTTTCGCTGCAGGTCAGCTTCCGGCCGATGTCGCGAACACGATCAGCTTCCCGTCGGGATCGCTGACGATGAAGGTGCGGGCATGGCCTTCCCGTTGAAATGACCAGGGCCCCGCCTATCTGCGTTGAAGGACTGAGGCAGCCCTCGCGGTTGACTTGGCCAAAACCTTCCGATTTACACCGGGTCAGCAAAACTCCCGACCGCGCGGACCACTTTCCCATGCTTGAAAAGACCTACGACGCCAAGACCGTCGAACCCAAGATCGCCAAAATCTGGGAAGAGGCGGACGCATTTCGCGCCGGCGCAGGTGCGGAAGAGGGGGCCGAGGCCTTTACCATCGTCATCCCGCCGCCCAACGTCACCGGCTCGCTGCATATGGGCCACGCACTCAACAACACGCTGCAGGATATACTCGTGCGCTTTGAGCGCATGCGCGGCAAGAACGTGCTGTGGCAGCCGGGCATGGACCATGCCGGCATCGCCACGCAGATGGTGGTCGAGCGCCAGCTGATGGAGAAACAGATCCATCGCCGCGATCTCACCCGCGAGGAGTTCATCGACAAGGTCTGGGAGTGGAAGGCCGAGTCCGGCGGCGCCATCTTCAACCAGCTGAAGCGGCTCGGCGCCTCGGCGGACTGGTCGCGCGAACGTTTTACCATGGATGAAGGCCTGTCCAAGGCCGTGCTCGAAGTATTCGTCAGCCTCTACAAGGAAGGGCTGATCTACAAGGACAAGCGCCTTGTGAACTGGGACCCGAAGCTGTTGACGGCGATCTCCGACCTGGAGGTCGAGCCCCAGGAGATCAACGGCAATCTCTGGCACTTCCGCTATCCGATCGAAGGCGAGACTTTCGATCCGGAAAATTCGGCGACCTTCATTACCGTGGCGACGACACGGCCCGAGACGATGCTTGGCGATACGGCGGTCGCCGTGCACCCGGACGACGAGCGCTACCGGCATCTGGTCGGGAAAAATGTCGTGCTGCCGATCGTCGGCCGGAAAATCCCGGTTGTGGCTGACGAGTATTCCGACCCGGAAAAGGGTTCCGGCGCGGTCAAGATCACGCCGGCGCACGACTTCAACGATTTCGAGGTCGGCAAGCGCCACAAGCTGCCGGCGATCAACATCCTGACCATCGAGGCGGCAATAACGCTCAGGGATAATGAGGATTTTCTCGCCGGGCTCGACGTGACGCCGGAGCGTCAGGCCGTCTGGGACGAGCTCGACGGTCTCGACCGTTTCGTCGCGCGCAAGAAAATCGTCGAGCTGATGGAGACCGGCGGCTTCCTCGACAAGATCGAGCCGCACCGCCACGCCGTGCCGCATGGCGACCGCGGCGGCGTGCCGATCGAGCCGTTTCTGACCGAGCAGTGGTATGCAAACGCCGCCGAGCTGGCCAAGCCGGCGATCGCATCGGTGCGTGAAGGCCGTACCAACTTCGTGCCGAAGAACTGGGAAAAGACCTATTTCGACTGGATGGAGAACATCCAGCCCTGGTGTATTTCACGCCAGCTATGGTGGGGTCACCAGATCCCGGCCTGGTACGGGCCGGACGGCCGGGTCTTCGTCGAGAAGACCGAGGAAGAGGCGCTGGGCGCCGCGATCGAATATTATCTGGCGCTGGAAGGTCCATGGAAGGCCTGGGTCGAGGACAAGCTCGAGACCTTCAAGCCGGGCGAAATCCTGAGCCGCGACGAGGATGTGCTCGACACCTGGTTCTCGTCCGCACTGTGGCCGTTCTCGACACTGGGCTGGCCGGATCATACGCCGGAGCTGAAGACCTATTACCAGACCGACGTGCTGGTGACCGGTTTCGACATCATCTTCTTCTGGGTCGCCCGGATGATGATGATGGGCCTGCATTTCATGCACGAGGAGCCGTTCCACACCGTTTATGTGCATGCGCTGGTGCGCGACAAGAACGGGCAGAAGATGTCGAAGTCGAAAGGCAACGTCATCGATCCGCTCGACCTCATCGACGAGTTTGGCGCCGATGCACTGCGCTTCACGCTGACGGTGATGGCGGCGCAGGGGCGCGACGTGAAACTCGATCCGGCGCGCATCGCCGGCTACCGCAATTTCGGCACCAAGCTGTGGAACGCGACACGCTTTGCCGAGATGAACGAGGTCGCGCGCAATGACGATTTTTGGCTGAACGACGCCAAGTTGCCGGTCAACCGCTGGATCCTGACCGAATTGACCCGGGCGTCGCACGCGATCACCGAGGGCATCACCTCATACCGCTTCAACGAGGCGGCAGGGGCTGCCTACCGCTTCGTCTGGAACCTGTTTTGCGACTGGTATCTCGAACTGCTCAAGCCGGTGTTCATGGGCACTGACGAGGCGGCCAAAGCCGAAAGCCGCGCCTGCGTCGCCTTCGTGCTCGACGAGATTTACAAGCTGCTTCACCCCATGATGCCGTTCATGACGGAGGAGCTGTGGGCGCAGACGGCAGGTGAGGGCAGGACGCGCGCAACGCTGCTGTGCCACGCCGCCTGGCCGTCGCCCGACTTCGAGGACGCCGATGCAGCCGCCGACATCAACTGGCTGGTCGATCTGGTCTCCGGTATTCGCTCCGTGCGCTCTGAAATGAACGTGCCCCCGGCGGCGATCGCGCCGCTGGTGGTGGTCGGCGCCAGCGCCGAGACTCACCAGAGGCTGGAACGCCATGCGTCCGCCATCAAGCGGCTGGCGCGGGTCGGCGACATCTCGCAGCAGGACGCCGCACCCAAGGGCTCGGCCCAGATCGTGCTCAACGAGGCGACGATCTGCCTGCCGCTCGGCAGCCTGATCGATCTCTCAGCCGAGGCGGCGCGGCTGCAGAAGGAACTGGCCAAGGTGACCGAGGAAATCGCGCGGCTGCACAAGAAGCTGTCGAACGAACGGTTCGTCGCCAGCGCGCCGGAAGAGATCGTCGCGGCCGAGCGCGAAAAACTCGCAGAATACCGTGATCAGCAGGAGAAGCTTTCGGTGGCGTTGACCCGGGTGCGCGACGCCGGCTGAGCGCCGGATTCGCGAGACGCTTGCAGCGCTTCGCGAAGGTTCTTTTGCTCGAAAAACAGGCGTTCCGTTGCGTTAATATTGACGTAAACGGAAAGTTTCGACCCCCATTGTTGCCATAATGTAACAATGGGGCCGAATGCCGGCAAAATAGAGGGTTTTGGTGCCGTTTTGAGCGGTTTTTTCTGATTTGTCCCCCAGTCTGCCGCCCAAATGGTCATTTTCGAACCTGCCGGCCAAGCCGCCACTGTGTTCGAAATGCGGTCCGCAAGAGTGTACATGTACGCTATGTGAATTCATTGTTGCGCCGTTAACCCGAATTGGTTCTAGCTTGACGCACTAGTATTTCGGGGAGGACATCCATGAACAATTTGCGTTTGAAAACACTGCTGGGGGCGGGGTGTTTTTCGCTGGGCCTGATCGGTTCCGTGCATGCCGGCGGCCTGGAGCGCGGCGGCTATGACATCGATCTGCTGTTCGATCCTGCGCAGGTCGCCGGCGAGGTTACCGGCACCTATGTGATGCCGCAACGCGACCTCAAGAATGTGGTGGACACGAATCCGGCTGACGGCCCCCTTAACGCGCTGGGCCTTTCCAACAGCGCCCGCGATACCGAAAGCTATTGGGTGCCGAGCGTGGGTATCAAGGCTGGTATAGGCCCGGTCGATTGTCTTGTCGACTATGGCCAACCGATCGGTGCGTACAGCAATCCCGGCGTCAACTGGGCCGGCGCGAACGGCAATATCGTAACCAAGGTCGAGAGCGAGGCCGTTGGCGGAACCTGCTCGTACAAGGTGAACCTCGGCAAAGGTCAGTTTCGTTTCATCGGCGGCGTGTTCCATGAGGACGTCTCGGGCTTCAAGGAGCAGCTGGTCGCTCCGCTTCCCGCATTTTTGGGTACAGGCGTTGGGCGCCTTGACCTCGAAGGAGACGGCTGGGGATGGCGCGTCGGTGCCGCCTATGAAATTCCTGACATCGCGCTGCGCGCCAGCCTGGTCTACAATTCAGCCGTCAAGCTCGACAACCTCTCGGGGACGCTCGATCTGACACAGGTTCCCGGATTCCTCGACCCCAGCAATCCAATTTTGGGTCGCATAACCGACGTAAGCGGTTCTTCGGAGGTGCCTGAGTCTCTGGAACTCAAGCTCCAGTCAGGTATTGCTCCGGGTTGGCTCGCGTTTGGATCCATTAAGTGGGTCAATTGGAGCGTATTGCAAAGCATTCCATTCTGCCCGACCGCCGCCCCGGGTGCTTGCACCACGACCGGCCCGACCCGCGCTACTTCACTTGATCTGCTCTACCGGGACGGCTGGACGGTCTCCGGCGGTATCGGCCACAAATTCAATGATCAGTGGAGCGGCGCCGCCGTTCTGACCTGGGATCGCGGAACCTCCACCGGACTGAGCGCCCAGACGGACACCTGGACGGTTAGCGGTGGCGTGGCTTACACGCCGACCCAGAACATCGAGGTTCGTCTTGGTGGGGCGCTGGGCGTGCTTACCAGCGGGTCGATCCATCCAGTCGTAGGCGACGATGGCGTCACCTATGGTACGGACTACACCGCTGACTTCGGCAACGATCTTGTGTCGGCCATTTCGACTTCGTTGAAGGTGAAGTGGTAAGCCTTTCAAGTTGAAAAGAAAAAGGCCGGGCATTCCCCGGCCTTTTTCTTATGCGGGCACCGCGTCGAGCCTTGCCGGCGAGAGTTGGCGTTGCAGATACGCCGCACCGGCGTCGCCTCTCGCGATTGTGGCGTTTTGGCAACAGTTCCCGGCCAACCCCCGCGCTACGGTCCCGCTCGACCAAATTGCCCATTTCCCGCCATAAACCCGGCGCACCTCGAATTTGTCTCGGGACACGCGCCAGAAGGCTCGGCGATGGGGCAGGCCGCACCGCCCGCGGCAAGGAAGAGAATGGACGCCAAAGTCGTTTCCAAGGCTAAGCTCCCTAGCCGCCATGTGACCGTCGGTCCGGCGCGTGCGCCGCACCGTTCGTATCTCTATGCCATGGGCCTGTCGGCGGCCGAGATCGCACAGCCGCTGGTCGGCGTTGCCTCCTGCTGGAACGAGGCGGCGCCTTGCAACATCTCGCTGATGCGCCAGGCGCAGGTGGTCAAGAAAGGTGTGGCGGCCGCAAACGGCACGCCGCGCGAATTCTGCACCATCACCGTCACCGACGGCATCGCCATGGGCCACCAGGGCATGAAGTCGTCGCTGGTGTCGCGCGAGGTCATCGCCGATTCGGTCGAACTCACCATCCGCGGCCATTGCTACGACGCGCTGGTCGGCCTTGCCGGCTGCGACAAGTCGCTGCCCGGCATGATGATGGCTATGGTGCGGCTCAACGTGCCGTCGATCTTCATCTATGGCGGCTCGATCCTGCCGGGCTCCTATCGCGGCCGCCAGATCACTGTGCAGGACGTGTTCGAGGCGGTCGGCCAGCATTCGGTCGGCACGGTCAGCGATGCCGAACTGCTCGAGATCGAGCAGGCGGCGTGCCCGTCCGCCGGCTCCTGCGGGGCCCAGTTCACCGCCAACACCATGGCCACCGTCGCCGAGGCGATCGGCCTGGCGCTGCCGTACTCCTGCGGCGCGCCGGCGCCTTACGAGATGCGCGACCGCTTCAATTTTGCCTCCGGCGAAAAGATCATGGAGCTGATCGCCAAGAACATCCGGCCGCGCGACATCGTCACGCTGAAGGCGCTGGAGAATGCGGCGACCGTGGTTTCGGCAACCGGCGGCTCGACCAATGCGGCGCTGCATCTGCCGGCCATTGCGCACGAGGCCGGGATAAAGTTCGACCTCTTCGACGTCGCCGCGATTTTCGAGAAGACGCCTTACATCGCCGACCTGAAGCCCGGCGGCAAATATGTCGCCAAGGACATGTTCGAGGCCGGCGGCATTCCGCTCTTGATGAAGACGCTGCTCGACCATGGCTATCTGCATGGCGATTGCCTGACGGTGACTGGCCGTACTTTGGCCGAAAACATGGAGCATGTTGCCTGGAATGATAGCCAGGATGTGGTCCGTCCCGCCAACCGACCAATCACCCAAACCGGCGGTGTCGTGGGCTTGAAGGGCAACCTTGCCCCCGAAGGCGCGATCGTGAAGGTCGCGGGCATGACGGAGCTGAAATTCTCAGGTCCGGCACGCTGTTTCGATTCGGAAGAGGAATGTTTCGAGGCGGTCACGCACCGCAACTACCGGGAAGGCGAGGTTCTCGTCATCCGTTACGAAGGTCCGCGCGGCGGCCCGGGCATGCGCGAGATGCTGTCGACGACGGCGGCGCTCTACGGCCAGGGCATGGGCGGCAAGGTCGCCCTCATCACCGACGGTCGTTTTTCGGGCGCGACCCGCGGTTTCTGCATCGGCCATGTCGGGCCCGAAGCTGCCGTTGGCGGCCCGATCGGGCTCTTGAAAGACGGCGATGTGATCTCGATCGATGCAACCAAAGGCACGATCGCGGTCGACCTGTCCGAGGCCGAACTGGCAACGCGGGCGAAGGCCTGGAAGGCGCGCACGACCGACTATCAGTCGGGCGCGATCTGGAAATACGCACAGACGGTAGGGCCTGCCCGCAACGGCGCGGTCACCCATCCGGGCGGTGCCAAAGAAACACATTGCTATGCGGATATCTGAGTTGTTGAGGTCGTCTGTCCTTCCGGCACTGGTCGCTGTTGCGATCTTTGGCGCCGTGGGCCAGGCCATGGCCTTCGACGACAAGGTGTTCGACGACAAGACCGGCGTGAAGCCGCAATCGAGCCCATGGGCCGTGTTCCAGTTCGGCTTCTCCGCCTACAAGAGCGGCCATAAGGAACAGGCGGTCGAGGCCTATAAATACGCCGCCGAGAACGGCCAGATCGGCGCCACCTGGAAGCTCGCGCGCATGTACGCCGAAGGCGACGGCGTGACGCGCGACGACTATGCGGCCTTCAAATTCTTCTCCGAGATCGTCGATCAGGATGTCGAGCCGGGATCGCCGGAGGAAAGCTATGTCTCCGACGCGCTGGTGGCGCTGGGCGACTATCTCCGGACAGGCATCCCCGGCAGCCCCGTCGAGGAAAACGAGGTCGCGGCGCAGGAATATTACATGCGCGCGGCCGCCAATTACCGCAACCCGAACGCCCAGTTCGAGATGGGCCAGATGTTCCTGAAGGGCGAGGGCGGCGTCAAGGCCAGCGTCAAGCAGGCCGGCCGCTGGTTCCAACTCGCCGCCGAAAAAGGCCATGCCGGCGCCCAGGCGACTCTCGGCAATCTTCTGTTCCAGAGCGGCAAGATCGTGCGCGGGCTGGCCATGATGACCGCCGCGCTCGAACGCGCCTCGCCGAGCGACCAGCCGTGGATCCGCGGCATGCAGGAAGAGGCATTTGCCGCCGCCGGCGAAGCCGACCGTCGCACTGCCATTTCGCTTGCCGACGACATCCTGACCAAGGGCGGCGGCGACCAGTGAAATTGCCAATCTCCCCCCTTGAGGGGGAGATGCCCGGCAGGGCAGAGGGGGGCGCTGTCCCGCTGGCATTTCAGTTGACTAAAGTTTGCCCGGGTTGGACTGAGAGGGTGAGCTTGTTTGACCGAAAGGTCGCCTTTCTTCGCGCCCCCCTCTGGCCTGCCGGCCATCTCCCCCTCAAGGGGGAAATTAGCTCACATCCATCAGTTCTCGGTGAGTTCCGCCGGCGCCGCTCTGTGTACCGGCATCGAGATCGGCGTGACGTGCAGATGCGGCTTCATCGTGCTGTCGGGGCAGCTGTCGCCGATCTTGGTCCATGAGGTGTTGTTGAGCACCAGGTCGCAGCGGGCCATATGGCTCTTGTCTGAAACCGTCAGGCAGGTGACCTGGCCGACCTGGTAGGACTTGCCATTGGCCAGGCACTGCTGGTCGGCAAGTGCCGCTGCAGGGGAGGCCATGGCAAATGCCAGGCCGATCGGGCAAAGGAGGAATCGTAGTGCCATGGAACCCCAGCCGCCATGCTGATCTCTGACTGAATGGCGCGATTGTGGCGACATCAGGGTTTCGGCTGATATCAAGCCGGCAGCAGCGCCAGATCGATCGCCACCGGCACATGGTCGGAAGGCTTTTCCCAGGCGCGCACGTGCTTTTCAATCGAGGCCGAGGAAAAGCGGTTGGCGGCTTCGGGCGACAACAGCAGATGGTCGATGCGGATGCCGTTGTTCTTCTGCCAGGCACCGGCCTGGTAATCCCAGAAGGTATAGACATCGGCCGCATCGGTGACGGCGCGGACTGCCTCGGTGAAGCCGAGATTCTTCAGCCGTCGGAAGGCCTGCCGGGTCTGCGGCTGGAACAGCGCATCGCCAAGCCAGTTCTCGGGGAAGCGCGCATCGACCGGCTCGGGGATGACATTGTAGTCGCCGGCCAGCACCAGCGCCTCCTCCAGAAGCAGCCGTTGCTCGGCCCAGCGATGCAGCCGTTCCATCCAGGCCAGCTTGTAGGGAAACTTCTTCTCGTCATCGATGGGATTGCCGTTGGGCAGATAGAGCGAGGCGACGCGCAGCGCGCCCTGGTCGGTCGAGAACACGCCCTCGATGAAGCGCGCCTGCTCGTCGGTGTCATCACCGGGCAGGCCCCTGATAACCTCGTCGAACGGAAGCTTCGACAGCAGGGCGACGCCGTTAAAGCCCTTCTGGCCATGGGTTTCCACGTTGTAGCCAAGCGCCTCGATCTCGGCGCGCGGGAACTGCTCGTCGACCGACTTGATCTCCTGCAGGCAGACGATGTCGGGCTGGCTTTCGCTCAGCCAGTGGGTGAGGTTGCCGATGCGGGCGCGAATGCCGTTTATGTTCCAGGTGACGATTTTCATGGGCGGCCTCAGGGATGTTCGGGCGAAAGACGTTCGACAAGCCCGATCGTATTGCCTGCCGGGTCCTTTAGAAAGGCCATCCACTCGCTTTCCCCCGCCGTTCCGAACGTGCCTTCGGTGTCGTTGTGGACGAGCGCCGGCGGTGCGGTGAAGGGAACGCCGGACGCTTTCGCCTCGGCGTGGAAGGCTTCGAGCCCGGCTATATCGAGATAGACGGTGCCGGCCGGAACGCCATCGGTGAACAGCAACCTGATATCACCGGCCATGATGAAGGCGATGCCCGGCGGATCGTAGCGGGCGTGAACGTTGAGGCCGAGCACATCGCGCCAGAAGGCCAGCGTCACGTCGAGATCGCGCCCGGCCGACAGTGCGACCTGACGGACCGGGCCGACGCCGGACATCTGCCTAGATGGAGAAACTGGTGCCGCAGCCGCAGGAGGCGACTGCATTGGGGTTGCGGATCTGGAACGATTGGCCCATCAGATCGTCGACGAAGTCGATCACCGAGCCGCCCATATAGACCAGCGACAAATCGTCGATCAGCACGGTGGCGCCGTCCTTTTCGATGGCGACGTCGTCGTCGTTGCGCGTATCGACCAGGTCGAACTTGTAGGAAAAGCCGGAGCAGCCGCCGCCTTCTACGGAGACGCGCAGCGCCGTCTTGCCGGCCTCGCCAGAGACGATTTTCGCGATCCGCCTGGCGGCGGACTCGGTCATCTCGACTTTCATGGCAGTCTTGGCATCAGCGCCCATGGGCGTCACCTTGCTTTCGGTTTCACATGATAGGTATGAAGCGGGAAGGGGCAAGTCAACTGCGGCGGCATCAGCCATGACAAATGAGCTTGGCGACATTGGGTTCGGCTATCGGCCGCGCGCGGCCTATGCCAGCGACCCAGCCAGGTCGCGCGGGCGGCTCTATGACGAGGTCGAGAGCCCGACTCGCACGCCATTCCAGCGCGACCGCGACCGTATCATTCATTCGACTGCCTTCCGCCGCCTGAAGCACAAGACGCAGGTGTTCGTCGCCCATGAAGGCGACCACTATCGCACCCGGCTGACGCATTCGATCGAGGTCGCGCAGATTGCGCGGGCTCTGGCGCGAGCGCTGCGCGGCGACGAGGATCTGGCCGAGGCGGTCGCCTTGGTGCACGATTTCGGTCACACGCCGTTCGGCCATACCGGCGAGGACGCGCTGAACGAGCGGATGGCCCAATGGGGCGGCTTCGACCACAATGCGCAGTCGCTGCGCGTGGTGACGCGGCTGGAGCGGCGCTATGCCGAGTTCGACGGGCTAAACCTGACCTGGGAAACGCTGGAAGGGCTGGTCAAGCACAATGGGCCGCTGACAGATGCCAAGGGAAAAGGGCTCAAAGGCCCGGTGCCGCAGGCGATCCGCGACTATTCCGAGCTGCACGACCTCGAACTCGACCATTTCGCCGGCATCGAGGCGCAATGTGCTGCGATCGCCGACGATATCGCCTACAACACCCATGACATCGACGACGGCCTGCGCTCCGGCTTCCTGACCTTGGACATGCTGGAAACGGTGGCGCTGCCGGGATCGATCCTGGCAAGCGTGCGCGCGCGCTATCCGGGCCTGGACGATGTGCGCACCGGCCATGAGCTGATGCGCCGGCAGATCACGATGATGGTCGAGGATGTCATTGTTTCCACCACCGCCAATCTTGAGCGCATCAAGCCTGACAGCGCCGAAGCGGTGCGGGCGGCGGGCGAAACGATGGTGACCTTTTCCGCTGACGTGGCGGCGACCGAGAAGGAATTGAAGACCTTTCTCTACAAGCACCTCTACCGGCATGACGAGGTGATGCGCGTTCGCACTCAGGCCGAGCAGATCGTGCGCGACCTGTTCGATGTCTATTTCGCCGATCCGCGCGCCATGCCGGACGGCTGGCGGGAGGGGCTCGACCGGGCGGAGGACCGCATCAAGGCGCGCAGCGTCGCCGATTTCCTGGCGGGGATGACGGATACCTACGCCTTGAAGGAACACCGCCGTCTGTTTGACCATACGCCCGATTTAAGCTAGGGCGGGCGCGATTTGCCGGCCAATGAGCCGGTTCCCCTGCACAGTCCGCCAGAGCAAGACCCATGAACATCTTCGCCGATTTCAGCGCGCGAATCACAAAAGCCGTCGAAGCGCTTGATTTGAAAGACAATAATGGCGTTTCGCCCGACCTGTCGCGCATCGCCGTCGAGCCGCCGCGCGACGCCAGCCATGGCGATCTCGCCACCAATGCGGCGATGGTACTGGCCAAGCCGACAGGGCACAACCCGCGGGCGCTGGCCGAGCGGCTGGTGGAAGTGCTGCGCAGCGACGCCGATGTTGCCGAAGCCGACGTCGCCGGTCCCGGCTTCGTCAATCTCCGGCTCAAGGACGCTTTCTGGCAGGCACATCTGACCGCGGTGCTCGGCGAGGGGCAAAACTACGGCCGCTCGACCATTGGTGGCGGCAAGAAGACCAATGTCGAATATGTCTCGGCCAATCCGACCGGGCCGATGCATGTCGGCCATTGCCGGGGCGCGGTTGTCGGCGACACGCTCGCCAATCTGATGGCCTTCGCCGGCTATGACGTCACCAAGGAATACATCATCAACGACGCCGGCGCGCAGATCGACGTGCTCGGGCGTTCGGCCTTCCTGCGCTACCGCGAAGCGCTGGGCGACGACATTGGCGAGATACCGGCCGGCCTCTATCCCGGCGATTACCTTGTGCCGGTCGGTCAGGCGCTGGCTGCCGAATTTGGCCGCAAGCTCTTGCAGATGCCCGACGATGAGTCGCTGGCAATCGTCAAGGACCGCACGATCGACGCCATGATGGTGATGATCCGCGAGGATCTGGCGTTGCTCAATGTGCATCACGACGTTTTCTTCTCCGAGCGCACTCTGCATGCCGACAATGCCAAAAAAATCCGCTCGGCGATCAACGATCTGACGCTGAAAGGCCATATCTACAAGGGCAAGCTACCGCCGCCCAAGGGCGAGAAGCCGGACGACTGGGAAGACCGCGAGCAGACGCTGTTTCGCTCGACGGCGGTCGGCGACGACATGGACCGGGCGCTGGTCAAGTCCGACGGCTCGTTCACCTATTTCGCCGCCGACGTCGCCTATCTCAAGGACAAGGTCGACCGCGGTTTCGTCGGCCTGATCTATGTTCTGGGCGCCGACCATGGCGGCTACGTCAAGCGGCTGGAAGCGCTGGCGCGGGCGATTGCAGGCGATGATCTGAAGCTGCAACTCACGGTGCTGCTGTGCAATCTGGTGAAGCTGTTTCGCGATGGCGAACCGATTCGGATGTCGAAGCGGTCGGGCGACTTCGTGACCTTGCGCGAAGCGGTGGAGGAGGTGGGCCGCGATGCGATCCGCTTCATGATGCTCTACCGCAAGAGCGACGCGCCGCTCGACTTCGATTTCGCCAAGGTCACCGAACAGTCCAAGGACAATCCCGTGTTCTACGTGCAGTACGCTTCGGCGCGCTGTCATTCGGTGTTTCGGCAGGCGAGCGAGCAACTGGGCGAGGCCAATTTCGACCGCAACAGCCTGGCCGCGGCCTCGGCGTCGCTCACCGACGAGGGCGAGATCGGCCTGATCCGGAAGCTGGCTGAATATCCCCGGCTGGTCGAATCTGCGGCCCTTGCGCTGGAGCCGCACCGGCTGGCATTCTACCTCTACGATCTGGCTTCCAGCTTCCATGGACACTGGAATCGGGGCACCGAGAATGCCGACTTACGTTTTGTTAAGGTTAACGACCGACAATTGACTCATGCCAGACTAGGGCTGGTGCAGGCTGTTTCGGATGTTTTGACCTCCGGCCTGACGCTGATTGGGGCTGATGCGCCCACTGAGATGCGTTAGGTTTAACTAAAACACCTGTCACCATTTGCCCACATTGCGCTGGTAAGGGCCAACCCTACGCGACGTCCATGGCGTCCGAATGAGTGCGAGTTCGGGAACAATAATGGCAGACAGAACCCAGCTGAGAGTAGCCGACAACAACGACATCGCCGAAGATGATCCGTTCGCTGAACTGACCAGGATCATGGGTTTCGATCCGCGCCAGCCGGTCAAGCCGCAGGCGCCAGCCGTCGAGACGGCTGCAGACGAGGGCGATTTCGACATCGACCTCGAGAAGGAGTTGATGGGCGAATTCGGCGATGAAGTCGGTTCCATGGAGGCCAGCCAGCCGGCTCCCGAGGTTCACCAGCCTGCCGCTGAGCCCTACGAACCTGCTGCCGAGATTCGCGAGCCGGAAACCACCGATGCCGCGATGGACGATGCGCTGGCTGCTTCGCTGGAATATGATTTCGTCTTCGACGATGCCGCCGATCTGGATTTCGGCGCTGCCCCGCAGGCTGCGGCTGCTCCCGTTGAACCCTCGGTTGCCGAACCTTGGTTTGCCGAGCCCGCATTCGACGAAGCTGCATTCGATGACGATTTCGACAATGCCGTGGCCAGTTCACTGGAAAACGTATCGCCGCTCGAAGACGACCTGCCGATGGATGACGAGCTTGCCGCTTCGCTCGAGCAGGGGTTGCTGCTCGATGACGATGCGACCGTCGCCCATGCCGCAGATGTAGCCCAGGTTGCTGCTGCGCCCGCCGACGATGTCGCGTTCGACGATGATTTCGACAATGCCGTCTCGATGTCGCTGGAAGACGAGCTGACGCTGGACGGTCCTGCGCCGGCGCAGGACCAGTATGCCGCGCCAGTAGCCGAGGCGCCGGTCGTCGGAGTCGCCGACCACACTGTTGCCGACGAGGATTTTGCGGGTCATTTCGATGACGCGATGGCCGATGTCGACATGGACTTTGCGGCCCAGGATTTTGCAGCCCAGGATTTTGCGGCCGAGCATTTCGAGCCTCAGGCTTTCGAGGCTCAGCCTGTTGAGGCCGAGGATCCGGAAGAGCGCGATCTGGATGTCAGCGATCTGCAGGCCAGCGCGCCGGTTGAGATGGATGCGCCGGAAGTGAACGAGACGCCGGCCTGGACTGTGGAGGCCAGCCCCTCTCATGAGACTGCGCACGAAGCATTCGACGATTTCGATCTGAGCATCGATGATGCGCTTGCCGATCACGAGCCGGTTGCCGAGATCGCACCCACTCCGGTTCAGCCAACTCCGGTCGCACCAGCCTATGTGGCGCCTACCAATATGGCGACCCCGGCCGCTCCGGTCGCTGACGAACGGACGTTGGAAGATGAACTCAACGCGCTGCTTGGCGCCATGACCACACCACGCCCGGCGCCAGTCGCGCCGATTCCGGTCGTCACCGAGCCCACCAGGGCTGCCGCCATCGAGCCCGCCAGGACTTATGAGCCGGTTGCCCCGGTGCAGCGGTCCGTCGCAATGCCGGTCGCTCCGGTCGATAATCTCGACTGGGACCTGGACGAACACGCGCCGGCTCCTCAGGAGGCCCGGGCGGACGATGCCGATTTCGACGATCTGCTTGCCGGCGAACTCGAGGGCCATGAGCCCGAGATCGAGTTCGATGATCATGCCTTCGATGCGGCGCTCGCCAAGGGCATCGATCTCGGTAATGACACGGCAGCACCGGTCGCTGGCGATTGGCGCTCGACGCCGCCGGAGCCGGCGCGTTCGTGGAGCCGCGTGACTCCCACCCCGGCCCAGCCTTCCTTTGCAGCGCAGCCGCAACCTTCTTTTGCAGAAAAGCCGTCCATGCCGCCGGCGGCAGCGCCAAGCTATCGCGACCAGCCGGTTGCAGCTGCTGCCTATGTGGCGCCGACGCCATCGCGCCAGGCGCCGCCTCAGGCCTATGACGAGATGCCGGATGTCGAGACGGTCGATGTGCCGGAGCGTGTGGTGGCGATTGCCGACGACCTCGACATTCCAGAACTCAGCTTCGAGCAAGACGAGCCGGCCGCCTATGACGACATCGACGCCGAATTCGCCGGCATGCTCAACGAGATGAACGCGGTGGAAGTGGCGCCGCCCACTGCCGCACGCAGTGCCGGCTATGATGACGATTCCTACAGTTCCGGCTTCAGTTCGGGCCACGAGCTCGACCAGCGCGCCTATGCTGCGCGGCCAGCCGAAGTGCTTGCAGCCACGCAAGCTCACCACGCCGATTCCGCCGGCGGCTTCGACATGGACGATCTGCCCGGCAGCCAGCCGGTTTCGCAGGCCGACGATTTCGCGGTCGACGAACTCGACTACGATCCGGATCTGGACGAGGCAATGGCGGTGCCGGGCCTCGCCGAGCAGGAAGCCGCACGGCCGCGCAGGAGCGGCCTGCTGGTCGCGGGGGTCGTTGCTGCGGTTGCGATTGCCGGCGGCCTTGGCGCCTTCGCCTTGTCGTTCGGCGGAAAGGGCGGCGGCGATGCGCCGGTCATTGTCAAAGCCGACAACAGGCCGATCAAGGTCAAGCCCGAAAATCCGGGCGGCGCCGTGGTGCCGAACCAGGACAACAAGGTTTATGATGCGGTCGCCAAGGGCACCAAGCCGGCCGAGCCGGTTCAGGAGAAGCTGGTCACCAACACCGAAGAGCCGGTCGATGTGAAGGCGCAGGAGCCTGAAAGCCGCGTCGTCGATCTGTCGCCCGACGATACCGACGCTGCCCCAGGCCCCGACGCTGCCGGCAACCCCGAAGCTGCCGTCAACCCCGACGCGGCTGTCGCGCCGGCGCCAAAGTCCGAGGACCGCATCGCTCAGGTGCTGCAGGAAGCCGACAAGAACCCCGATACGGTCGCCGTTGCCCCGCGCAAGGTGCGGACCATGGTGGTCAAGCCCGACGGCTCGTTGGTGGCCCGCGAGGACTCGACGCCGGCCGCGCCACAGGTTGCGGCGACTGAGCCGCTTGACCCGGCGCCGCAGCACGTCGCCCCTTCGGCCGATGCCGAGCAGACCGGCACCGTGGCGCCTGCCGATCAGGCAAATAGCGACCAGGCAAGTGCCGAGACCGCCAAGCCGGTCAAGCCGGTGAAGCCGGCGGCCACGCCGAAGGCTGAGACCCAGTCCGCCAACACGCCGCAGACGGTTGCCGTAGCGCCGCAGCGCCCGTCCGACCAGCCGGTCGACGTGGTCGGCGAGGTCAAGCCCGACCAGGTTGCCTCCATCCCGGCGACGGCTTCGACATCGGGCGGTTCGTGGTCGATGCAGATCGCTTCGCAGCCGACGGTCGAAAGCGCCCAGGCCAACTACGCCGACCTGCAGCGCCGCTATGGAAATGTGCTCGCCGGTCGCACCGCCAACATCGTCAAGGCGGAGATCGCCGGCAAGGGCACCTTCTACCGTGTCCGGGTGCCTGCGCAATCGCGCAACGATGCGATCAATCTGTGCACCAGCTACAAGGCTGCCGGCGGCAACTGCTTCGTGTCTCGGTAAGGCCGGATCCAATTATCAGAGCCGGTGCGTTCCCAAGGGTCGCGCC
Source organism: Mesorhizobium sp. M0217 (assembly GCF_040321955.1). Taxonomy (NCBI): domain Bacteria; kingdom Pseudomonadati; phylum Pseudomonadota; class Alphaproteobacteria; order Hyphomicrobiales; family Phyllobacteriaceae; genus Mesorhizobium; species Mesorhizobium sp. M0217. The sequence continues at coordinate 225,723 of NZ_JAMYSN010000002.1, read as the reverse complement.
GGCTTTTTCATGTGGATGGGCGAGAGGTTGAGGCGCTTGCCGTCCGGGGAGATTCCCTTTGCCGGCGCGAAGCCCTAAACTGGTGGAATGACCGAATCAAAATCCATGATCCTCGGCTGTGCCGGGAAATCGCTGACCCGCGAAGAAATCCGTTTCTATCGCAATGAATGCCCGTGGGGCTTCATCCTGTTTGCGCGCAACATCGGCGAAACCGAGCAGATCCGCGATCTGGTCGCCGAAATGCGCGACTGTATCGGGCGCCCCGATGCGCTGGTGTTCATCGACCAGGAAGGTGGCCGGGTGCAGCGCCTGCGGCCGCCGCTGGCGCCGAACTATCCCGCCGGCGGCGCGCTCGGTGCATTGTGGCGCAAGGACCATGATGCCGGCACCCGCGCTGCCTGGCTGATGGCGCGGCTGCACGCCTTCGACCTGTTGCGCTTCGGTATCTCGGCCGATTGCCTGCCGGTGCTGGACGTGCCGATCGAGGGCGCCAGCGACGTCATCGGCGCGCGCGCCTATGGCAAGGAGCCGCGCCCGGTCATCGAACTTGGCCGCGCCGCCGCGGAAGGGCTGATGTCCGGCGGCGTGTTGCCGGTCATGAAGCATATTCCGGGCCATGGACGCGCCTTCGCCGACACGCATTTCGAGCTGCCTGTGGTCGACGCCTCGCTGAGCGACCTGCAGCGGCATGATTTCGCCCCTTTCCGCGAGCTTAGCCATCTGCCGATGGCGATGACGGCGCATGTCGTCTACAGCGCCATCGATCCGAACAACCCAGCGACCACCTCAGGCAAGGTCATCGACGAGATCATCCGCCGCGAGATCGGCTTCGACGGGCTGTTGATGAGCGACGACACCTCGATGAAGGCACTTTCTGGGGATTTCCCGACAAAGGCGGCATCGATCCTTGCGGCGGGCTGCGATCTGGTCCTTCACTGCAATGGCGTTTTCGAGGAGATGGCAGGCATCGCATCGCGAACCACGGGACTTGAAGGGACGTCGCTGGAGCGCGCCAACCGGGCGCTGACCTATATAAGGGATCGCGACCGGGCCGACGAAACCGAGATACGCGCCGAGTTTGCCACCTATTTCGATGCGGTGGCCTAGAGACGGATGATTTCAGGTCTGTTCGACCTGAAATCTGAATCCGTCTCTAAATTAGATAGAGAGAGCATGATGTCGTCCGAAAACCGCTTCACACTTTTCGGCATCATGCTCTAACCAGAGGTAAAGGAACAAGTGGCGGAGACATTGGACAGCAAGGCTGCGAAGGCCGCACCGATGGACCGTCTGTGGGCCGAGAACGACGATTCACGGGTCACCGGCGACCCGTCGCTGGTCGTCGACGTCGCCGGGTTCGAAGGTCCGCTCGACCTCTTGCTGCATCTCGCCCGCAACCAAAAGGTCGATCTGTCGCGGATTTCCATCTTGGCGCTGGTCGAGCAATATCTGACCTTCGTCGAGACGGCGACGGCGCTGAGGCTTGAGCTTGCCGCCGACTACCTGGTGATGGCGGCGTGGCTGGCCTTCCTCAAGTCGAAGCTCCTCATCCCCAAGCAGCCCGGCGAGGAAGGCGAAAGCGGCGAGGAACTGGCCGCGGTGCTGCAGTTCCGGCTGAAGCGTCTGGAGGCCATGCGCGACGCCTCGGCAAGGCTGGTCAACCGCAACCGGCTCGGCCGCGACGTGTTTGCACGCGGCATGCCTGAGATGGTCATCGTCGAGAAGCGTAACGCCTATTCGGCCTCGCTCTACGATTTGCTCACCGCCTATGCGCAGCAGCGCCAGAAACAGGCGATCACCAATGTGACAATTGCCCGGCGTGGCGTGTGGTCGCTCAAGGATGCGCGCGATATCCTGACCCGGCTGATCGGCTCGCTGCGCGACTGGACGGCGCTGGACAGCTATCTGATCAATTACCTGACCAGCCCGGACGAACGGCGTACCGCGATTGCCAGCTCGTTTGCGGCGTCGCTGGAACTGGTGCGCGAAGGCAGCATCGAGATGCGACAGGACCAGGTGTTCGCGCCGCTCTATCTGCGCGGCCGCGCGCAACCAATCAAGGCAGTCGAGGTGGCATCATGAGCGAACGCGCCAACGCTTCGGTCATTCCGTTCAAGGTCGAAGAAGAGACCGAGGAGGGCATTATCGCCCAGGATCCGACTGATACCCTGCTTCTGAATCCTGGCGAACGGCTGCATATGGCCGAAGCCATACGCATGGCCGAGGCGATTGTGTTCGCCAGCGCCGAGCCGGTCAGCGAAAAGCAGCTCGCAGCCAGATTGCCCGACGGCATCAGCATAGCCGCTGCCATGGCTGAGCTGCAGCAGATCTATGCGCGGCGCGGCGTCAATCTGGTCCGGGTCGGCGATGCCTGGGCTTTCCGTACCGCCGGCGATCTCGCCTTCCTGATGAGCCGCGACACGGTGCAGCAGCGCAAGCTGTCGCGCGCGGCGCTCGAAGTGCTGGCGATCATCGCCTACCACCAGCCGGTGACGCGCGCCGAGATCGAGGACATCAGAGGCGTCGAGACCTCGAAGGGCACGCTGGATACGCTGCTCGAAACGGAATGGGTGCGCATGCGCGGCCGCCGCCGCACGCCCGGCCGTCCCGTCACCTACGGCACGACAGACACTTTCCTCGACCATTTCGCACTGGAGGATATCCGCGATCTTCCCGGCATGGACGAACTGAAGGGGGCAGGGCTGCTTTCCGGCCGAATGCCGTCGAATTTCGCCATCCCGTTGCCGCCGGCCGATCCGGACGCGCTGACCGAGGACGAGGATGCGTTGACCGACATCGATCTCGAGGAACTCGGCCTGCTGACGCCGCGCGTCACGGAAGATTGACCGCAAGCCGCTGTCAAAAAGCTGCATTGCTGCGGTAGATGCGCCGATTGGTAGCGGGCAGCTTTGCCGAAAATGCGTGACATAAGCCGCGCCTTCATAAACTTTGTCGCTGTTGTGTTTGAATCCCAACGCGAAAACGCATAGATCATCGCCAGGGAAAACATTCGAGAGAGAGTTACAATGGGTTCATTTTCGATTTGGCACTGGATGATCGTGCTGGTGATCGTGCTGCTGGTGTTCGGCCGCGGCAAGATACCCGAGCTGATGGGCGACATGGCCAAGGGCATCAAGAGCTTCAAGAAGGGCATGGCCGACGACGATACCGCCGAAGACAAGCGCACCGTCGAGCACCGCCCGGACGAGACCGTTTCGGCAGTGAAGGAAAAGGCCAGCAAGAGCTGAGCCGAAGGTTGTTGCTTTTGTGCAAGTCGTTGTCCCAAAACCGCTTCGCACTGTTGGGCGACAAGCACTAGTCGGAACTGATTGCCATGTTTGAAGTCGGCTGGACCGAAATGCTGGTGATCGCGATCGTCATGATCGTGGTCGTCGGACCCAAGGATTTGCCCAATATGCTGCGCACCTTCGGCCGCACGACGGCGAAGCTGCGTGCCATGGCCTCCGACTTCCAGAAGCAGTTCAACGAGGCGTTGAAGGAAGCCGAGCTCGACGACGTCAAGAAGTCTGTCGATACGCTGCGCGGCCTCAATCCGGCGGCCGAAATCCGCAAGCAGCTCAATCCGTTCGAACAGGCGGCAGCCGAGGTTCGCTCCGGCGTCGATGCGGTGATGAAGCCGAAGCCCGCCGTCGACCCCTCAACGCCCGCGGCAGAAACACCACAGCCGGCCGAGCCGCTCAAGAACGGCGCGACGGTGATGCCGGGTGTCAACGGACCGGAAACAGCGCCGGCGGCGCCGATCCTTCCGGCGATGACCGATCAGGCGGTGGTGACACCGGCTGCAGCAACAGCAGCGCCACGAAACGCGCGCGCCAAGGGGGCTGCGATATCAAAGGCCCCGGCAACCAAAACAGCGGCAGCCAAGGCAGCACCGGCAAAGCCGGCGCCTGCGGCGAAGGTTGCGGCCAAGCCGTCAGCGGCGCCCGCCAAGGCTGCACCTGGAAAAGCCGCCACCAAGCCCGCTGCTGCACCGAAGGCAGTCGCAAAGGCTGAGCCGAAGCCTGCGCCGGCCACGAAGCCCGCGTCCAAGAAGACGGCGGGGGCCGCCAAGTGAGCATTACGGACAGCGAAAAGGACGAGATCGAGAAGTCGTCGGCTCCGCTGATGGAGCATCTGATCGAACTGCGCCGGCGGCTGATCTGGTCGATCGGCGGTTTCTTCGTCGCCTTCCTCGTCTGCTTCTTCTTTGCCAAGAAGCTGTTCAATCTTTTGGTCGTTCCGTTCAAGTGGGCCACGCAGTGGGCCGGGCTCGATCCGCACAAGGTCGAGCTGATCTATACGGCGCCGCAGGAATTCTTCTTCACCCAGGTCAAGCTCGCCATGTTCGGCGGCATGGTCATCGCCTTTCCGCTGATCGCCACGCAGATCTACAAATTCATCGCGCCAGGCCTCTACAAGAACGAACGCAACGCCTTCCTGCCGTTCCTTATCGCATCGCCGATCCTGTTCCTGATGGGAGCGTCGCTGGTCTATTTCTTCTTCACACCGATGGTGATGTGGTTCTTCCTCGCCATGCAGCAGGCCGGCACCGACGACCAGGTGCAGATTTCGCTGCTGCCGAAAGTGTCGGAATATCTCAGCCTGATCATGACGCTGATCTTCTCCTTCGGCCTGGTGTTCCAGCTGCCGGTGGTGACCAGCCTGATGACGCGCGTCGGCATGCTGTCGTCGAAGGCGCTGGCCGAGAAGCGCAAATGGGCGATCGTCATCGCCTTCGTCGTCGCGGCGGTGCTGACGCCGCCTGATCCGATGAGCCAGATCGGTTTGGCCATCCCGACCATCCTGCTCTACGAGGTGTCGATCTGGGCGGCCCGGCTGATCGAGCGCGATCAGGTCAAGCAGAAGCTGGCGCGCGAGAAGCAGGAAGCCGCCGAAGCCGTGGCCGAAAAGGCGGCGGACGCGTCCTCAAAGCAGGCTCGTTCATAGGCTGTCGCGTTCGGGTATCCGCGTTAGCGGAAAAACGCGACAGCCGCCATCTTGCATCGATGAAGGATGCGGTTTACGCCCTCAGGCCTTAGCTCGAGGACGACCAACCATGCTTGATATCAAATGGATTCGCGACAACCCGAAGGCCCTTGTCGAGGCGCTGGCCAAGCGCTCGTGGTCGGCTGACGAGGCGCAGTCCACGGTCGATGAGCTGATCAAGAAGGACGAAGCGCGGCGCGAGCACGTCACCGAGCTGCAGACCAAGCAGGAACGCCGCAACGCCGCCTCGAAGGAGATCGGCAACGCCATGCGTTCGGGCGACACGGCACTTGCCGAAAAGCTCAAGGCCGAAGTCGGCGACATCAAGACCTTCATCCAGAATGGCGAGGCGCGCGAGCGCGAGCTCGACAAGACGCTGAACGATGCGCTGGCGGTGCTGCCGAATGTGCCGCTCGACGACGTGCCGGTCGGCAAGGACGAGCACGACAATGTCGTCAAGCATATCGTCGGCGAGGTGCCGACCCGGCCGAACTGGGTGAAGGAGCATTTCGAGATCGGCGAAGCGCTCGGCATGATGGATTTCGAGCGGGCGGCAAAGCTGTCGGGATCACGCTTCACCGTGCTGAAGAGCGGGCTGGCGCGGATGGAGCGCGCCATCGGCCAGTTCATGCTCGATCTGCACACGACCGAGCATGGCTATGAAGAAGTCATCCCGCCACTGATGGTGCGCGACGAAGTGCTTTTCGGGACCAACCAGCTGCCGAAATTCGAGGACGACCTGTTCTTCGTGCAGCATGGCGATGGCCGGCTCGGGTTGATTCCAACCGCCGAGGTCCCGCTCACCAACCTGGTGCGCGAAGAAATCACGGCCCATGAAAAGCTGCCGCTGCGCTATACGGCGCTGACGCCGTGCTTCCGCTCGGAAGCGGGCTCCGCCGGCCGCGACACGCGCGGCATGTTGCGCCAGCACCAGTTCTACAAGGTCGAGCTGGTCTCGGTCACCGACCAGGAGTCTTCGCTCGCCGAGCACGAGCGGATGACGCAGTGCGCGGAAGAGGTGCTGAAGCGACTGGAGCTGCCGTTCCGCACCATGGTCCTGTGCACGGGCGACATGGGGTTTGGCGCGCGCAAGACCTACGACATCGAGGTCTGGCTGCCCGGCCAGAACGCCTATCGCGAAATCTCGTCCTGCTCGGTCTGCGGCGACTTCCAGGCCAGGCGCATGGATGCCCGCTACAAGGACCGGGATGGCAAGGGCAACCGCTTTGTGCACACGCTGAACGGTTCGGGCACCGCTGTCGGCCGTGCGCTGATTGCCGTCATCGAAAACTACCAGAATGAGGATGGCAGCGTAACCATTCCTGAAGTGCTGCGGCCTTATATGGGCGGTCTGGCGAAGATCGAATCGAAGTAATGCGCATCCTTCTGACCAATGATGACGGCATCCATGCCGAGGGCCTGGCGTCGCTCGAACGCATCGCCCGCACGCTGTCGGACGATGTCTGGGTCGTGGCGCCGGAGCAGGACCAGTCCGGCTACGCGCACTCGCTGTCGATCTCGGAGCCGCTCCGGCTGCGCAAGATCGGCGAGAAACACTACGCCGTGCGCGGCACGCCGACCGACTGCGTCATCATGGGCGTCAAGAAGATCCTGCCTGGCGCGCCGGACCTGATCCTGTCCGGTGTCAATTCCGGCGCCAACATCGCCGACGACGTCACCTATTCCGGCACCGTCGCCGGCGCCATGGAAGGCGCGCTGCTCGGCATCCGCTCGATCGCACTCAGCCAGGGTTATTCCTATGTCGGCGAGGACCGCGTCGTTCCCTATGAGACCACCGAGGTGCTGGCGCCGGCGCTGCTGAAAAAGCTCGTCGCCATGCCGCTGCCGGACGGCGTGCTGCTCAACGTCAACTTTCCCAACTGCCTGCCTGACGAGGTCGCCGGCACCGTCGTGACGTCGCAAGGCAAGCTGGTGCACAGCCTGTGGGTCGACGAGCGCCGCGACGGGCGCGGCCTGCCTTATTACTGGCTGCGCTTCGGCCGCGAGCCGGTCGAGGGCAAGCAGGGCACCGATCTCCATGCTCTGCGCAACCGGCTCGTGTCTGTGACGCCGCTGCAGCTTGACCTCACCGCGCATGAAATCCGTGACCAACTGACCAAGGCGCTGGCTGAATAAGGTGTTCGCATGAAGAAGGTTCTGGCATGAACTTGCCGCTCGACGATCGCGAGGGTTTTGCCGCTTTCCTGCTGCGCCTGCGCGGCCAAGGCGCGGTGCCGAAGGCGTTGATCGCAGCCTTCGAGGCGACGCCGCGGCGCGGCTTCCTCAACGGCCAGTTCCATTCGATCGCCTGGTCGGACGGCATGCTGCCGATCGAATGCGGCGAGGCGATCGAGGGCGCCGATCTGCAGGCGGCGGTGATTGCGGCCTTGGCAATAGAGCCCGGCAACCGGGTGCTCGAGATCGGCACCGGCTCGGGCTACACGGCAGCGGTGATGTCGCGGCTCGCGGCTCGCATCGTCAGCGTCGACCGCTACAAGACGCTGGCCGAGCAGGCCAGGCAACGCTTCGAGGCGCTCGGCATCGGCAATGTCATCGTGCGCCAGGCCGATGGTTCCAACGGCCTTGCCAACGAAGCGCCGTTCGACCGCATCGTAGCCTGGGCGGCTTTCGACAGCCTGCCGCGCTTCCTGCTCGACCAATTGTCGAGCGGCGGCATCGTCATTGCCCCGATCGGGCCGGAGGAGGGCGAGCAGGTGCTGGCCAAGCTGACCAAGGTCGGCAGCCGCTTCGAGCGCGAGGATATCGGCACCGTGCGCCTGCAGCCGATCCTGCGCAGCGTCGCGGCGGTTATCTGAATTCTGCCTGTCACGCGCTTCGAAGGTAAGCCGAAGCCGATCGTTTCGTCATCCACGGGCGAAGCAAGGAGCGTAGCGACGCAGCGCAGACCCGAGGATCCATGCCGCGCCATCAAGGCGTAGCTACGGCGCAGAATTCTGCTCTGCTGCATTCTTCGGCCAATGTCACGGAATGGATCCCAGGGTCTCCGCGACGGCGCTTCGCGCCTGCTTCGCCCAGGGATGACGACGTTGGTGAAGGCGCCTTACAAAATGTTTTAAGAAAATTTGCGTCCGATTCTATGGGGTTAACCCGCCAGTAACATTAACGCGCTTTAATCATGACCAGTGTGTACCGGGTCTGTGCGGGTTAGTGCGATGCAATTCAGTGTTTTGAAGGCAAACGGGCGTACTCTGTCGCGGGGCTGCGCTGTCCTCATGCTAGCCGGAGTGGCGGCGGGGTGTAGCTCCCAAGTCTCGCGGTTCAATGGTGTCGACGACGTCTTCACCTCCTCGACCAACAATCAGCGCGCCATCATCGACAAGCAGAGCACTGCGCAGCCCTATCCGGGCGATGTGGCGGCCGAGCCGATCGCTGCGGCACCTGTCGATGGCAGCCATAACCAGTCGGTCAGCCGCTCCAGCCTGGAGCCAGTCACCGTCCAGCAGCTGCCGCCGCCGAGCGCGCCCAAAGCTGCTCCGATGCGCACCGCTTCCGCGCCGGCGCTTGCACCGGCACCGCATGTCGACAGAACGACTACCGGCACCGTCCAGCCGGCGAGGCCGTTCAAGAATGCCGGTGACTCCGATCCGAAACCACTTGCGGCTGGTACGCCGCATGCGACCGAGATCGTGGTCAGCGACGGCGAGACCATTTCCGGCATCGCTCATCGCTATCATGTGCCCGCCGACGTGATCATGAAGGTCAACGGCTTGAGCGCCACCAAGGGGCTGAAGACCGGTCAGAAACTGGTCATCCCGGCCTATGCCTATTCAAGCAAGGGGACAGAGCCGAAACTTGCCGACGGCAAGCCGGCAAACAGCCCCAAGGCGCCGGCGCCGGAGAAGGTCGCCGTACTGCCGCAGCAGCCGAAACTCAAGGACGGCAAGTCCGCCGCGCAGGTTGACGCTTCGGCAGCGAACAAGCCGAAGACCGACAAGCCGGCGCAGACTGCCTCGGCCGCGCCAAAAGCCGGCGCGGGCACCTACACGGTCCAGTCGGGCGACAGCCTGTCCTCCATCGCCAGGAAGACCGGCGTTGGCGTCGTGGCGCTGAAGCAGGCGAACGGCATGCAAGACGGCCTGCTCAAGATCGGCCAGACGCTGAAGGTTCCGGCAGGTGGCACCGCAACGGTCGCCAGCGCCAAGCCGGCCAAAGTTGATCCGGTGACGACCGCGACCACCCAACCGGCGGCAAAGCCGACGGAGACGCTCGCCACCTACACGCCGCCGAAGAAGGACGCCAAGGTCATCCAGCAGGCCGAGGACGACGATGCTGTTGCGCCCGATGCCACCGGCATCGGCAAGATGCGTTGGCCGGTGCGTGGCCGCGTCATCTCCAATTTTGGTGGCGGCAAGGATGGCGTCGACATCGCCGTGCCTGAGGGGACGCCGGTCAAGGCGGCCGAGAACGGCGTGGTCATCTATGCCGGCGACGGCCTCAAGGAATTCGGCAATACGGTGCTGGTGCGCCACGAAAACGGGCTGGTCACCGTCTATGGCCACGCCAGGTCGATCGAGGTGCAGCGCGGCCAGAAGGTCAAGCGCGGCCAGGAGATCGCGCTGTCGGGCATGAGCGGCACCACCGACTCGCCGAAACTGCACTTCGAAGTGCGCAAGAACTCGGCCCCGGTCGATCCCTCAGGTTATCTCGAATAGTCGGGAATAGAACAATAAACGTTTTGCAGGCCGTCTGACCTCCAGTCCGGCCCGCCGGCTCAGCCCGCTCCGCAAGGGGCGGGCTTTTTCAGTGACCTGACGGAAATCAATCAGTCGTTCAGCGGCTTGCCGAGCCGGCCGGCCAGATCCTGAGTGAATTGCCAGGCGACGCGGCCCGAGCGGCTGCCGCGTGTCGTTGCCCATTCCAGGGCGTCGGCGCGCAGCTGCTCCGGGTCGATCTTCAGTCCATGATGGGTGGCATAGCCGTTGACCATATCGAGATATTCGTCCTGCGAACATTTGTGGAAGCCGAGCCACAGGCCGAAGCGGTCGGACAGCGAAACCTTTTCCTCGACCGCCTCGGACGGGTTGATGGCGGTCGAGCGCTCATTGTCGATCATGTCGCGCGGCAACAGGTGCCGGCGGTTCGACGTGGCGTAGAAGATGACATTGGCCGGGCGGCCCTCGACGCCGCCTTCAAGGGCTGCCTTCAGCGACTTGTAGGAGGTGTCGTCATGGTCGAAGGAGAGGTCGTCGCAAAACAGGATGAAGCGAAACGGCGCCGCCTTCAGCAGGCCCATCAGCCTGGGCAGCGTGTCGATATCCTCGCGATGGATCTCGATCAGCTTGAGCGGCAGGTCGGATTTGGCCTGGGCGTTGATCTGCGCATGCACGGCCTTGACCAGCGAGGATTTGCCCATGCCGCGCGCACCCCACAACAACACATTGTTGGCGGCATGGCCGGCGGCGAAACGTTCCGTGTTTTCGACCAGAATGTCGCGCACGCGGTCGACGCCGCGGATCAGGCCGATGTCGACGCGGTTGACCTTGCGCACCGGCTCGAGATAGCCGGGGTCGGCCTGCCAGACGAAGCAATCGGCAACCGCAAGATCGGTTTGCGGCACCGGCGGCGGGGCGAGGCGGGTGACCGCCTCGATCAGGCGGTCGAGCTTTTGGTTCAGGGCCTCGATGGTGCTGTCGGTCATGTCTCGTCTTTTATGTTTCCGCACGAACGTGCGTAGGGGCCGAAATCGTCTTGATCCGGGCGAGATAGAAACTGGTTCCAAGCTTTTGTTTGGGCATGATCTTTTGCGAAAACCACGCCCGTATTCCGGGAGCATGCTCTAACACGGGTCAACCGGCCGGAAAAGCAGCTGAAAGCCCGGCCGCGCAGTTGCATTGGTAACTTTACCCACTATATTCCGGCCAAATTTGGCGAGGCCGCCCTACGGCCTTCTTCGTAACCAGGAGTTCTTGATGTTCGTCACACCGGCATACGCCCAAGCTACCGGAACTCCGCTTGGTCCGTTCGGGGATATCGGCATGATACTCCCGTTCGTTCTGATCTTCGTGATCATGTATTTCCTCATCATCCGGCCGCAGCGCGCCCAGTTGAAGAAGCGCCAGGAGATGATCTCGGCCGTGCGCCGTGGCGACACGGTCATCACCGGCGGCGGCTTCGTCGGCAAGGTGACCAAGGTGATCGACGACAATGAGCTTGAGATCGACCTTGGCGGCGGCACCAAGGTGACGGCGCTGCGCTCGACGATCGCCGATGTTCGGGTCAAGGGCGAGCCGGTGGCCAACCAGAACGCCAAGAAGTAAGCCAGTTTCCCAAGCGGAGCGATCCGCGGGCAGAGCTCTGACAAAAGACGGCGTATGGTCCATTTTTCGCGCCTGAAAATGATCCTGATCTGGCTTGCTATGGCCACAATGCTCGTCGACGCGCCCAGTCTTCACGCTGCCGGCGCGGACGTGCTGCTTCGATTGGACGCGACCGATGTGATCGATCGCCGGTTGGAGGCGACGCGTGACGAAATCAGGACGCTGCTGCGCGATGCAAGGATCGGCTATACTGGTCTTGCTAAGTCGGGTCGGGCCGTTCAGGTGCATATCACCGACGCCGCTCAGGTCGGCGCGGCCAAGATGGCATTGGAGGCGGTGACTGATCCTGTCCTTGGCAGCGCTGGTCCGGTCCAGGAAGTGATCCTGGATGATACCGGAGCAGCGTTGCTCAAGTTCACGGTAACAGACACAGGTATCAAGTATCGGATGTCGATCGCGCTTGCGCAGTCGATCGTGGTCATTAAGAATCGCCTGCGTGATCTTGGTGTAGCCGACCCAGTAGTGCGGCCAGAGGGCGAAGACGGTATGCTGGTCCGGACCTCGGGCGTTGCGGATTTGCAAAGGCTGAGGAGAATTCTCACCCGAACCGGAATGCTGACTTTTCAGTGGGTTGATGAGTCGATGCCGGTCGCTGATGCGATCAATGGCCGGACGCCCGCTGGCTCGGTGGTGGTTTATTCGAAGGACGATCCACCGGTTCCCTATCTGGTTGAGAGCCGAACGATCGTTTCCAGTGACGACATTGTCAATGCTCAGGCGACTCCCAACTCCGTCACAAATGAGCCGGCGGTTTCGTTCACCTTCGATTCCAGGGCAACGGCACGCGTTGCGCAGGCGACCTCGCAGAATGTCGGCAAGCTATTTGCGATGATCCTCGACAACCAAGTGCTTTCGGTGCCAGTCGTCCGCGAGCCAATTCTTAACGGCCGCGGCCAGATATCGGGCAACCTCACCAAGGAGAACGCCGATGATCTGGCCTTGCTTTTGCGTTCCGGACCGATGCCTGCACGATTGAAAATAGTCGAGTAGCGCACGATAGCGCCCGGCGGTGATCAGAATTAGAATGGAACCGACAGAGGCGATTGACGCCGAAACCGCTGCCGGCGGCAGCGCCAAATTGACCTCAGCGCGCTCGACAATCGGCGAAGTGCGGGTTAAGGGCGAGCCGGTGGCAAATAAGAACGCCAAGAAATAACCGAATTGTCGGCGGAACGATCCGCCAGTACGCCCTGACGGACAACGCCATATGCTGTATTTTTCGCGCCTGAAGATGATCCTGATCTGGATCGCCGTGGCCGTCACATTCATCCTTGCCGCGCCAAATCTCTTCCCGGCCAGCACATTGGCGCAATTGCCCAACTGGGTGCCGAAGCGGCAGATGACGCTTGGTCTCGATCTGCAGGGCGGTTCGCACATCCTCTTGCAGATGGACCAGAATGATCTCGTCAAGGCGCAGCTGGAAACGACGCGCGACGAGATCCGCACGCTGCTGCGCGATGCCAAGGTGGGCTATACCGGCCTTGGCGGCACCGGCAGGACCGTACAAGTGCGCATCACCGATCCAACCCAGATCGATGCCGCTAAGACGGCGCTTAAGCCGCTGACCGATCCGGTCGCAGCCGGCCTGTTCACCGGTGGCTCCATCCAGGAAATGTCCCTGGATGATTCCGAAGCCGGGCTGCTCAAATTCACCGTCACCGACGCCGGCATCAAATACCGCACCTCAGCCGCATTGGCGCAGTCGATCGAAGTCGTCGAGCGTCGCGTCAACGAACTCGGCACCACCGAGCCGATCGTGCAGCGGCAGGGCGACGACCGTGTGCTCGTCCAGGTGCCGGGCCTGCAGGATCCGCAAAGGCTGAAGGAGATCATTGGCCAGACCGCAAAGATGACCTTCCAGATGGTGGATACCTCGATGTCGGTGCAGGATGCGCTGAACGGCCGCCCGCCGGCAGGCTCCTCGGTGCTTTATTCGCAGGACGATCCGCCGGTTCCGTATCTGGTGGAAAATCGCGTCATCGTGTCCGGCGAGGATCTTGCCAAGGCCACCGCAACTTATGATTCCCGAAACAACGAGCCAGTGGTTTCGTTCGTCTTCAACTCGCGCGGTGCGACACGGTTCGGCCAGGCGACCCAGCAGAATGTCGGCAAGCCGTTCGCCATCATCCTCGACAATCAGGTGATTTCGGCGCCGGTGATCCGCGAACCGATCCTCGGCGGCAGCGGCCAGATTTCAGGCAATTTCACCGCCGAAAGCGCCAACGACCTCGCCGTGCTGCTGCGGGCCGGTGCGTTGCCGGCAAAGCTGACCGTGATCGAAGAACGCACGGTGGGCCCGGGCCTCGGCCAGGATTCGATCCATGCCGGCAAGGTCGCCGGCATCATCGGCTCCATTCTCGTCGTCGCCTTCATGTTCGTCGCGTACGGACTTCTCGGCTTCCTCGCCAACATTGCGCTCGCCGTGCACGTGGCGATGATCGTCGGGGTCTTGTCGCTGCTTGGCGCGACGCTGACCTTGCCCGGCATTGCCGGTATCGTGCTGACCATCGGCATGGCGGTCGATTCCAACGTGCTGATCTATGAGCGCATCCGCGAGGAGCGACGGGCCGGCCGTTCGGTCATCCAATCGATCGACACAGGTTTCACCAAGGCGTTGGCGACCATCGTGGATTCCAACGTTACGTCGCTGATTGCCACGGTCGTGCTGTTCTATCTCGGCACCGGACCGGTCAAGGGCTTCGCCATCACCTATGCCATCGGCATCTTGACCACGGTCTTCACCGCCTTCACCTTCACCCGTCTGCTGGTGTCGATCTGGCTGCGCCGTGCGCGTCCGAAGGAATTGCCGCGTGCGCCGGTGACCTTCGTTCCGGCCGGCACGAAAATCCCGTTCATGGGCATCCGCCGCTGGACGTTCGCACTGTCCAGCCTGCTGTCGATCGCGTCGGTTATCGGATTCCTGACCATCGACATCAACTACGGCATCGACTTCAAGGGCGGCTCGATCATCGAGGTGCAGTCCAAGCAAGGCGACGCCGATATTGGCGATATCAGAAGCCGGCTGTCGGAGCTCAATATCGGTGAAGTGCAGGTCCAGCAATTCGGCGCGCCGAATGACGTGCTGATCCGCGTTGGCACCCAGGATGGCGGTGAGAACGCCGAGCAGACCGTCATCGACAAGGTGCGCGGCGAGCTGCAGGACAATTACGATTTCCGCCGCGTCGAGGTGGTGGGTCCCACCGTTTCGGGCGAACTGGCCAAGCAAGGCACGATTGCGATGATCATCGCGCTGATCGGCATCCTGGTCTATGTCTGGTTCCGCTTCGAATGGCAGTTCGCGGTCGGCGCAATCGTGGCGACGGTGCACGATGTGGTGATGACGCTGGGCTTCTTCGTCATCACCGGGCTCGAGTTCAACCAGTCTTCGCTGGCGGCGATCCTGACCATTATCGGCTATTCGCTCAACGACACGATCGTCGTCTATGACCGTGTTCGAGAAGATTTGCGAAAATACAAACGAATGCCGCTCCCACAATTGTTGAACAACGCCATCAACGAGACGCTGTCGAGAACGACGCTAACTTCGGTGACGACCATCCTGGCGCTGCTGGCGCTCGTGTTGTTCGGCGGCGAGGTGATCCGCTCGTTCACCATGGCGATGCTGTTCGGCGTCGTCTTCGGCACCTATTCGTCGATCTTCATCGCAGCGCCCTTGCTGATCCTGTTCAGGCTCAGGCCGCAGGGAGCGAGCGCCGATGAGGAGAAGCCGGTTGGTGGCGGCAAGGCCATGGCGACCTGACGGCTGCGCTGGTGGCAAAAGGCATCGTCATCCGCGAGGCGCATTTCCCCGGACGGGCGCCGATCGAAGCCTACGGCAATGGCGGCTTCCGCTTCGCCGACATGTCGCATCGCGGCTCGCTTCTTTGCCTGCCCTCCGGCATCCATGGCTGGGAGCCGGCCGATCCGCTGGCCCTGACGGCGGCGGATTTCGACCTGCTGCTGGCTGAGGCCGGCAAGGTCGAGATCCTGCTGGTCGGTACAGGCAAGGATTTGCGGCCCTTGCCGACAGCACTTCGGGCGGCGCTGAAAGCGGCTGGCATTGGCTCCGACCCGATGTCGACGGGGGCAGCGGTGCGGACCTACAATGTTCTGCTTGCCGAAGACCGCGCCGTGGCCGCGGCGCTGATCGCCGTCGACTGACGTGACCGATACAGCTGACATCGTCATGGAGACGGTGCGCGCCGGCGACCATGACCGCTATGTCAGCGCACTCTATGCACCGGCCAACAAGCGCGCGGCGCTGTTTTCGCTTTACGCCTTCAATGCCGAGATTGCGTCTGTCCGAGACCGCATCCACGAGGCATTGCCGGGCGAAGTGAGGCTGCAATGGTGGCGCGATGTCATCGCTGCTGAAGCCGCAGCCACAGGCAACCCGCTCGCCGATGCGCTGAAGGCGACGATTTCTGCCCATGGCCTGCCCAAAACTGCCTTCGACAACATGCTCGAGGCCCGCATCTTCGACCTCTATGACGATCCGATGCCGTCGCGCACCGATCTCGAGGGATATTGCGGCGAGACGGCGGCCGCGCTGATCCAGCTGGCGGCGATGGTGCTCGATCCCAATGAGGCGCCGCGCTTTGCCGAACTGGCGGGCAGGGCCGGCTGCGCCCAGGCGATGACCGGCCTGTTGCTGCTGTTGCCGCTGCATCGCCGACGCGGGCAATGCTTCGTGCCGGCGGATATCCTTGCAGCGGCCGGCTCGTCGCCGGAGGAGTTCGTCAGCGGCGACGGCGGCCCCGGCGCTCAGCGCGCGGTGGCTGCGATGATTGCATTGGCGCAGGAGCATCTCCGCGCTTTCGAGCAAGGGGCGTCCGCACTTCCGGAAACGCTGCGTCCGGCGTTCCTGCCGCTGGCGCTGACCAGCGCCTATCTCGGCAAGATGGCCAATGGCCGCTCTCCGCTTGGTGGCGCAGCCCGGCTTTCGGCTCTGCGCCGGCATTGGCTGTTGCTCAGGCGCGCAACGCGGGGTTGGCCAGCGAGTTAACGTAAACGTCAATCGCGTTAGGACTCTGAGACTTGGCTATTCAGCAGCTTCCGATGTTTGCGCCGGCAGCCCTAGCCACTCCCGACAATCTGCCCGCGCGCGTGAGGTGATCGCGTGGCGCTTGGCCACCGTCTTGTCCTTGCCGCGCAGGCGTTTGCCTTCGGTCTTCGGTGCTTCCACCGGCGGGAACAGGCCGAAATTGACGTTCATCGGCTGGAACGAGCGTTTGCCCGGCTCGTCGTCGGAAACGATGTGGCCGCCGGTGATGTGGTTGAGCAAGGCGCCGAAGGCGGTGGTGAGCGGTGGCAGCGATGGCGCGTGGCCGAGCCGCTCGGCGGCGGCGAAGCGGCCGGCGAGCAGGCCGATCGCCGCGCTCTCGACATAGCCCTCGCAGCCGGTGATCTGGCCGGCAAAGCGCAGGCCCGGCCGCGACTTCAGCTGCAGCGAGGCGTCGAGCAAGGTCGGCGAATTGATGTAGGTGTTGCGGTGCAGGCCGCCGAGACGGGCGAACTCGGCGTTTTCCAGGCCCGGAATGGTGCGGAAGACGCGCACCTGCTCGGCGTGCTTCAGCTTGGTCTGGAAACCGACCATGTTGTAGAGCGTTCCCAGCGCATTGTCCTGGCGCAGCTGCACCACGGCATAGGCTTTTACCGTCGGATTGTGGGCATTGGTCAGCCCCATCGGCTTCATCGGCCCGTAGCGCAGCGTCTCAACGCCGCGCTCGGCCATGATTTCGATCGGCAGGCAGCCGTCGAAATAGGGCGTGCCTTCCCACTGCTTGAATTCGGTCTTCTGGCCGTCGACCAGCGCCTGTACGAAGGCGAGATACTGGTCCTTGTCCATCGGGCAATTGATGTAGTCCTTGCCGGTGCCGCCGGGCCCAACCTTGTCGTAGCGCGACTGGAACCAGCAGGTGTCCATGTCGATCGTGTCGAAATGGATGATCGGGGCGATGGCGTCGAAGAAGGCCAGCGCGTCGGCGCCGGTTGCCTCGGCGATCGACTGGGCGAGCGACGGCGCGGTCAGCGGTCCCGTGGCGATGATCGCCTGGTCCCACTCCGCCGGCGGCAGGCCCGGCACTTCCTCGCGCTCGATGGTGATCAGCGGGTGCGCTTCAAGCTTTTTCGTCACCGCGTCGGAGAAACCGTCGCGATCGACGGCCAGCGCGCCGCCTGCCGGCACCTGGTTGGCGTCGCCGGCACTCATGATCAGCGAGCCGGCCAGCCGCATTTCGGCGTGCAGCAGGCCGACCGCGTTGTTTTCGGCATCGTCGGAGCGGAAGGAGTTGGAGCAGACGAGCTCGGCCAGGCCATCGGTCTTATGCGCATCGGTGCCGCGCACCGGGCGCATCTCATGCAAAATGACGGGAACACCGGCTTGCGCTGCCTGCCATGCGGCTTCGGAGCCGGCGAGGCCGCCGCCGACGATATGGATTGGATTTTTGCTCATGAGCGCCGGAATAATCGCTTGGCGCGCTGTTTGCAATTGGCCGGTGCGAGCGTGGGTCATTGTCGTGCAACGACGGAGCTCGACTTTCTTATGTCCGCAGCGACGGTCTGATGGCGGCGTAAAGCGCCTCGATCGACTGCATGCGCAATTGAAAAGCCTGCCCAAAAACAACAACACCCGCCGCGGGAGGAGGTGCGGCGGGTGTCGTTTTTGGGGCCGATCCTCGGGAGGAGGTGGGGATCGGCCGTATTCGCCATCGCCGGGGAGGAGGTCGGCTTTGACGAAATTCTTTTCGCCGGATCGAGGGAGGCGAAATCCCTGGAAGACGAACTGCGTTCACTTTGAAGACGAACTAGCGTTCGCTTCGGAAAGACGAACTGCGTTCGCTTTGGAAACAGCGCCCGCCGCGGGAGGAGGTGCGGCGGGCGCCGTTTTGGTGGTCAACCCTCGGGAGGAGGTGAAGGCTGACCGTATCCGTCAGGGTCGGGGAGGAGGTCGACCCTGGCGAAATTCTGGCTAGATCGTAGCCCTGCGGGCGATGATCTTGATCTCGTCACGGACGATGCCGAGATCATGGAGCTGACGGTTCGAAAGGCGACCCAGCTCGGTAACGGTGTCGCGGTAAACGCGCCAGTTACGATAGTTGCGGATCAGGTTCATTGTCGTTCTCTTTTTCAAAACTGGTTCGGATCATTTGCGATCCGAAGAGGATTAGACCGCCTTGCGGGCGACGTAGTGGATGTCGCTGCGGCTGATGCCGAGGTCGGTCAGTTCACGGTTCGACAGGCGGCTCAGCTCGGAGACGGTGTCCCGGTAGCGGCGCCAGTTGCGGTAGTTGCGGATCAGGTTCATGGTAGTGCTCGTTTCGTCTTTCTTCGGATCATTCCGTTTGTGTACGAACAGTAAATAGGCTGGGTAATATCGAGTTAAAAGTGCTGTTGGCGCATGGCAGCAATGCAAATTGTGCAATGCAACATTAACGCGCGTTCACGGCTTCGTCATGAAGAAACCCGAATCGGAAAATGACGTTGCGTCAACGATTTGGGCGGATCGGCTGTCAGAAAGACCAAGCTGGGGGAGAAGCGGCATGGCGAGTTATTCGTCACGGGCGAGGGCCGATATCGGGCGGTGGCTGCAGGCCGGCCTGATCGACGCCAAGACGGCCGATGCGCTTAAGTGCGACATCGACGCAAACGAGCGCAAATCGCTGAGCTTCGGCACTATATTGGCTATGATGGCAGCGCTGCTGTTCGGCGCCGCGATCCTGCTCTTCGTCGCCGCCAACTGGGACGCGATCCCGCGGCTGGTGCGGGTCGCGGCGCTGTTTGCCGTCATTCTCGCCGGCTATGTCGGCGGCGCGGTGTTGAAGATGCGCGACCATGCGGCGATCGGCGAGGCGCTGTGGATCGTGGCCGCCGCGGCCTTCGGCGGATCGATCGCGCTGATCGGCCAGATGTACCATCTCACGGGTGACGAAGCCTCGGCCATCGTCACCTGGGGCATCGGCACGGCATTAGCCGCGGTGGCGTTGCGCTCGAACCCGCTGACGGTCGCTGCCGTCGGCATATCCGTTGCCTGGCTGTTCGTGCGCGCGTTCGACTTTTATGACCGCCCCGTATTTCCGGATTTCTTCGTTATCATGGCGCCGGTGCTTTTTGTCGTCTCGTTGTGGACGCGCAGCCAGCCGGCACGCCACCTGATCATTCTCTCGGTCATTTTCTATATCGCGGTGCGCGGCCTGGACCAGAACACGCTCGCCCTGGCTATTCCTCTCGTCGTGGTGTCGGCGCTGCTGTTTGCGGTTTCGATCTTCGCCGCTGGGCCGGCCGACCGGATCTTGCAGCTCGGCGGGCGGTTGCCTTTGCACGCCTTGATCGGCTTTCTCACCGGGCTGGCGATGATGCAGATCGAACTGGGCGATGACAACGCCTTCAGCAACGGCTTTGCCATTGCGTCGGTCGTCGCACTGGCCGGCATTGCCGCGGCGATCATGCTGGGCGGGCGCGAGAGCAGGGGGCTGCGCTGGGTTGCCTATGCCGGCTTTGCCTTCGAGCTCGCCATTATCTATGTCGTGACCTTGCAGACGATGCTCGGCACGGCCGGCTTCTTCCTGGCTGCCGCAGTGCTGTTCGGCATCCTGGCTCTCGTCATCATCCGTGTGGAAAAACGCATGAAGGCCCCGGAAGGAGCGGCAGCATGATGTCGGGAACGAAACTTGTCATCTCGGCGCTGGTCCTGGCGCTCGTCCAGATCGGCTTCCTGAGCTGGATCATCGCCGGCCGCGCGGCGATCCTGCGCAACGGCAAGGAGGTCTTGCTGAAAGTCGAGCCGGTCGATCCGCGCGATCTGCTGCGCGGCGACTATATTATCCTCGGCTATGAAATATCGCGCTTGCCGGTGAAGCTGATCGCCAACATCCCGGCCGGCCAGCTCGTGAGCGAGAACACGCCGATCGTGGTCCGGCTGAAGCCGGGTGCCGACGGCTATTGGCATGCGACCACGGCCTGGTTCGGCAAGGCTCCGACGCCGGCGACCGCCGACGAAGCCGATATTGTCGGCCAGGTCGCGCCGGGCTGGACGCTTGATCCTGAATCCACGATCGCACCGCAATACGGCATCGACCGCTTCTACCTACCTGAGGGCCAGGGCATGGCGATCCAGAACGACATGCGGGTGCGGCCATTCGGCGTGCGCATCGCGCTCGCCGCCAGTGGCCAGGCACAGATCAAGGCGTTGATGGACGGCGACAAGACATTGTTTGAGGAACCGCTCTACTAGAAGACATTACCCAGGGCATGGACTTCGGCAACGATCGATCGCTTCGCCCTCATGCAAACCAGACGGGCGAAGACAATGCCGATTACGGTGACGACGCGCGAAGATATCAATCTCGATGCCGTTTTGCGCGTCGCCTGGAGAATCGACACGGTCGAAATCGGCGACAAGGCCTTGCAACGCATTGCCGAATGCCGCGCCTCGTTCCTGAAACTCATTGAGTCCGATCCGCCGCCGGTCATCTACGGCGTCACCACCGCGATGGGCGAGCTGGCAAGCCGCAAGCTCGAACTTGACGAGCGCGACCGCCATGCGCGCATCAAGGCTTTTGCTGCCGCCACATCGTTCGGTGAGCCATTGCCTGAGCGCGTCGTAAGGGCGATCGTGTTGGCGCGGCTGACCAACTTTATCGAAGGCAATGCCGCGACCACGCCGCGCATCGCACGGGCGGTCGCGGCGATGCTCGACGGCGGCCCGATGCCGGTGGTGCCGTCGCAAGGGCAGGGTGGCGCCGGCGAGATCCTGGCGCTCTATCCGCTGTTTGCTGCGCTTACCGCCAGCCTTGAGCTTGAGGTGAAGGAGCGCGGTTCGCTGATCAACGGCTCGCCCTGCGCGGCGGCACTGGTGGCGGACGCAGCACTTGCCGCGCGTCGTCGCCTCGCCATGGCGCACAAGGTGTTCGCGCTGTCGATCGAAGCGTTTCGTGCGCCGCTCGAGCATTATGATGCAGCGCTCGACGGGCTCTGGGGCGACGAACACGAAGCGGCCGCCTTGCAAGGGTTGCGGCAGTTTCTGGTCGGCGCAGGGGATGGACGGCGCAATTATCAGGCGCCGGTCAGCTACCGCATCGTGCCGCGTGTGCTCGGCCATGCGCATCGGGCGCTGGCCGGCGCCGAGCAGGCGGCGACCGTATCGCTGGCCTCGATCTCGGACAATCCGGTCTATATCCCGCCCGACGATGCGCATCCGCTGGGACGCTGCATCTCCACCGGCGGCTACCACAATGCCATGGCGACACCGGCATTGGACGATCTGGCGGCGATCTGGGCCGATCTCTGCCTGCTTTGCGACCGCCACGCCTCAAAGCTGCTGAACGGCAAGGTGTCGCTGCTGCCCGATCTGTTGATGACCGGGCGGCATTGGGCCGACAGCGATGGCCATGGCAATGTCGGCTATGTCCCGATGGCGATCACCGGCTATCTCGAACAGGCCAAGCTCGCGGCGCAGCGCACCTTCATTCCGGGCACCGAATCGGCCGGCGCCGGCCAGGACGACGTCGCCACCACCGCATTCTTCGCCTGGACCAAGGAAGCGACGGCCGGCCGCTGCCTCGATGCGGCAATGGCGATGCTGGCCATGATCGCCTCGCAGGCCCTGTACGTGACTGAACGCGCCGCGCCGCCGGCATTGCAGGATTTTGTCGCGGATATCAGGAAGATCGTGCCCCCGGTCGACGCCGACCGGGTGCTGGGGCCGGAGCTGGCGAAATTGGCGGAGTGGTTTACCGGTCAAGTGTTTGAAGTGTAGGCCGTCGCCGCCAGTCCTCCTACGCCACGGCTTCGGAGGACACCCTTCGCTTTATCAAGCTCCTGGGTGGCCTGCCACCCGAAGCTCGATAGAGCGAAGGGTGGTGCGGATGAAGGGACTCGAACCCCCACGCCTTTCGGCACTGGAATCTAAATCCAGGGCGTCTACCAGTTCCGCCACATCCGCATTTGTCGGCAATCCCATGTAGCCATCATTCTGTCAATGTCGGGGCGAAAATGTCTGCCGTTGGGGCGGTCATTCGCTGCAACGCGAAGATGGTTGAAAATTGGCCTCGCCTGTGACAAAAGGCGTGTCAAATGTGACGGGACGCGCCGATCCGCTTCTGCAGAATGTGATAAGAAGTAGGAAAAACAAGAACTTATTCACATCTTGGAACGCAGTTTGGAACAATTTGAGCCGTAATTTCGGTCAAATCGCCAGGTTCCGTACCAAAAGCCATTCCCGGCAAGATTGTACCGGCAGGCTGTGAACGGCAAGACGCCGTGGCAGCCTCTTTGGTGAAGATAAAGGTTTTACGATGCAGGTCACCGAAACGCTCAACTCCGGTCTCAAGCGCGAGATCAAGATCACCGTGCCGGCCGGTGATATGGAAGCCAAGCTGATGGCGCGGCTGTCCGACGCCAGGAACAAGGTCCGCATCAACGGCTTCCGTCCCGGCAAGGTGCCTGTGCAGCATTTGCGCAAGGTCTACGGCAAGTCGTTCATGGCCGAAGTGGTCAACGAAATCCTCAACGATTCGACCCGTTCGATCATCACGGGGCGCGGCGAAAAGGCCGCCATGCAGCCTGAAGTGATCATGACGGAAGACGAGAAAGAGGCCGAGAAGATCCTGGCCGGCGGCGCCGACTTCGAATTCCGCCTCAACTACGAGGTCATCCCGGCGATCGAGATCAAGGATTTCTCCGACATCAAGGTGACGCGCCAGGTATTCGAAGTGCCGGACAGCGAGATCGACGAGCAGGTCCAGCGCGTTGCCGAATCGGCGCGAAGCTTCGAGCCGAAGACCGGCAAGGCCGCCGAAGGCGATCGCGTTTCGATCGACTATGTCGGCAAGATCGACGGCGAGGCCTTTTCCGGCGGCGCCGGCACCGACCAGCCGCTGGTTCTGGGGTCCAAGGAATTCATTCCAGGCTTCGAGGACCAACTGATCGGCGCCAAGGCCGGCGACGAGAAGCAGGTCACGGTCACTTTCCCGGAAAACTACCAGGCCGCGCATCTGGCCGGCAAGGAAGCCACCTTCGACGTCACCGTCAAGGAAGTGTCCAAGCCCGGCGCGCTGGAAATCAACGACGAGATGGCCAAGAACCTCGGCCTGGAATCGCTGGAGCGCCTGCGCGACGTGGTGCGCGGCCAGATCGAGAACCAGTTCGGCTCGATGACGCGCCAGAAGGTCAAGCGTCAGCTGCTCGACCAGCTTGACGCGGCCTATTCGTTCGAGGCGCCGTCGAAGCTCGTCGATGCCGAGTTCAACAACATCTGGACCCAGGTCAACCGCGATCTCGAAGCCGCCGGCCGTACCTTCGCCGACGAGGAGACGACGGAAGAAGAGGCACGCGCCGAATATCTGCGGCTTGCCGAGCGCCGCGTGCGTCTCGGCCTGGTTTTGGCCGAAATCGGCGAGAAGGCCGGCGTCACCGTTTCCGACGAGGAACTGCAGCGCGGCCTGTTCGAGCAGGTGCGCCGCTACCCGGCCAACCAGCAGCAGGAAGCCTTCGAGTTCTATCGCAGCAATCCGGAAGCCCTGAACACGCTGCGCGCGCCGATGTTCGAGGAGAAGGTCGTCGACCATCTGCTCAGCCAGATCTCGGTCACCGACGTCAAGGTCAGCAAGGAAGAGCTGATGGCTGACGACGAAGAGGGCGATACAGCCAAGGCCAAGCCGGCGAAGAAGGCCGCTGCCAAGAAGGCCGACAAGGCTGAAAAGGCCGACGACGCGGAAGAGCCGAAGAAGAAGGCAGCGCCGAAGAAGAAGGCCGCCAAGGACGCCGAATAAGCGCCTGACGACAAGATCAGAAAGGCCGCCCTCGAGGCGGCCTTTTTCGTTGTGGCGGATGTGCCTTGAGCCACCGCAGCCCACCTGAACCTTTGTACGGTCGACCTGTTCTACCTACCGGCCAGATTCTGTGGTACACAAGTGCCGCAATTCCATCTGGGGAGGAGCGGAGAATCTATTCTGCCGTGCAGGGCGCATGCTGGTGCTACCGGCATGTGCAGACCGTCTCAGGCAAATTTGACGATCAGGGAGGAATGCCATGCGCTTGGTTGCGTTTTTCGCCGTCGTTTCCGTTGCAACTTTCATCGCCAATCCATCGCGGGCACAGGACGCCGCGGCGGGCGAGAAGGTCTTCACCAAATGCAAGGTCTGCCACGTCGCAGACCAAGACACCAACAAGATAGGCCCTTCGTTGCATGGCGTTATCGGCCGGACGGCCGGCACGCATCCGGATTTTAAATATTCCGAAGCCATGATCGCGGCCGGCACATCCGGCGTCAAATGGGATGAGCCGACACTGACGACGTATCTTCACGACCCCAAGGCAATGGTCAAAGGGACGAAGATGGCGTTTCCCGGCCTCAAGAAGGACGAGGACGTCGCCAACGTCATCGCCTATCTGAAGCAATTTTCCCCGTAACCTGGCTCTTCGGCCGGCCAGAGCGTTTCACCGTTTCACGGAAACGGCGATCCGCTCGATCTCTTTGTTCTTACGCAATTCCGGACGGAAAACCGCATACACTTTTCCTGGAATTGCTCTAGGCTGCCCGGTTCCATCGATGGTCGTCTCAAATGTCGGTCAAGGAAAGCCTCAAGGATACCGGCGTCCGCCTCTCGGAAGCGACGGCCAGTGATTTCTTTGCGCTCTTGAAGCCTCGGGTCATGGCCCTTGCCGTCTTTACCGCCTTCGTCGGTCTGATGGTGGCGCCCGGCGCGATGAACCCGGTCATCGCCGTGATCGCCATAGGTGCGATTGCGGTTGGAGCGGGAGCGGCCGGCGCGCTCAACATGTGGTACGACGCCGACATCGACGCGCTGATGTCGCGCACGTCAAAGCGGCCGGTTCCGTCGGGCCGCGTCACGGCCGGCGAAGCGCTCGGCTTCGGCCTGGTGCTTTCCGCACTTTCGGTCATGACGCTCGGCGTGCTGGTGGGCTGGCTTGCCGCGTCACTGCTGGCCTTCACCATCTTTTTCTACGTCGTCATCTATACGATGTGGCTGAAGCGCTCGACACCGCAGAACATCGTCATCGGCGGCGCGGCGGGTGCCCTTCCTCCGATGATCGGCTGGGCGGCGGCCACCGGCGCCATCGGCATTGAAAGCCTCATCCTGTTCCTGATCATTTTCCTGTGGACGCCGCCGCATTTCTGGGCGCTCGCACTGTTCAAGGCCGGCGACTATGCCGCTGCCGGCATCCCGATGATGCCGAACGTGGCCGGCCAGGCCTCGACCAGAAGGCAGATCTTCGCCTATTCACTGCTCCTGGCACCGATCGGAGTGCTGCCCTGGGCGTTCGGATTTACGAGCGGGGTTTATGGGATTGTTTCGGCTGCATTGGGCTCGGGTTTCATCTGGCATGCCTGGAACGCCCTGGTCATCCTCGACAAGGAGATGAAGCCGGCCAAGGCGCTGTTTGCCTATTCGATCTTCTATCTTTTCGCGATCTTTGCCGTGCTGCTTGCCGATACCATCGCGATGCGCGCGTTCATGTCAGCCGGAGGGTGACGGCATGACGCTGTGTTCGGAAACTTCGCCTTCCGGGAGCCTTTTGTAAGAACGGGCGACAAGCTCCAGTCAATGGGGTATATTGATTGCGGTGCAGGTCGCGGTTCGCGTGGCCAGTCATGCAGAACGGCAGCACCGTGATACCGCGACCTTGCCGGACCTGGTCTGGAGGAACGGGCATGACAAGTTTTCACGTGATTGCAGGCGCCAGCGAAACGCTGGAACACACCAAAATCCGAAAAATCAGTGTTTCCGATCTTTTCGATGCGCTCAAGCGCGGTGTTGACGATTTTATGGTCAAACCGTCGCACATCGTCTTTCTCTGCCTGATCTATCCGCTTGTCGGCGTGGTGCTCGCTGCCTGGACTTCGGGTGCCAATGCGTTGCCGATGTTGTTTCCGCTGGTGTCCGGCTTTGCGCTTATCGGTCCATTCGCGGCGATCGGCCTTTACGAGATCAGCCGCAGACGAGAAGCCGGGCTCGACACCTCCTGGACGCACGCGTTCGAGGTCAGGAATTCTCCGGCCCTGCCAGCCATCGCCGCAGTCGGGATCATGCTGGTTGCAATCTTCATCGCCTGGCTTTTGGCGGCGCAGGTGTTCTACGAATATCTCTTCGGCCCGGCTCCGCCTGCATCGATTTCGGGCTTCATCAATGAAATATTTGCCACCGGACGCGGCTGGTCTCTGATTGTCCTGGGGCACGCCATCGGCTTCGTCTTCGCCGCGGTGGTGTTGTGCACGACGGTTGTCGCCTTCCCATTGCTGCTCGACCGCGACGTCGGCGCCTACGAAGCCATCCACACGTCGGTGCGAGCGGTGCTGGCGAACCCGATCCCCATGGCTGTCTGGGGACTGATTGTCGCCGTCGCCCTGATCATAGGCTCGCTGCCGGTGTTTGCCGGGCTGGCGGTCGTGCTGCCGATCCTGGGTCACGCCACCTGGCATGTCTACCGCAAGGTTGTGGAGCCGCCATCGTCCCCGACGCGGGTCGGCCTCTGACCCCGCAGATCAGCTGATGGGAAGCTTCATCTCCGGTCTTTGACCGGAGATGAAGACTGTGCGTCAGGGCCCCGGTCCGAAGAAGGACAACCGGGTGAGAAGCGTGTAGTCCGCTTCGAAGAGCATCATCGCCACGAACACCAATATCAGAAGCGGCGGCAGGATGATCGCATAGGTCAGCGCCAGCCGCTCCCAGGCCATGTGCATGAACACGGCGACGATCAGCCCGGCCTTGAGGATCATGAAGATCAGGATCAGAGACCATCTGAGATAGCCGTGGATGCCGAGATAATCGACCATGTAGGAGCAGGCGCTGAGGATGAACAGCCATGCCCAGACCACCAGATAGAGCTTGATCGGATGTTCCTGATGAACCTCCGCGACGCCGGTCGATGGCCCTTCATGCGCATGATCAGAGTGCAGCGCGTGTTGCCCGAGGCCGTTTGCGGTTGCTTCAGCCATGTCAGCCTCTCACCAAAGATAGAAGAATGCGAAAATGAACACCCAGACCAGGTCGACGAAATGCCAGTAGAGCCCCATGATTTCGACGTTCTCGTAGCGACCCCTGCGGCTGGTGAAGAAGCCGGGACGACCGACGTCGTAGTCTCCACGCCAGACCTTTCGCGCCACGATGATGAGGAAGATCACCCCGATCGTCACATGCGTGCCGTGGAAGCCGGTGATCATGAAGAAAGTCGAGCCGAATTGTGCCGCGCCCCAGGGATTGCCCCACGGCCGTACCCCTTCGGTGATCAACTTGGTCCATTCGAAGGCTTGCATGCCGACGAAGGTGGCTCCTAGCGCTGCCGTCAGAAGCATGAGGATTGCGGTTTTGCGGCGGTCGCGGCGATAGCCAAAATTGACCGCCATGGCCATCGTTCCGCTGCTCGATATCAGCACGAAGGTCATGATGGCAATCAGGATCAGTGGAATGTCCGAACCGCCGATGCGAAGCGCAAAGACCTCGCTCGGATTGGGCCACGGCACACGTGTGGAGACGCGCGCGGTCATGTAGGAGAGCAGGAAGCAGCCGAAGATGAAGGTGTCGCTGAGCAGGAAGATCCACATCATGGCCTTGCCCCAGGACACGTTCTTGAACGCGCGCTGATCCGAGGACCAATCGGCGGCGATGCCTTGCCAGCCTGCGGGCCGCGTCTCCGTTTGGCCGGTATGCGTCAGTGTCGTTTCTGCCATGCTCCTCGACCTCCTAGGTCAGCAACTGCCGGCAAATATCGATGAACGTCGCGGCCCAGCCGGCTAAAAGAGCGAAGATGGCGAGCCAGACGAAAAGCAGGAAATGCCAGTACATGGCGCATAATTCGACGCTGAGGCGAAGCCGTTCCGGCCGTGCCCCGTTCCAGGCGCCGGCGGTTGTCCTGCCCAGGCCCACCAGCCCTCCCACGATATGCAGGCCGTGCATCCCGGTTATCAGGTAGAAAAAACTGTTGGCCGGATTGGAGGCCAGAAAATAGCCATCGGCGGTCAGGTCCCGCCATGCCATGAGCTGCCCGATGAGGAAGGCGATCGCGGTGAGCCCAGCCGCGGCAAGGCCGAGCCTGACCGTGTCCATCTGGCGCTTGCGCGCCGCGATCGAGGCGCATTGCAGCGCGATGCTGCTCAGCACCAGCATGCCGGTGTTGAGCCAGAGCAGGCGTGGGATGGGCAGCGGCTGCCAGTCCGACAGCGCCATACGCATGAAGTAGGCGCTGGTGAACAGCGCAAACAGGCAGCCGACCACGGCGAGGAAGACACCGAGGCCGATCTTGGCGGTCGGCAGGCTCGATCGGTCGAAGGCGACAAAATCTCCTGCCACACCTTGCTCGAGCCATGGTTTCGCCATCAGCCGCTGATGCGAGAGCCACCAGCCGGCAAAGCCGGCGATCACGAGAAGGAAGACCAGGATGACGCTCATGCTGGCTCCCTGGAGGGGCCGAACGTGCCCGGCATGTTTTGCGGAATGAAGTCCTCCTTGGCGCCCGGCACGCTGTAGTCATAGGCCCAGCGATAGACGATCGGCAGATCCTTGCCGAAATTGCCATGCGCGGGTGGTGTCTGCGGCGTTTGCCATTCGAGTGTCGTGGCCCGCCATGGATTGCCACCGGCCTCGCGCCCATGGCGGATGCTCCAGATAAGATTGAACAGGAAAACGATCTGGGCGAAGCCGACGATAAACGCCATGATGCTGATGAACGAGTTCAGGTGATGCGCCGACTCCGTCATGACCGTCACGTCGGTCAGTTCGGCATAGCGCCGCGGCACGCCCATCAGGCCGATGTAATGCATGGGAAAGAAGATCAGGTAGGCGCCGAGAAATGTGACCCAGAAATGGAACCGGCCGAGCGTCTCGTTCAGCATCCGGCCGGTGACCTTCGGGTACCAGTGGTAGATCGCGCCGAAGATGACGACGATCGGAGCAACACCCATGACCATATGGAAGTGGGCGACGACGAACATCGTGTCCGACAGCGGGACGTCGACGACGACGTTGCCGAGAAACAGCCCGGTCAACCCGCCATTGACGAAGGTGACGATGAAAGCCATGGCAAACAGCATCGGTATGGTGAGATGGATGTCGCCCCGCCACAGCGTCAGCACCCAATTGTAGACCTTGATCGCCGTCGGGATGGCGATGATCAGTGTCGTGGTGGCGAAGAAGAAGCCGAAATAGGGGTGCATGCCGCTGACATACATGTGGTGCGCCCAGACCACGAAGCTCAGCGCGCCGATGCCAACGATGGCCCAGACCATCATCCGGTAGCCAAAAATGTTCTTGCGCGCATGCGTGCTGATCAGATCGGAGACGATGCCGAAGGCCGGCAGCGCCACGATGTAGACTTCCGGGTGGCCGAAGAACCAGAACAGATGCTGGAACAGGATCGGGCTGCCGCCATTGTGCTGTAGCTGTTCCCCCATCTCGACGACCGCGGGCATGAAAAAGGAGGTTCCAAGCGCGCGGTCAAGCAGCATCATCACGCAGGCGACGAACAGCGCCGGAAAGGCGAGCAGCGCCATGACGGTGGCGGTGAAGATGCCCCAGACGGTCAGCGGCAGGCGCATCATCGTCATGCCGCGCGTGCGGGCCTGCAGCACCGTCACGACATAGTTCAGACCGCCCATGGTGAAGCCGATGATGAACAGGATCAGCGAGACGAGCATCAGGATGATGCCCCATTCCTGGCCGCCAGGTGTACCGGTCATGATGGCTTGCGGCGGATAGAGCGTCCACCCGGCACCGGTCGGTCCGCCGGGCGCAAAGAAGCTCGACACCAGCACCAGCACGGCAAGGAGGTAGATCCAGTAGCTCAGCATGTTGACATAGGGAAAGACCATGTCGCGGGCGCCGACCATCAGCGGGATCAGGTAGTTGCCGAAGCCGCCGAGGAAGAGTGCCGTGAGCAGGTAGATCACCATGATCATGCCGTGCATGGTGATGAACTGGTAGTAGGCCTCGGGGGTGATGAAATCGAACGTGCCGGGGAAGCCGAGCTGCAGCCGCATCAGCCAGGACAGCACCAGCGCGACCAGGCCGATGGCCGTTGCGGTCGCCGAATACTGGATGGCGATGACCTTGGCGTCCTGCGAGAAGACATACTTCGTCCACCAGCTGTGCGGATGGTAAAGCTCCATTTCCGCGACTTCGGCGGGCGGGACGGCATCTGCAGGCGTGATATCGACCA
The DNA here is from genome assembly GCF_040321955.1 of Mesorhizobium sp. M0217. Lineage (NCBI taxonomy): Bacteria > Pseudomonadati > Pseudomonadota > Alphaproteobacteria > Hyphomicrobiales > Phyllobacteriaceae > Mesorhizobium > Mesorhizobium sp. M0217. The sequence continues at coordinate 195,226 of NZ_JAMYSN010000002.1, read as the reverse complement.
TAGGCGGAGCACCTCCGTGCCCTTCAGCGGGACCCGACAGTTTCGAGTTTTGCCGCAACTTCTAGAGCTGACGCCGTCGCGTTGCCCGGCGCCTGTTCCACCGAGCCCGTCTGCTGCGGCGCCGACAACTGCGCGAACGTCTGCTGCTGGTCGAGCCAGGCCACATAGTCCTGCTCGGTATCGACCATGACGATGCCATGCATCATCGGGTGCCCCTGGCCGCACAGTTCGGCGCACAGAACCTGGAAGGTCCCGGTCTTGGTGGGGGTGAACCAGAAATAGGTGACCGAGCCCGGTATCATGTCCATCTTGGCGCGGAATTCCGGAACGTAGAAATCGTGCAACACATCGATCGAGCGCAGCAGCATCTTGACCGGCTTGCCGACCGGCAGATGCAGGTCGGCCGCTTCGACCACGACGTCGTCCTGGCCGCTGGGATCCTTGGCGATCACGCCCAGCGGATTTTCAGCGGTGACGTCGCGGGTGTCGGATGTGCCGAGTTTGCCGTCCTTGCCGGGCAAGCGGAAGCTCCACTGCCATTGCTGGCCGACGACTTCGACCACGGTTGCGTCGCTTGGAACGTTGACGAACCGGCTCCAGACAAACAGGCCGGGAACCAGCATGGCGGTAACACCCACTCCGGTGACGATCGTCAGCCACCATTCGAGCCGCTTGTTCTCCGGTTCGTAGGCCGCCTGGTTGCCTTCGCGGTGACGGAAGCGGAAAACGCAATAGGCCATGAATAGGACGACTGCGGCGAAGACGACGCCGGTAATCCAAAAGGTGATGATGATGGTGTTGTCGATATAGTCCCAATTCGAGGCAATCGGAGTCCACCACCATGGGCTCAGGAAGTGGAACAACACCGAGCCCACGACGATCAAAACGAGTACAACCACTATGGGCATGTCCCGTTCCTCCCGGTATTTCAGGGGGCGCGAAGCCGTCCCGGGAAAATACCAAGTGCATCATGCGTGATTTGCGATCGAAATTCTAGAGCCGGTTGTGGAAGGAGCGAAAAATTGCTTCTGCGGCGCCCGGACCTTGCTTCGTTGGTGACGCCGGAGCGACACCTGACCCCCCAAATCAGGGAGGGCAGGGGCTGGTTTGATTCGGCTTGCCTTGTTCCAGCGGGATCAAAGCGCCTTGATGATGATGCAGCCGGCCAAAAGCAGCACGACGCCGGCGAGCCGCATGCCGGAGACAAGCCGCTGCGGCAGGCGGAACCAGCCGAAGGTGTCGACGAAGATGCCGGCGACCTGCTGGCCGGCCACCGTCAGGCTGACGGCAGCTGCCGCTCCGATGACGGGGATGGCGGTGAACACGGTCGTGACATAGGTGGCGCCGGCAAAACCTCCGAGCCAGCCCCACCAGGGCATCGACGACAAGCCGGCGAGGCGAGGGCGGGGCGTCTTCGTCAGGGCAAGCGCGATCAGAAGCACCGCGGCCATGGCCAGCATCGCCACCAGGAACGAGATGGTGCCGACCGCAAACGGCGCGCCGCCAAGGTCGTGCCGAAGCAAGGCGTTTACAGCGCCTTGCACCGGAAGCACGGCGCCTGCCAGCAGCGCCAGTCCGATCCACCCTGGTCTTGAGGATGCGGTATTGTCGGCCGCGCCCTTCTGTCCCAGAACGATGAGGGCAGCCCCGGCAAGCAAGACGAGCATGCCGAAGGCAGGCCCGGCTCGCAGTCCGGCTTCGGGGATCCCGAGCCAGCCGAACGTGTCGAGGGCGAAGGATGCAAGCATCTGCCCAGCGATGAAGAGCCCGACGGACACGACGGCGCCAAGGCGAGGGAACAGAAGAATGGTCGAAACGACGTAGAAGGCCGAAGCCATGCCGCCGATCGCATGCCACCATTCGGCTTGCCGAACGGCAAGCAGAGCCGGTGTCGTTCCGGTGAGGGCCGTGATCGACAACAGCACGATGGCGCCGACCGCGAGCTGAAGCGTGGTCGCGGCAAAGGGTGAGCCGACCGCCTTTGAAAGTTGGGCGTTGGCGCCAGCCTGCACTGCGAGCAGGCCACCGGCGACAAGCGCCAGAGGGATGAAGAGGATTTCCACGATTGTATTCCTTGAATGCGAGGTGCGGCGGCTAGGGCATGATCCCAAAAAGTGGGCGCCGGTTTTTGGAAAAGATCATGCTACAACAAAGGGTTAGGTCATGATGAGATTTCAACCAAATCTCATCATGATCTAAGCGGCAGCCGATGCTTCGGGCAGGGCGGGAACGGCAATGCCTCTGACAACTGCGGAGCGTCGGCCTATGGCGGCATACCAACGCGCCAGGTCTGGCGCGTCATCGAGGCTGAGTTCGAGCTGGTGACGGCCGCGTTGATCCATGGCCATGTCATCACATCGGCGATGCCGTAGCTTTTGCCGACAATGTGCTCATGGTGCTTTAGCCGGCTATCGAGAACGCGGAAGACACGTCCGGTTTCGCGCTCAAAACGCTCGATCACGTAAGGGATTTTTTCCGGCGCGAAGATTTTGTAATTCCACAATTGGCCAAGCGTCGGGCCGACATGGGCCGCCTGGAACAAGGTCCAGGTCAGCGTATCGTCCGCGTCCTGCGCGCCCACCGGCTGAAGCTTGCCCGACCGTCGCGCCAGGTAGTGTAGGATGGCGCCGGATTCGAAGACCGTGCGGCCGGCGTCCCGGTCGACGATCACCGGGATCTTGTTGTTGGGATTGAGCGCCAGGAAATCAGGCTTGGTCTGGTCGCCCCTTTCGATGTCGACCAAGCGGACCGGGTAGGGCAGGCCGACCTCTTCCAGCATGATCGAGGCCTTGTGCCCGTTGGGTGTCTGGCAGGTGTAGAGTTCTATCGGCGTCATGGCTCTTCTCCGCGACCGTTCTTTTGTCGTCGGACTCCATATGGCGTGCGTGCATGCGCAGATCGACATGCCGATTCGCCCGCTTGCTCTGCGTTTTTGCACAGCGAAGCGTCATTTGACTCGCAGAGCGCAGCGCTTTCTTTTATCTTTCTGCAAGAATGCACAGCTCACGCGATATCGACTGGGAAGATCTGCGCATGGTGCTGGCCGTCGCCGATGGCGCTTCGCTGGCGGCGGCGGCTCGGATCCTGGGCGTGAACCACACGACTGTGCTGCGTCGCGTCAACGCCTTCGAGGCGCGGCTGGGCATCCGCCTTTTCGATCGGTTGGCGACTGGTTATGCCCTCACCCCGGGCGGCGAGGAACTGCTGGGCGCGGCACGCACAATGGCCGAGACGGTCAATGAACTGGCGCGCAAACTGTCGGGGCAGGATCTCAGGTTCGAAGGCACGTTGCGGGTCACCACCACCGACACGCTGATGGCGTCGGTGCTGCCGCCGATCCTGGCGGCGTTTCATAAGCTCCATCGCGGCATACGGGTCGAGGCGATGACGCAGAATTCCATCGCCAACCTGACGCAAAGGGATGCAGACGTGGCGATCAGGCCGGTGTCGCAACCGCAGGAAATCCTGGTGGGCCGGCGCATTTCGGGCGTCGCCTTCGCCGCCTACGCGACACGTTCCTACGCCGAAACGCTACCCCCGGAGCCGAGATTGGGTCAGCTGCGCTGGATCGCGCCCGACGACAGCCTGGCCAACACCGGCGTCGCCCGCTGGATGCGGTCGTCGCTGCCCGATGTCGAGATCGCCATGCGCGCCGATTCCCTGGTGACGATGTCGCATGCGGCGGGCGCCGGAATCGGGGTTGCGGCGCTGCCCTGTTATCTCGGCGACAGCCTGCCCGGGCTTGTAAGCGTCGGAGGGCTGATCGAGGAGATCGGCTCGGCGCTGTGGGTGCTGGTGCACGACGATTTGCGCCGCACGGCGCGCGTCCACGCCTTCACCAAATTCGTCTCCGGCGAATTGCAGCAGCGGCGCGACCTTCTTGAGGGCAGGCTCGGCGCCGGAGCTTGAGACGCACGCCAGCTGACGCTGGGGTTCAACTCCGCAACAGGTTCCCAAGCTCGGCAACCGTCATCACGCGCCCGAACACCTTGCCTATGATGTCGAGGGTTGCATTGTGCGATGCCTCGTCCAGTCCGCCATTGGCGTCGCTGATGAAAGCCACCTTGTAGTCGCGCATGAAGGCGCTCCGCGCGGTGGATTCGCAGCAGATGCTGGTCACGGTGCCGATGATGATCACCGTGTCGACCCGGCCTGCGCCACGGATGTTGCGCAACACGGTCTCGAGCTGCGTGTTGTGGAAGGCATCGTAGCGGTGCTTCTTGATGACGACATCCCCAGGCAAGGGCGCAAGCGCGGCGACGATTTCGGCGCCGGCGCTGCCTTCCCGCATGCCTTTGGTTTTCAGCTTCGGCTGATAGCTGGTTTCCAGCGGCGAGATATCGAAATGGTCGCTGAGCACATGCTGGGTGTAGATCACCGGGACGCCTTGCGCGCGGCAAAGCTCGACCACCTGCCGCATCGCCGGAATGCGATGGCGGGCCATGGCCACTTCCATGACGGCGCCCTCATCGACAAAGTCGCTTTGCATGTCGATGACCAGAAGGGCTGCGCGTTGCTTGTCGAACGGCCATGGTTCGTCGCCGGGCTGGGGCATTGCGTGTTTCCTGTTTCCGACGTTGATCAGGTGAGCAGCAGGCTCTTCATCGAGACATCGCAATTCCTGCCGATGACGATGTGATCGTGGATGGATGGAGAGATCAAAGTCGTGGCAATCTCGCAGCGAGCTCCGGGATTGGTTTGGGCGACTTGACGCGTCCTCGCTTGGCCTACGGGTCGATGACCGCGATCGCATCGATCTCTATCAGGTAGCCGGGAGACATCACTGCTATCCCGACCACTACGTTTGCCGGCTTGTGATCGCCGAACAGCTCGACCTGGGCCGCTTCGATGATCGGCACGTGTTCGTCGCGTTTGTAATCGACGATGTAGATCGTGATCTTGCAGACTTGCTCGGGCCGAGCGCCGGCGGCAGCAAGCGCTCGGCCGAGATTCCCGAACGCCAGGCGCGCCTGGACTGCGAAATCACCATGGCCAACGAGCTTGCCGTGTATGTCTTCTGGCTGCTGGCCCGAGACGAACACCAGCTTGCTTCCTGTCGCAACGACGACCTGGGAGTACATTTCCGGAATCGGCAGATCATTTGGATTTATGCATTCGAGCATCATTGAATAGATCTCCTGCAATGGCTGACGGGAACTGGCTGCTTCGTATTCGCGAGTCTACGACATTGTCGCCGAAGCGGGCGCTTCTGTCGCAATATCACTTCTACACCGCAAGCGTGGGCGTTTGAGCCAAGCCGGAATGTTGCTGATTGGCTCGCGAGCGGTGGCGTTTGGGATGACGGCACCGGCGCCCATCAGGCTCAGATCAGCAGCAGGCCCTTCATCGAGGCGTTGCCTTTCTTGCCGATGATGATGTGGTCGTGGACGGCGATGCCGAGCGGCTTGGCGCTGTCGATGATCTGCTTGGTCATTTCGATGTCCGCACGCGATGGTGTCGGATCGCCGGAAGGGTGGTTATGCACCAGGATGACGGCGCTGGCCGATAGTTCCAGCGCGCGCTTGATCACTTCGCGCGGATAGACCGGCGTGTGGTCCACGGTGCCGACCTGCTGTACCTCGTCGGCGATCAGCACGTTCTTCTTGTCGAGAAACAAGATGCGGAACTGTTCGCGGTTCTCGAACGCCATCGCCGAGCGGCAGTACGCAAGAAGCTGCGCCCAGTTGGACAGCACCTCGCGGTCGCGAACCTCGGTCCGCGCCATGCGCTGCGCGGCAGCGGCAATCACCTTCAGGTCGACCGCCACGGCGGGGCCGATGCCCTTCACCTCCTGCAGCAGCGCCACCGGTGCGCCAAGCACTTCGCCAAAAGTGCCGAAGCGCGCCAAGAGCGCCTTGGCGATCGGCTTGGTGTCGACGCGCGGGATCAGGCGAAACAGCAGCAGTTCGAGAAGTTCGTAGTCGGGCAGGGCGTCCGCGCCGCCGGCAACGAAGCGCTCGCGCAAACGGTCGCGATGGCCGTGATAGTGTGGCTTCTCCGCCGATTTGTCTCTTGGTGCCTTGTCCTTCGCCGGTGGTTCAAGCCACCGCTCGGAGAAGAACCCCCGTTCGTCGTCACCGCTGTTCCCCATCCATCCCCCACACTCCCCGAGGCTTCGACGGCAGATTAGAGCGGTAAGCAGCGCGCGGTCGAGTTTTTTCGGCGACGGCGCCTCAAAGCTGCGGCTTGAGGCGATCTTGTTTTCAGCTGACCGGCGGCAGGCCGGGGCGGTCGAGCTTGTTTGGCGACAGGGTGAAAATCTCGCAGCCAGTTTCGGTGACGCCGATCGTGTGTTCGTACTGCGCCGACAGCGAGCGGTCGCGCGTCACCGCCGTCCAGCCGTCCGACAGCACTTTCACATGCGGCCGGCCAAGATTGATCATGGGCTCGATGGTGAAGATCATGCCCGGCCGCATCTCGACGCCTTCCGAGGCGGTGCCATAGTGCAGGATGTTGGGTGCGTCGTGGAACAGCTGGCCAACGCCGTGGCCGCAGAAATCGCGCACCACCGAGCAGCGCTCTGCCTCGGCATAGGTCTGGATGGCGGCGCCGATGGCGCCGGTGCGGGCGCCGGGCCGGACCGCCGCGATTCCGCGCATCAGGCACTCATGAGTGACTTCAAGCAGGCGTTCGGCGGCGCGCTTGATGGTGCCGACGGGATACATGCGCGAGGAATCGCCGTGCCAGCCGTCGAGGATGTAGGTGACGTCGATGTTGACGATGTCGCCATCCTTCAACGGCTTGTTGTCTGGAATGCCGTGGCAGACGACGTGGTTGATCGAGGTGCAGGACGATTTGGTGTAGCCGCGGTAGTTGAGCGTCGCCGGTAGCGCGCCTTGGTCCATGCCGAATTCGAAGACGAAACGGTCGATGGTCTCGGTGGTGACACCCGGCTGGACCATCGGCACCAGTTCATCAAGGCAGCGCGCGGTGAGATCGCAGGCCTTGCGCATGCCGGCAAATCCTTCTTCGCCGTAGAGGCGGATCTGGCCGGTGTTCCTGAGGGGTGCCGTGGCGGCGTCGAGATAGGTGACCATAGTGTCCGTTTGCCTGTAAGCGGGCGGCGCATATCAGCCCGTTAGAAAATTTCCCCAGATTTGGCACTGCAAGCCGCAAGGTTCAAGGAAGAACTGCCGGCAATGGACTGATACTGGCGATATTCCTGGCTTGCGCGGCCGCTCAGATGACACCAGGTGCGCGATCTCCTCCGAATGCCGAGATCGCACTGACTACACATTTTCGCGCAAAAGCAGCCAAAGCAACTTTTGACGACGAACGGCGTTGCTGTGGTCGACGCCAGTTCGGGAGATATAGAATGGACAGATTGCAATTCGAGGTGCCGGTGCGCATCGCGCCCGCGCCCGGGCTGCCGGTAGAGGAAATATACAGCGTCGAACAGGCGCTGGATATCCTGCATGACTGGCCAAAGAAGCGACAGGGCAAGGTCTATGAGGCGGCGTTCAATGCCTGCTTCGGGGCCACGGTGGATGTGGTCAGGACTGAGGATGCCTGGCGCGCCTTCATGGCGTTTTGCCGGGTCAGTGGCCTGCTGGCCAGGGATATGATGGTTACGGCCAAGCGCGCCGGCGAGGCGAGGGGCCTGAGGGTCTAGAGTTCTGCTTGGCCTGGAGGCCGGCCAACCGACTCGTTCCAATCGGCGCGGACTCCGCGGCGTTAAGGTTCCGTTTCCGACTTCACAGCTAGGCATGAGCCATAGAGCAGCGTCTGATTCGTTGCGTCGGTTTCATGGTGCAGAACATGTCTTCAGCCAATGTGCGTACCTTCCCGCTAGATCGGCAGACCGTGCTGGTGCGCGAGGTCGCCGCAAGGCTGGGCAGACTGCACGGCGACACGGCCACGTCGTTCTGGAAGGCCACGGCGCGCGAACTCCTCGACAAGGCGGTCGCAGCCGGCAGCGATGCAGCTTCGGCGGCCAACGATGTCCGCCGGTTTTTTGCCGCGGTCCAGGACGAGATGCATTTCAAGGCGGACGATGCCGCACCGGGGCAGCGCCGGACGCGCACCCGCCCCTAGCCTCAAACAGAGCACACACGCGCTCATCATTGTGTGGCCAACCGTGGACCGGTCTTGGCGTCGACGAATCTCGGGCCTTACGCTGTCGATCGTGCCGTCCCAGCCACGGCGAGCGCCTTGTTGAACGCGAGACAGGCGATGAAATACTGGTCGCGCTCGGCCCTGGCGACGTCGGTCATCGCCAAGGAAATCGTCGAGCGCTATGGCGGGACCGTCACGCCGGAGAACCTGCCTGACGGATGGCTTTTGCAGATGGTGGGATCGAGGCGGTTTAGCGCAAGCGTCGGCCTCTCGGCGATCCCTGTGCCGACCCGATCCGAATCGGCTATGCCTGCGCGATGCAGGAAACGTCTCTCTACATCCCGGTGAAGCGGTTTCTCGAGAGCCTGGAATTCACGGTGAAGGGCGAAGTCGGCCACTGCGATATCGTGGCGGTGCGCGACGGCGAGCCGCCTGTGCTGGTCATCTGCGAACTGAAATTGCAGTTCAACCTCGAACTGGTGCTGCAAGGTGTCGATCGCGCCGCGGCATGCGACGAAGTGTGGCTGGCCGCGCGCATGTCGGCGCGTGGCAAAGGCCGCGAGCACGACCGCCGTTTTCGCGCGCTGTGCCGGCGGCTCGGCTTCGGGCTTCTGGCTGTCAGCGGCAAGGGGGAGGTCGAATTGCTGCTCAGCCCGGCCGCTTTGCCGCCGCGTCGCGATCCAAAGCGGCGCTCGCGGCTGATGGAGGAACACCGGCGCCGGCGCGGCGATCCGGTGGTCGGCGGTGGCTCGCGAGCCCCGATCATGACTGCCTACCGGCAGGATGCGCTGGCCTGCGCCGCAGCCATGACCGACGGGCCGAAACGCCCGCGCGATCTGAAAGCGATTTCGCCGCGCGCGGCCAGCATCCTATTGGACAATGTCTATGGCTGGTTCGCCAGGGCCGAGCGCGGCGTCTACGCGCTGACCGAGGGTGGCCACGCGGCGTTACAGCGCTGGCCGCAGGTAGCGCACGACCAAGGGTGAGTGGCCGGAGATTGCCGCGAGCAGGCGCCGAGGGAAACCTCGGCACGGCAGCCGCTGTTCGCCGTTTCAACCGATGCGCCGCGCCACCCTTCCAGCCGCTGCTAGTTCGGCGGCTGCCGCGAGGCTTCCTGTTTTCCTGAAAGATCTGGTACGCCCAAGGGGAATCGAACCCCTGTTACCGCCGTGAAAGGGCGGTGTCCTAACCGCTAGACGATGGGCGCGCTCAGACGAAGCGGCTTATAATTGCGTTGTTGCCAACCGGCAACCCATCAGCCGCCAGATGCAGAAACTTTTTTCAAGAGGGGCGAAAACGGCCAGTTTGGTGAGCAAGCGCAGGTTTTCTGGCCTCGCGTCGTTGCACATCTTTGGACGAATGCGCCGCGCAGTCGTCATCCTCGCGTCTGCGCTGCGTCGCTGCGCTCCTTGCTTCGCCATAGGATGACGAAGTCGCGGGTGCCTCGGCTAATCTCGAACGTCGCTGATAGGTAATCGGAAAAAACGGCGGGCTGCTAACAGCCCCTCGGCCCGTTTGCCGAATGGGGATGCTACCCCCGCCGGCGGCAGCGCCAATTCCAGTCGCGCTCGGGGCCGACGTCGACGTGAACGGATTCGGTATGGCAGTAGGTGCCGACGCCACCGCGGCCGGGCATGGTTCGGATGTAGCTCGCCAGTTCCCATTTGGAGACGCCGGGAACCTGGATGTCGGCGGCGGCGCAATACATGTGCAGCGAATTCTTGGCGCCGTTGGCGCGCCGGTTGCGGGCCGGGTCGCGGTAGCCTGATGTGACCATCATCTTGCGGCCGTAATGGCCTTCGATGGTCTTCAGCACACGCACCAGCGACGGCTTCAGGCAGGCGACGTCGACGCTCTCGTTTTGCTTCAACAGGCCGTTGGGCGCCAGCCGGGCGAGGCCGGCGGCGGAAGCCACCTGATAGGCGCCGCCCGAACCCTCGTCCTCGTTCAGGTCGACGTCGCTTTCGTCGTCGAGGCCGGATTTGCGCTTGATCTCGAACAGCGCCGTCTGGCGCACGCCGGGCAAGGCATCGCTGCCGGTGATGTGGTTGCTCTCGTTGCCAAGCGAGGCAAGCTGCAAGGGCTTGTCGGCCGAACTGGCTGAGGCCAACGTGATGATCGGCTTTGCCGGGGCGGCCTTCTGGGCAGCAACCGCAGGCTGTTCGCCCGAGCGCGAGTTGACCAGCGGAGCAGGTGCCGCCGAGGTTGGCGTGGTGCTGAACAGTGAGGCCAGGAAGCCCTTCTTCGGCGTGTCGATCTGCTGGGGCGCGGCGGTCACGTAGACCTCGCCGGGCGCGGGTGCCGCGGCAGTCGGTTTCGGCGCGGTCACGCCGGCATCGGCGGCGGCGATCTTCTGCGCCACGGCGTCCGTTGCGGCCGCGGTCTGTGCTGACTGCTGCAGCGACTGCGGCGTCTGGCCGACAATGGTTTCGGAGCCGGCGGGAACATTGACCGGGAAGCCGGTGCCGGGCTTGGCCACCGGCACATAGGCGACCTGCTCGGGCAGTGTCGCATCGCCCGCTGCCGTCATCATCATCTGCGGCCCGGTGGATGTGACCTGCACGGTCGAATCGCCCGGCGCCGCAGGGCTGGCGCCGGAAGCCGCGGCGATGTCAGAAGCGGTCGCGTTGTAGCCAGGCATGCCGGCGGACATTGTGGGGTCGCCAGCGGAGGTGCAGGACGCCAGAAGCACGGAGAAAAGCGCTGCCGCTATAGTGCGACCTTCTCTCCCCGCGAGACGCGATCCTACTGATTTCAAAACTAGATTCCCCCTCGGTGTCCGGTCGGCCTGCTATTGGTGCGGCGTCGAAACGTTCACATCCAATAACCTTGTGTTCCCAAACCGGAAACGAGACTTGTGTCAATTCTGCAAGCCTCTGAATTATTTGCTCGTTGGAGGCCAATTGAGGCTTCTTGAAGGTTGACGACACCATTTCGCCCCGTTTTGCCGGCCCGTCAACTCACCAGACATTACATTCCGTTACACACAGGCACCTGCAAAAGGTGCCGGCGTTACACGCGGACCTTCACATAGGTGCCGGGGGCATCACCCAGGGTTTTCATATTCTTGCCCGGTTTGCGGGCCGGAACGAGGGTGTCGTCCTGGGTTTCGATCCAGTGCTGCCAGTGCGTCCACCAGGAGCCGGGATGCTCCACCGCCGAGGCGAGCCACTGGCCAAAATCGCCCGTCGGTTTGCCGCCGGTCCAGTACTGGTATTTCTTGGCTGCCGGCGGGTTGACGACACCGGCAATGTGGCCGGAACCAGCCATCACAAACTCGACGTCGCCGCCGAAATATTGCGAGCCGAGAAACACCGAAAGGGCCGGCGCGATGTGATCTTCCTTCGACGCCAGGTTGTAGACCGGGATGGTGACGTCGGCCAGCGACACAGTGCGGCCGGCGAGTTCCATCACGCCACGAGTCAGATTGTTCTCGAGATAACAGTTGCGCAGGTAGAAGGAGTGGTTGGCGGCCGCCATGCGGGTGGAATCGGCGTTCCAGTAGAGCAGGTCGAAGGGAAGGGGATCCTTGCCGCGCATGTAATTGTTGATGACATAAGGCCAGATCAGGTCGCCCGAGCGCAGCATGTTGAAGGCGGTCGCCATCTTGGTGCCGTCGAGGTAGCCCTTTTCGTTCATCGATTTCTCGACCGCTGCCACCTGGTCCTCGTCGACGAAGACTTTCAGGTCGCCGGCATGGGTGAAGTCGACCTGCGTGGTGAAGAAGGTCGCCGATTTGATGCGGTTGTCGCCTTCCTGTGCCAGCAGTGCGAGTGCGGCCGCCAGCAGCGTGCCGCCGACGCAATAGCCGATGGCGTTGACCTCTTTCTCGCCGGTCGCCTTCTCGATCGTGTCGAGGCCGTATTGCAGGCCTTCCCGTATGTAAGCTTCCCAGCCCTTGGCGCCGTGCCGCTCGTCGGGATTGATCCAGGAGATGACGAACACGGTATGGCCTTGCTCGATCGCCCAGCGGATGAAGGACTTTTGCGGGTTGAGATCGAGGATGTAGAACTTGTTGATCCAGGGCGGGCAGATCAGCAGCGGGCGCTTGAGCACCGTCTCCGTCGTCGGATCGTACTGGATGATTTCGGCGACATCGCTGCGCCCGACCACCTTGCCGGGAGATGTCGCGACGTTCTTGCCGATCTCGAAGGGCGAATAGTCAGCTTGTCTCAGCTTCAGGTCGCCCTTGCCGGCGGCGATGTCTTCGGCCAGCATCTTCATGCCGCGCACCAGGTTTTCGCCATTCGAGGCAACGGTTTCTCGAAACAGCTCCGGATTGGTCAGGATGAAGTTCGACGGCGAGATGGCATTGGACACCTGCTTGACGTAGAAGCTGGCCTTATGGCGGGTGTGATCGTCGAGGCCTTCGGCGTGCTCGACCAGGTCGGCCGCCCAGCGCGAGGTGACGAGATAGGCCTGTTTGAGGAAATCGAAGAAAGCGTTGCGACCCCATTCGGGGTCTTGAAAACGCTTGTCGCCGCGCTCGGGCTTGACCGCATCTTCGGGCGCCTCGGCATTCGGGCTAACCTTCTGGATGGCGTTGCCCCAGACCGTCATGTAGCCGGCGAACAGTCGCGTCTGCGCTTCCAGCGCGCGTTGCGGGTCGGCCAGCCAATATTCGCTGAGCTTGGAAAAGGTTTTTACCATGTCGACCACGGGTTCGGCGACATGATCGCGCACCTCGCCCTTTTCGCGCGGCTCGGCCCAGGCGGAGGCGGCTTTGCCGGCCTGCTCGACCATGCGCGCCATGTTCAACGCGAAGCGTTCCGGGTCTTTCACCAGATATTGCTCGACGGTCGAAGATTGATCATCTTCCGCTTTGCTCGAATCAGGTGTTTTGGACATGGCTCGCGGGGTTCCTCCCGAGGCGTTTTCTTGACATATTATCATGGGACATCTGACCGGGTCCAATGCGCTGTACCCCGGCTGCCAGGAAAACAATATGACGATTAACACCGGCGAGACCATTTTTTCGGGGGCAGGCCGCTTTTGCCGCATCGCGGTTGCAATCGCCTGTCTGGCGCCAGGGCTGCTGGCGGCAAGTGGCTGCACGAGCGCCAACACCGGCAACGGGATGAATGTCGGCCTGACCCAGGGCGCGCAGGACACCGGCTCTTATCCCAATCTCAACATCCCACCGCAGGTGGCGGCAAAGCAACTCACCCCTGAGGAGACGCAGGCCAAGCTTGCCCAGTTGAAGGGCGAACAGCAGGGGCAAGTGGCCAAGGGCGGCGGCGGTGCCCCGTCCACCAGCCCGGCGGCGCTGAATTCGCTGGCGAAGAACCATGGCAAGGACACGCTGAAGCAGATCGAAGCCAAATGCGATCCCGCCCTCGACCCTACCTGCAAATAAGGCTATATCGCGCGCCGAAAGCGGTCTTTGCCAAGGGCGCCTAGCCAAACCAACTGTGCTGAAGCCAATCTTAAATCGTCTGGAACTGACATGGAAGAATTTCACAAGGTCCGCCGGCTTCCGCCCTACGTGTTCGAGCAGGTCAACCGGCTGAAGGCCAGCGCCCGTTCGCGCGGCGCCGACATTATCGACCTTGGCATGGGCAATCCCGACCTGCCGACTCCGAAGGCGATCGTCGACAAATTGTGCGAAGTGGTGCGCGATCCGCGCACGCATCGCTATTCCTCCTCGCGCGGCATCCCAGGTCTGCGCCGCGCCCAGGCCGCCTATTATCAGCGCCGTTTCGGCGTGAAGCTCAATCCCGACACGCAGGTGGTGGCGACGCTCGGTTCGAAGGAAGGCTTCGCCAATATGGCGCAGGCGATCACCGCGCCGGGCGACGTGATCCTGTGCCCCAACCCGACCTATCCGATCCATGCTTTCGGCTTCATCATGTCGGGCGGCGTCATCCGTTCGCTGCAGGTCGAGCCGGATGACGGCTTCATCCCGGCGCTCGAGCGCGGTGTCCGTCATTCGATCCCGAAGCCACTGGCATTGATCCTCAACTATCCGTCTAACCCGACGGCGCTGGTCGCCTCGCTCGATTTCTACAAGGACGTGGTCGCCTTCGCCAAGAAGAACGACATCATCATCCTGTCGGACCTTGCCTATTCGGAGATCTATTTCGACGGCAATCCGCCGCCTTCGGTGCTGCAAGTGCCGGGCGCCATCGATGTCTGCGTCGAGTTCACCTCGATGTCGAAGACCTTCTCCATGCCCGGCTGGCGCATGGGCTTTGCCGTCGGCAACGAGCGGCTGATCTCGGCGTTGACGCGGGTGAAGTCCTATCTCGATTACGGCGCCTTCACGCCGATCCAGGTGGCGGCGGCGCATGCGCTGAATGGCGACGGCGCCGACATCGCCGAAGTGCGCGAGGTCTATTTGAAGCGCCGCGACGTCATGGTCGATGCCTTCAGCCGCGCCGGCTGGACCATTCCGGCACCGGCTGCCTCGATGTTCGCCTGGGCGCCGATCCCGGAGCCGTTCAAGCATCTCGGCTCGCTTGAGTTTTCCAAGCTCCTGATCGAGCACGCCGACGTGGCGGTGGCGCCGGGCATCGGCTTTGGCGAGCATGGCGACGATCACGTCCGCATCGCGCTGGTCGAGAACGAGCACCGGATCCGGCAGGCGGCGCGCAACATCAAGCGCTTCCTGGCGTCCAGCGCCAAGCAGCCGAACAATGTGGTGCCGCTCGCCGCGCATCGCTAAAGTCGCCGCACATCTTATTCGAGCAGATTTTTTGAGGGGCGTCGCCGGGCATGGCTGAAGCGTTGCGTGTTGGAATTGCGGGTCTGGGTACGGTCGGCGCCTCGGTGGCGCGCGTGCTGCGCGACAAGGCAGCGGAGCTGACGCGCCAGTGCGGACGCGATGTCATCGTCACGACCGTTTCCGCGCGCGATCCCAAGCGCGACCGTGGCGTCGACCTCAGCGCCGCCAAATGGTTCGACGATCCGATCAAGATGGCGCAGGCCGCCGATATCGACGTCTTCGTCGAACTGATCGGCGGCGACGAAGGGGCAGCGCGCGCGTCGGTCAAGGCAGCACTTGAAGCCGGACGTCATGTCGTCACCGCCAACAAGGCGCTGTTGGCCAAGCACGGCGTGGCGCTTGCCGAAATCGCCGAGAAGAGGGGCGTGCTGCTCAACTACGAGGCGGCAGTTGCCGGCGGCATCCCGGTCATCAAGACGATGCGCGAGGCGATGGCCGGCAATTCGGTCACCCGCGTTTTCGGCATCCTCAACGGCACCTGCAACTACATCCTGACCCGCATGGAGGCCGAGGGCATCTCCTTCGACGAGTGCCTGAAGGACGCGCAACGGCTGGGCTACGCCGAAGCCGATCCGACTTTCGATATCGAGGGCCATGACACGGCGCATAAATTGTCGATCCTGACCAGCCTGGCCTTCGGCACCAGGATCGCCGCCAACGACATCTACATGGAAGGCATTTCCAATATCAGCCAGGCCGATATCCGCGCCGCGGGCGACCTTGGCTACCGGATAAAATTGCTCGGCGTCGCGCAGCGCACCGACAGCGGCATCGAGCAGCGTGTGCACCCGACCATGGTGCCGACCGCGTCGGTGATCGCACAGGTGCATGGCGTTACCAATGCGGTGGCCATCGAAACCGACATTCTGGGCGAACTGCTGCTCTCCGGCCCGGGCGCCGGCGGCAACGCCACCGCGTCCGCCGTGGTCGGCGATATCGCCGACATCGCAAAGAGCCGGCCGGGCTTCCAGCACGGTCCGGTGTTCGGCCTGCCGGCCAAGGAACTGCGCCCCTACAAGAAGGCGCAGATGCGCAGCCATGCCGGCGGCTATTTCATCCGGCTGACCGTGCACGACCGCATCGGCGTCTTCGCCGCGATCGCCAAGCGCATGGCGGACAACGACATTTCGCTGGAATCGATCGTCCAGCATGCCGTCAGCGGCGAGACGGACGCGCAAAAGACGGTGATCCTGGTCACCCACGAGACGACGGAAGCAGCGGTGCGCAAGGCTGTCGACGGCATCACCAAGGACGGCCACCTCACAGACAAGCCGCAGGTTATCCGCATCGAGCGTGCGGGCTAGGCCAAGTCATTTTTCTCCTTTAACCGATTGATGCTGCTGCTGAAAATGGTTTCGGACGCCATAATGCTCTCTCTCTTTGATTTGGAGCCGGATTGAGATTTCAGGTCGAACCCACCAGTCATCATCGGGTTCTGGCGGAGGCGTGAGCCGCGAGATCAAGGCGCGTCACCAGGAGGTGGAAAAGTTGAGACTTTCCTGTTTAGCCGTCGCATATTGCCGGAAATGACAATCTGTAGACTACGCCTCCTATGACGGGCGACAAACGCTTCTTCCTCGACGTCAGGCAGTCGGCGACCGGTGTTTCCTGGGAACACCGGTTGAGCGAGCGGCAGGACATGACTGCGCTGGCCATAGCGCAGGGCCACGGCGTGCCCGACATTGTGGCTCGCGTGCTCGCCGGGCGCGGCGTCACCGCGGACCAGGCCGAGCGCTTCCTCGATCCGACGATCCGCAATCTGTTGCCGGATCCGGCTTCGCTGACCGACATGGGCAAGGCTGCGACCCGCATCGCCGAAGCGGTCATGGCCAAGGAGAAGGTGGCAATCTTCGGCGACTACGATGTCGACGGCGCCGCCTCTTCGGCGTTGCTCAAGCGCTTCCTGACGCATTTCTCGGTGCCTTCGGAGATCTACATTCCCGACCGCATCTTCGAGGGCTACGGCCCCAATCCGGAGGCTATGCGCGAACTGGTCTCGCGCGGCGCGACGCTGATCGTCACCGTCGATTGCGGCACCAACAGCGCTGTCTCCATCGATGCCGTCAAGGCCGCAGGCGCCGATGTGGTGGTGCTCGACCACCATCAGGTCGGCGGCCCGCTGCCGGAGGCGACCGCGGTCGTCAATCCCAATCGCGAGGACGACCTTTCCGGGCAAGGCCATCTGTGCGCCGCCGGTGTCGTCTTCCTCACTCTGGTGCAGACGGCGAGGGTCCTGCGCAGCCGATTGCCCGACGCAGCGCCACCGGACCTGTTGTCGTTGCTCGACTTGGCGGCGCTGGCCACGGTTTGCGATGTGGTGCCGCTCATCGGCGTGAACCGCGCTTTCGTCGTCAAGGGACTGCAGATGGCGCGGCAGCAGAAGAATGAGGGGCTCGCCGCACTGGCGCGGGTGTCCCGCATCGGTGAGCCGATAAGCACCTTTCATCTCGCCTATCTGATTGGGCCGCGCATCAATGCCGGCGGCCGCATCGGCGATGCAGCACTTGGCAGCCGGCTGCTCGCCACCGACGATCCGGTTGAGGCCGGGACCATTGCCGAGACACTCGACCGGCTCAACCAGGAACGCCAGCAGATGGAGCTGGAGATGCTGGCAGCGGCGCGCGCCGAGGCTGACGCCGAACTTGCCGGCGGCAACGGGCCGGCCATCATCGTCACCGCCAGCACCAATTGGCATCCCGGCATTGTCGGCTTGATCGCCTCGCGGCTGAAGGACCATGCGCGGCGGCCGGCCTTCGCCATCGCCTTCAACGCCAATGGCATCGGCACCGGCTCTGGCCGTTCGGTGTCGGGCTTCGATCTCGGACGGCTGGTGCGCGCAGCCGCCGATGCCGGGCTGATCGTCAAGGGCGGCGGCCACGGCATGGCCGCCGGCATCACGGTGGAACGCGCCAAGCTCGGCGAACTCCGTGCTTTCTTCGAGGAGCGCGCGGCGGCCGAAGTGTTCCGGCTGCAGGACGAAGAAAGTCTGGCCGTCGACGGCGCGCTCGCCGCCGAGGGCGCGACGATTGCTTTGCTCGATGCATTGGAAAAGGCCGGGCCTTTCGGCGCCGGCCATGTCGCGCCGGTGTTCGCGCTGCCGCGCCATCGGCTGGCCGACGCGCGGGCTGTCGGCACCAACCACATCCGGGCTGATCTGCAGTCGGAAAGCGGCGGCCGCATCCAGGGCATCGCCTTTCGATCCGTCGATACCGCGCTGGGCGAATTCCTGTTCAAGAACAGGGGCAACACGATCCATGTAGCCGGCTCGCTGTCGGGGAATTATTGGAACGGCAACCGCACGGTGCAGTTCCGCATCACCGATGCGGCCAAAGCCTGACATTGCCGAACTGGTTTAAGCGAGAACCGTCTGCAGCCGCTTCAACTCGCTGATCTGCGCCATCGTCGCCTGGTAACCGACGCTGATCGCCTCATCCGCGCGGTGGAATTCGGTCAAGCCGATATGGCTGAGTTTCGGTTGCAGCGACATGTCGGGCGGATCGCCCGCCAGCCTTGCGCGTGAAATCCGGTCCTGGATGATGTTAAAGGCTTCGACCATGACGCCGGTGATGCCGAGACGGCTCTGGTGCGGCTGGTGGTCGGGGCTGGCCTGGCCTGGCCGGGGCGCGTCCTTCTCGATGAGCAGTTCGCCGGCGCTGTGCTTGATGACGGCGGCGCGGCCGAACAGATCGTAGTGAAGGTTGACCGCGACGACCAGCGGCTGCTCGTAGGCGCGGCAGACCGAAACCGGAACCGGGTTGACCAGCGCGCCGTCGACCAGAATGCGGCCGTTGCAATTCACCGGTTCGAACACGCCGGGCAGCGCATAGGAAGCCCGCATCGCGGTGATCAGCGAACCGCTGGACAGCCAGATCTCATGGCCGGTGCGAATTTCGGCGCCAACGGCGACGAAGGGTTTCGTGAGATCCTCGAAGCGGATGCCTGCCATGTGCTCGCGCAGCCTGACGTCCAGTTTCATGCCGCCGAACAGGCCGCTGCCGCGCAGATTGAGATCGAGCAGGCCGAAGATGCGCCGCTTGGTCAGGCTGCGGGCGAACTCCTCGAGTTCGTCCAGCTTGCCGGCGAGATAGCAGCCGCCAACCAGCGCGCCGATCGAGGTGCCGGCGATCATCGAGACTTCGATGCCGGCTTCGTCGAGCGCGCGCAGCACGCCAATGTGCGCCCAGCCGCGTGCGCAGCCGCCGCCCAGCGCGAGCGAAATGCCTGTCTTGCCCGCGGGTTGCGGGTCAGGCACCCCGCCGGACGATGAGGGGCCATTGGCCTCCCGCACGTCCGGTCTGCTACGCAATGACGCCCACTCGAGCATCATGATCTCCCTTGTCCCGCGTCCGTTCTACAGGAAGGACGTTTGAGAATAGTGAATATGAGTGGTTTGCGACTGTTGAATGGTTCACGCGGGCTTCCGATAGGTTTTTTCCGCATCGAACAGCGGCGTGCTGCCATCGTCGGCAAGCGTTGCCTTGCCGCCGATTAGCCCCACCGTCCGATAAAAACATGAACGCCGGCCGGTGTGACAAGTTGCGTCGTGGCCCAACACTTTGACGCGCAACCATATGGCGTCCTGGTCACAATCCGTGAGCATCTCGACGACGGTCTGAAAATTGCCTGATGTTTCGCCCTTCTTCCACAGCGTGCTGCGCGAGCGCGACCAGTAGTGCGCGATGCCGGTTTCGAGCGTCAGCGCCAGCGCCTCGGCATTCATATGCGCGACCATCAGCAGCATACCGTCAGCGGCGTCGGTGACGACGACGGTGACCAGCCCGGCAGCATCGAAGCGCGGGGAAAACACCGCGCCTTCTTCGAGAGCCTTCTTGTCTGATGGAGCCTTGGGAAATGTTAGTGCCGACATCGCCGGTCCTTGATCTAGCGATGCCGGCGAGAGGCTTACGCCCCGAGGCCGCGCACCATGGTGACGAAACGGACCTGTTCCTCGGGCGTGTCCTTGAACACGCCGGTGAAGGTCGAGGTCAGCGTGGTGGAGCCCTGCTTGCGGATGCCGCGCATGGCCATGCACATATGCTCGGCCTCGATCATGACGGCGACACCGCGCGGATTGAGCACGTCCTGGATGACGCCGGCGATCTGTGCGGTCATGGCCTCCTGAGTCTGCAGGCGATGGGCGAAGATATCGACCACACGGGCGATCTTGGACAGGCCGACGACCTTGCCATCCGGGAGGTAGCCGACATGCGCCTTGCCGATGATCGGCACCATGTGGTGCTCGCAATGCGAGTGGAACTGGATGTCCCTGACGATGACGAGATCGTCATAGCCGGCGACTTCCTCGAAAGTGCGGCCGAGCTCTTCGGCCGGGCACATGTCATAGCCGTTGAACATTTCGAGAAAGGCCTTGGTGACGCGCTTGGGCGTGTCGATCAGGCCCTCGCGGTCCGGATTGTCGCCGGTCCAGCGCAACAGCGTGCGCACGGCGGCCTCGACCTCGGCTTCGCTCGGCCTGTCGGTGACCGGCTTGTCCAGATAGTCGGAAGGGGGCATTATTTTCTTGATGACGGCATCCATAAAGGCGTCTCCCGTAGTTCCTCTCTCAGGAGGAACGAGTTGAACGGACCACGACCTTTCGGGTGCTGAAAACTCGCCCGGTTTCCAGCCCGCAAGCGGCGTGAACGAAATGGGCAAGGACGATGGCTTTGCGTTGCCTTGTCGATACCCGACTGCCACCATTATATATGCTCGTACGCAGCGAATGAAAGACGGTACAACGGCAATCGCTGTTCGCTTGGCGGCGACGGATTGGAAAAATATGATTGACGACGTCTACAATGCGAAAATTCTGGGATTTGCCGGAAACATCGCCCGCGTCGGCCGGCTCGATCATCCGGATGCGACGGCCAAGGCCCATTCCAAATTGTGCGGCTCGACGGTGACCATCGACCTCAAGATGGACAATGGCGTCGTCACCGATTTCGCGCATGACGTGAAGGCCTGCGCGCTCGGCCAGGCCTCGTCCTCGATCATGGCTCAACATGTCATCGGCGCCAGCGCCGACGAATTGCGGGCGGTGCGCGACACCATGCTGAAGATGCTCAAGGAAAACGGCGCGCCGCCGCAAGGCCGCTTTGCCGATCTGAGATATCTGGAGCCGGTGCGCGACTACAAGGCGCGCCATGCCTCGACCATGCTGACCTTCGATGCGGTCGTCGATGCCATCGGTCAAATCGAGAAGAAACGCGCAGAAGAAGCAGCGTGACATAGCGCGGGCTTCGCGCAGGACATGACGGAGGAAGTGTTTGCATTGGTTGATGGTGGCTTCGGGCCTTGTGGTTTCGCTGGTCACGAGTGGCTATGCTGCCGGCGCAGAAAACGCCTCGCAGCAGAAGGCTGCCGCCTACCTCGCTGACAAGCTGGCTGGCTGCTGGATTATCCCCGTCGGCGACGAACTTGTGGCCACACGCGTCAAAATCAGCTTTAACCGGGATGGTTCGCTGGCGGCGCCGCCGAAGGTACTCAATCTTGCAACAGAACCACAGGGCAAGAAGTTCGATGACAGCGCAGTTCGGGCGATTACCCGTTGTGCGCCCTTCATTGGCCTTGCGATTTATGCCGATAGCTACCAGGCTTGGCGCGAGACGACGGTCAATTTCGACGGCCGAGTGATGTCATCCGGCGCGCAGCAGAAATAGAACCGAGGGCTTAAGAAGCACGACGGCTTAGGTCTGCTGTTCCTGCGCCCGTCTGCTTTCGGCAAATTCGCTTCTCACCCAGTCGGCAAAGGCCTTAGCCGGCTCCGGCAGGTCCTTCAAACTCCTGGCCACCAGCCAGTAGGCGCCGGATGCGACGTCGATGTCGAACGGCTTGATCAGCGCGCCGGACGCAATCTCCTCGCCGATCTGCAAGAGGTCGCCCAGCGCCACGCCGTGGCCGAGCAGGGCGGCCTGCTTCGACAGCGACACATCCGCCAGCATAGGGCCGCGCGCCGGAATGGCGTCGGCGGCGACGCCAGCCGCTTCGAACCAGCGCGCCCAGCCCTGACGATTTTCCTCGTGCAACAGCGTGTAGCGGGCAAGGTCGAGCGGCTTTTCGAGGGCAGGGCCCGATCCCAGCAAGGCAGGCGACAGGACCGGTGAATCGACGGTCGAGGCTAGCCATTCGGCCTCGCTGCGCGGCCATGAGGTGGCGCGCGCGCTGAAGCGCAAGGCGAGTTCGGGCTGATCGCTGCGGAACTCGATCGGCCTTGGGTCAACTTCGAGGGAAACGTCGATATCGGGCCGCAACTGGCTGAAGCGGTTGAGCCGCGGCAACAGCCATACCGAGGCCAGCGACGGCTCGACACTGACGCGGACCACCGACTGCGCCGGAACAGCCACCAGGTCCGAAAGCAGCCTGTCGATGTCATCGAAACTCCTGACCGGCTGATCGAGCAGGCGCTGGCCGGCCTCGGTCAACTCGACGCGGCGGTGGTGACGGTGGAACAAGGGCTGGTGCAGGAACTGCTCGAGTTCGCGGATCTGCCGACTGATGGCGGCCTGCGAGACGAACAGCTCCTCGGCGGCCCGGCTAAAGCTCAATTGCCGGCCGGCTGCCTCGAAACTTCGCAACGCCGTCAGGGGCAACCGTCCGCGCTTCATTTCGCATAACCCGAAGTTATCCGAACCGGAAATTATACTCGTTTGAAGGCGAAGGCCAGCGGGCGTCTAATCCGCTCTTAGAGGAGACACGGACATGATCCAGTTTCTGGAAATCTCTGGCGATGTGATGCGGATCGCGACGTTTCAATGGCGTGGCGACAGGCAGCATCATGTGCAGCGCACCGAGCAAAGGCCGGCCACCCGCTGGGCGGCTCCAGCGGAGCGGCATCCCTTTCGCCGCTCGCGACCCTGAAGCCGACAAAGAGGCGAGTGAGTGAAGAGGATTGCGTTTGCCGGCCGAAGCTCACATCTATCGGTTTGGAAACGCAAGCTGACCCGGAAGCCGGTTTCGGGTCGCGTTCGGAAAGAGACTGCGGTGGGCGACCAGCATCGGCATGTGCATGCCGCCGGACGGACCCGGCGCGGGCGCAACTGGCCCGGTCCCTGGCGCAAAACACCCGGCCGCATTTTCGGCACGTCGCTGGTGCGCCTCTATCAACTGACGCTGTCCGGATTTGTCGGCAATTCCTGCCGGCATCTGCCGACCTGTTCCGAATACGCGCATGAGGCGATCGCCCGCCATGGTCTGTGGGCCGGCGGCTTCATGGGGCTGTTCCGCGTGCTGCGCTGCGGCCCTTTCGGTTCGCATGGCATCGATCGCGTGCCGGAGGTACTCGATCAGCGCTATGTCTGGTTCATGCCATGGCGTTATTGGCAGATCGGCAGGAAGCGCGGCGAGGCCTGACGGCGGGCGCGCTGGTCCCTGATCCAGATCGCCAGCGCGGCATTTCTTTACAATCCGGTAAGGTTAACAACGGGCTGCACAAAGACTGCGCATTTGAGTCAAAATCGAGCCAAGACACTTCGCTAAGCGCCTCCTGTTCATTCCCAGGAGAGCCCACATGCGTCGGATCGAAACCCATCCCTTCATCATTGCCGCGGTCCTCTTCCTGCTGGCCTGGTTTCTGGGATTTCCGATGCGGGCGCAATCGGCGCCGCTTGGCGATGTCGCCTGCACGCTTATCCAGGACGCGGCGAGCGGCGAGACGCTCTATCAAAGCGGCGTCTGCGACCAACGCGTCAGCCCGGCGTCGACCTTCAAGGTGCCGCTGGCGCTGATCGGCTACGACAGCGGTATCCTGAGCGATGCGCATACGCCGACCTGGGACTACAAGCCTGAATTCAGGGCCGTGAGCCGCGACCACAAAGCCGTCGACCCGACTATCTGGGAGCGCGACTCGATCGTATGGTATTCGCGCGAGATCGTGCGCCGGCTCGGCGCAAAAAGCTTTGCCCTCTACGTCTCGAAATTCGGCTACGGCAACATGGATGTCTCGGGCGATGCCGACAAGGACAACGGGCTCACGCAATCCTGGATAAATTCCTCGCTTGAGATATCGCCGGTCGAACAGACAGCCTTCCTGCGCCAGCTGCTCGCCGGCAAGATGCCGGTTTCTGCCAAGGCGCATGAGATGACCCGAGCCATCCTGCCGACTTTCCAGGCCGGCGGCTGGACGGTGCGGGGCAAAACCGGCAGCACCAGGCTGGGAAACAGCAAGGACAAGCGCGCGCTGGGCTGGTTCGTCGGCTGGGCCGAAAAGGGCGGCCGCCGGATCGTCTTCGCCCGGCTGGTCGTCGACACCAAGCCGATCGACATGCCGAAAGGCCCGGCGACACGCGCGGCGTTACTGAGGGAGTTGCCGCAACTGGTGAAGTGAACTTGCTTTAGCTTCAAGTGCTCCGGCGGGCACGAAGGATGTGGCCGCCGGAATTCCTTGTCTCCGCCTTTGGCGTCCTGGAGAAGCGGGCGGCGATGTCGCTGCTTTCCAGATCTTCGATCTCATCGAAGCCGAGCTCGCGCAGCGATTGCGCCAGTGCCGCGGGCACGAAGAAGCTGATCCAGGGCTCTCCGGCAGCGGCGACGCGCGCCGCATGGAAAGAGAGGGCAGCCTGTCCAGCCGCATCGCGGTTCTCGGCCGGCTCGCTGTAGTCGAAGACGACCTCCGAACCGGGCATGCCGGCAATCCAGGACAGGGTGCTGAAGATTGCGTCCTGGCTCAGATACGGAACGACACCCAGCCAGATGAAGAAACTGGGCTCGGTCTGCCGCAAACCGGCCGATGCCAGGCCATCCGCGGGGCGCTGGCGCTCGAAGTTGACCGGCACGAACATGGTGGCCCGCGGTTCGGCAAGACCAGCATCGGCGATGCATTTCCGTTTCCAGGCCTGTGTCGCCGGGTGATCGACTTCGAACACCGCGACATCAGGGTACGGATTGCGCAGCGAGAAAGTGTCGAGGCCGGCGCCGAGCACCACCACTTGCTGGACGCCCCGGCGCACCGCCGCAGCCAGCCAGTCCTCGGCGAGGCGGGCGCGCGCTGCCACGAACAGGCGCATGCGCCGGCTGCGCTCACCTTCCTGCTCGAGCTCCTGCACCGTCGGTGCGGCATCGCCCAGTATCGCACTCGCATATGGGTCGCGAAACAGCGCCGCCTGCTGCGAGAACTGGTGGAGGGCCCGCATGCGCGCGACGCCCAAGGCGGTTCGGCTGGATTTTGCGTCTTCCATGCCGGGGATTCCAACCTCGTGTCGGGGAAATTCGCAAGCCTGTGCGACTGGCCTGCGACATCTGTCGCGCCATTTCCTGACAGCTGCGCCAACGACGGCTCTTTACCTGATGCCGCGTGGCCTCTAAAACCCGCCCGCTGCCGGATGCCTCCGGCTTCACACCACGACCACCCGCGCTCGTTTGCGGGACTGGATAGGAGATACCCGATGCTGAATTCCGTTTCCCTGACATTTCCCGATGGCTCCGTCCGCGACTATGACGCGGCGATGACCGGTGCGGGCCTCGCCGAATCGATCTCGAAGTCGCTGGCCAAGAAGGCTGTCGCCTATGCCATCGACGGCACCGTTCGCGATCTTTCCGACCCGCTTGGCAAGTCCGGCAAGGTCGAGATCATCACCCGCAGCGATCCGCGCGCGCTGGAACTCATCCGTCATGATGCAGCACACGTGCTGGCGGAGGCCGTGCAGGAACTGTGGCCGGGAACGCAAGTGACCATCGGGCCGGTGATCGAGAACGGATTCTATTACGACTTCGCCCGCAACGAGCCGTTCACGCCTGACGATTTCCCGGTGATCGAAAAGAAGATGCGCGAGATCATTGCGCGTAACAAGCCGTTCACCAAGGAAGTCTGGTCGCGCGACAAGGCGAAAAAGGTCTTTGCCGAGAAGGGCGAGCGCTACAAGCTCGAGCTGATCGACGCCATTCCCGAAGACCAGGATCTCAAGATCTATTCCCAGGGTGACTGGTTCGATCTCTGCCGCGGCCCACACATGGCCTCGACCGGCCAGATCGGCAACGCGTTCAAGCTGATGAAGGTGGCCGGCGCCTATTGGCGAGGCGATTCGAACAACCCGATGCTGACCCGCATCTACGGCACGGCCTGGGCCGAGCAAGCTGAACTCGATGCCTACCAGACGATGCTGGAAGAGGCAGAGAAGCGCGACCACCGCAAACTCGGCCGCGAGATGGACCTGTTCCATTTCCAGGAAGAGGGGCCGGGCGTCGTCTTCTGGCACGCCAAGGGCTGGAAGATGTTCCAGAATCTGGTCAACTACATGCGCCGCCGCCTCGACGAGCAAGGCTACCAGGAGGTCAACGCACCGCAGGTTCTCGACAAGAGCCTGTGGGAGACGTCGGGCCACTGGGGCTGGTATCGCGATGCCATGTTCAAGGTGACGGTGGCCGGCGACGACACCGACGACGACCGCGTGTTCGCGCTGAAGCCGATGAATTGTCCGGGCCACGTGCAGATATTCAAGCATGGGTTGAAATCCTATCGCGATCTGCCCGTAAAGCTTGCGGAATTCGGCAATGTGCATCGCTACGAACCGTCCGGCGCCTTGCACGGGCTGATGCGCGTGCGCGGCTTCACGCAGGACGATGCGCATATCTTCTGCACCGAGGAGCAACTGGCCGCGGAATGCCTGCGCATCAACGATCTGATCCTGTCGACCTACGCCGATTTCGGCTTCGACGATGTCAGCGTGAAGCTGTCGACGCGGCCGGATAAGCGCGTCGGCACCGACGAGGCCTGGGATCATGCCGAGGCGATCATGGGCAACGTGCTGGATACGATCAGGACGCGATCGGGAAACCGCATCAAGACCTCGATCAATCCGGGCGAGGGCGCTTTCTACGGGCCGAAATTCGAATATGTGCTGAAGGACGCCATCGGCCGCGAATGGCAGTGCGGCACCACGCAGGTCGACTTCAATCTGCCGGAACGCTTTGGCGCCTTCTACATCGGTTCGGATTCGGAAAAGAAGCAGCCGGTGATGGTGCATCGCGCCATCTGCGGTTCGATGGAACGCTTTCTCGGCATCCTGATCGAGCATTATTCCGGCCATTTCCCGCTGTGGTTCGCGCCGCTGCAGGTGGTTGTGGCGACGATCACCTCGGATGCTGACGACTATGCGCGAAAGGTTGTCGCACAGTTGAAGGCGGCAGGACTTTTGGCCGAACCGGATCTGCGCAACGAGAAGATCAACTACAAGGTGCGTGAGCATTCGCTGGCCAAGGTTCCTGTGATCCTCGTCTGCGGCAAGCGCGAGGCGGAGGAGGAGACGGTCAACATCCGCCGGCTTGGCTCGCGCGATCAGGAATCGCTCAAGCTGGCCGACGCGCTGAAGCTGCTTTCCGACGAGGCTGTTTCGCCCGACCGAAGGCGCAACGCGGCCTGAGCAATCAATATTTCGGAGAAATGGCGGTGGAGCGATCCACCGCCATTTTCACATGCCTGTCACGCCAACCTTGTAACGAGCCCCCATGCTCAAGCTGAAGATACGGGAAAGACCGTTTCCCGAACTCTCCTACGCCAATGCGAGCCAGCCGGCGCTGACGCGCTGGTTCATCCATTCCATTGAAGGTCTGTCGGGGCGCGACCGGTATGCCGCGCTCTATGATTTCTGGCGCCGCCAGGTGGCGCCGACCGGCGAGCGGGTGTTCAGCCGCATGCTGCAGCTGATCGACGTCAAGGTGCGCAGCACCGATCAGTGGCCGCCGGCGGGGCTGCCCGACACGCCGCTGGTGATCGTCGCCAACCACCCGTTCGGCATTGGCGACGGCATTGCCGTGCTGTCGCTCGTCGAGCAGCTCGGGCGTCCGTTCCGCGTCATGATCCACAAGGATCTGCTGAAGATCCGCGAGATGGAACCGTACTCGCTGCCGATCGACTTTTCCGAGACCAAGGACGCGGTGAAGAACAACATGGCGGTGCGCCACGAGGCAGTGCGGCTGTTGAAAGAGGGCGTCACCATCGTCGTATTTCCGGCCGGCGGCGTCGCCACCGCGCCGAAAGGCTTTGGCCGGGCGCGCGACCTGCCGTGGAAGATGTTTCCGGCGCGCCTCGTGCAGGACGCCAAGGCGTCGGTGGTGCCGATGCATTTTTCCGGGCAGAACGGCCGGCTGTTCCATCTGGTCAGCGGCCCGATGAACATGGGGGAGCGCGAAGGAAGGCTGGCGAAATTCGTCGGCAAGGCGTCGCTGACGTTGCGCCTTTCAATGCTCATCCGCGAATTCGCGCGGCTGTCCGGCAAAGCGATCGACGTTCGCGTCGGCAACGTACTGCGCTGGGATGAGCTGGAGCCGCTGCGCGACCGCAAGACCTTGCTTGATCGCCTTCATCGCGGCGTCTTCGATCTGGCGCCCGACGCGCCGCGCGGCCGGGTCCACTTCCTGCAGCGCCGCCTGCGCAAGGCCGCCTGACGTAGCCCTGAACTACCACTTCAACTGAGAGCCAAACCGAGGCCAATGGGCGCGCCGGTCAGTCGGCGCCTTCCTCGGGATCGATGGCCGAGGCTTCGGTGGCCAGCACCTCGATCTCCTGGTTCTGCCCAGCGACCACGGTGAAATCCTTCTGGTAGATGCGGTCGCGGTTCTTGGCGATGATGGTGTATTGGCCTTCGGCCAGCACCATCGAGGCGAAGGCGCCGACGGCCTCCTTGATCGGATCGCCGGATTCGTTGAGCAGCGACCAGGATGTATCGGCGATGGCCTCGCCGCCGGTCTCGCGCACCAGCTTCATGGTCTCCTCCGCCGCGCGATGCTCGACGGTGGCTTCGGTCAGCTTGCCGGCTTCGACACGGATGTCGGAGCGAATAACGGCATTGACCGCGCCATAGGTGGAGACGACATGATAAACGCCGGCGTTGAGCCGCACGACGCTGTTCGGCTCGACATCGGGAATGATCAAAGCGCGGTCGCCATTGGCCTCGGCGGTGCCCTCATAAATGGAGAAGCGCAGTTTTTTCGGCGGAATACGCACGCCGCCCGACAGCACCGCGTCGAGCTTGAGGCCGCCGGCATCGAGCACCAGGCTTTCGCGCCTGGCGTCCTTGCCGACGGTGATGCGCTTGGTGGCGCCGGCGCGTCCGTAGGAGGCGTGGACCAGATAGCTGCCGGGCTCGAGCTGGAACACAGCGCTGCCGCCATGCGCGGAAGCCACCATCGGCAGCTTGCCGTCGCCGGCGGCCTCGGGCTTGAAGACGCGCCAGACGATGCCGCGCGTGATGTCGGCGCCCTTGTCGGTCAACTGCGCCGACAGCGTTATGGCGCCGCCGCCACTGAGCGCCAGCGGCGTCTCGCCCTTGGGCGTCGCATAGCTCGAAATATCGGGAAGTTTCAGATTGCCGATGCCGTCGGCATTCTGCGCCATGGCCATTGACGCCGGCGCAAACAGCGCTACGGCGAGCCAAATCAGGAAAAGGCGCGATGTCCCCTCAAACATGCCTTGCGTTGAAGCCCAAGGCGGTGGCAATTTCAAGGCTTAAGAGTCCGACCACCTTGGCAACAGGTTCTTTCGTCCGGCGCGCCCGCGCCAATGCCCGAGCCGCCCCGATCCGCAATGGCGCGCTTCAGCTCAAAATCGAGTGCTTTAGGAGACCTGGCCCCCATGGCGTCGCCGATCATCGACTTCCTGCTGACCCGAAACTCCGCACCGATTCCTGAATTGAAGGAACCGGCGCCCAGCGATGGCGATATCGCGACCATGATCGCGGCTGCAAGCCGTGTGCCCGATCACGGCCGACTGGAGCCGTGGCGCTTCATCCTTTATCGCGGCGAGGCGCGCGTCGAGATCGGCAGGAAGCTGGCGGCGCTCGCCGAACAGCGCGAAGGGCCGCTGCCGGAAAACCGCCGCAACCAGGAGCTTGCGCGGTTTTCCCGCGCGCCGCTGGTGATCGGCGTGGTGTCGGTTCCGAAGGACAATCCAAAAATCCCGCAATGGGAAATGTTCCTGTCCGGCGGCATGGCGGCGCTGAACCTGATGATCGCGGCCAACGCGCTGGGCTATGGCACCAACATGATCAGCAACTGGTATTCCGACGTCGCGGAGGGCAGGGCGATCCTGGGGCTGGCGCCGCAGGAGCGCGTCGTCGGCTTCATCCATGTCGGCTCCTACCAGGGCCCGGCGCCGGAACGGCCGCGGCCCGATCCGGCAAAGCTCTATGCCGATTATACTGGGCCGTGGAACGGCTGACACCCGAAAGCGATTCCCCTTTATTTAAACACAGGCTAAGACAGCGGCTTGGCGATGCGTGGGGTTGGCGCATCGATCATAGGATATTGGGGGTCGCCGGCGACATGAAGAAACGAGACTCGCTGCGAACCCGGCTGCGCTATGGGTTTGACAAGAGCATGGCGGCCGGGCCGATCGCGCTGATCGGCTGGCTCGCCGTCACTTCGCTGCTGATCATCATCGCCGCCGCGGCTTTCCTTGCGGTGACCCGCATCGCGCCGGAGGGCGGCGAACCGCTGAACTTCTTCGAAGCATTCTGGGAATCGCTGATGCGCACGCTCGATTCCGGCACGATGGGCGGCGACACCGGCTGGGCCTTTCGTCTCGTCATGCTGTTTGTCACGCTCGCCGGCATCTTCGTCGTGTCGGCCCTCATCGGCGTGCTCAGCGCCGGCGTCGACAGCAAGCTCGATGAATTGCGCAAGGGCCGTTCGCGGGTGCTGGAGAGCGACCACACCATCATCCTCAACTGGTCGCCGTCGATCTTCGACGTCATCTCCGAACTCGTCATTGCCAATGCCAGCCGCCGCCATCCGCGCATTGTCGTCATGGCCAATATGGACAAGGTGGCGATGGAGGACGAGATCGCCGCCAAAGTCGGCAGACTGGGCAATACACGCATCATCTGCCGCAGCGGCGACCCGACCGACCTCTACGATCTGGCCATCATCAACCCGCAGACCTCGCGCTCGATCATCGTGCTGTCGCCGGACGGCGACGACCCGGATTCGCAGGTGATCAAGACGGTGCTGGCGCTGGCCAACGACCCGAACCGGCGCACGGCGCCCTATAACATCGCCGCCGAGATCCGCGACGGAAAGAACGCCGAGGTCGCCCGCGTCGTCGGCGGGGCCGAGGTACAGCTTGTCCTGGCCGACCAGCTGATCTCGCGCATCGTCGTGCATTCGAGCCGGCAGTCGGGTCTCAGCGGCGTCTATTCGGAGCTGCTCGATTTCGACGGCTGCGAAATCTACACGACCGAGCAGCCTGATCTCACCGGCAAGACCTTCGGCGAGGCAGTGATGGCGTATGAGCATTGCGCGCTGATCGGGCTCTGCGACCAAACCGGGCGCGTCAATCTCAACCCACCGTCGGAGCTGGTGATCGGCAAGGACATGCGCGCCATCATCATTGCCGAGGACGATGCCGCCATCAAGCTGGGAAGCGCGGCGGCCAAGATCGATACCGCGGCGATTCTTCGCCATCAGCCCATTGAGGCGAAGCCGGAGCGCACGCTGATCCTTGGCTGGAACCGGCGCGGTCCGATCATAACCTATGAACTGTCGCGCTATGTCGCGCCTGGTTCGATCCTGACCATCGCCGCCGATACGCCAGGCCTCGAACAGGAAGTTGCCGGGCTGCCGGTCGTCGGCGACAATCTGTCGGTTTCCTGCCGGATCACCGACACGTCGAGCAGCACAGCACTGGCAAGCCTGGACGTGCCTTCCTACGACCACGTGCTCGTCCTCGGCTACAGCGAGACCATGGCAGCGCAGCCCGCCGATACGCGCACGCTGGTGACGCTGCTGCATTTGCGCAAAATCGCAGACAATGCCGGCACGCATATCTCGATTGTCAGCGAAATGATCGACGTGCGCAACCGCGAGTTGGCGGCGGTGACCAAGGCCGATGACTTCGTCGTCAGCAACCGGCTGGTCAGCCTGATGCTGGCGCAGGCATCGGAGAACCAGAATCTCGCCGCGATCTTCGATGACCTGCTCGACGAGGAGGGCTCCGAAATCTACATGCGTCCGGTCGGCGACTATGTCGCCATCGACCAGCCGGTGACGTTCTGGACGATCGCGGAATCGGCGCGCCTGCGCGGCGAGATCGCCATCGGACACAGGCGCGTTCGCGCTGCGCAGAGTGATGAGCGGGCTCTGGGCGGCGTCACCGTCAACCCGTTGAAGTCGCAAGCGCTGGCCTACCTGCCTGAGGACCGGGTCATCGTGCTGGCGCGGGACTAAACCCCGACTGCCTTGGCGCGAGCCAGAAGCCGTTCGGCGAGCCTGAGATGCGGCCGGTCATACATCTTGCCGTCAATGCCGACCACGCCGGGATTTCCGGCCGCCTCGAAGGCCGCGACGATGGCCTGCGAGCGTTGCACTGCCTCCGCCGATGGCGTGAAGGCGGCGTTGATGACCGGCACTTGCGCCGGATGGATCGCCATCTTGCCGGTAAAGCCGTCACGCTCGGCCTCCGTGCATTCGGCTTCGAAGGCGGCCATGTCGCGAAAGGCGGGGAAAACCGTGTCGATCGCCGCGACTTCAGCTGCGCCGGCGGCAAGGATGGTCATGGTGCGGGCAAGGCGGAAGACATCGGTGTAGCGGCCGTTGTCGTCGCGCGCAGCCTGCGCGCCGATCGCCGCCGACAGATCTTCGGCACCCCAGGTGAGGCCGGCAAGCCTGGCGCTTGCCCCGGCATAGGTCGCGGCGGCCAGCAACCCAGCAGCGGTCTCGGTAATGATCGGCAGGATCTTGATCGCGCCATCCGGCAATCCGTTTTCGGCCTCATGTACGCGGAGCTTTACGGATAGCTGCTGGACATCCTGGCCGCTGTTCGACTTCGGCAGCATGATGCCGTCGGGTTTGACCGGAACCAGGGCGGCCAGATCGTCGTCGGTCAACCCGGTCGAGAGATCGTTGACGCGGATATAGATGGCGGAGCTTGTCTGCTGCCGGTTGCCGCCGATAAAGCGTGCCGCGATGTCGCGTGCCGACGCCTTGTTTTGTGGCGCCACGGAATCCTCAAGGTCGACGATGACCACGTCGGCGCCGGCGCCAAAGCCTTTGTCCAGCTTCTTTTCGGAATCGCCGGGCACAAACAGCAGCGAGCGCATCAGGCCGCCTTTTTCATCATCATCGCCTGGCGCGTGCATTTGGCGACGAGCACATCGTTCTGATTGTAGGCGCGATGCTCGAACTCGACGATGCCGCGGTCCGGCTTGGATTTCGATTCCCTGACCGAGATCACAGTCGTTTCGACACGGATGGTGTCGCCATGGAAGACCGGGTGCGGAAACACTGTCTCCCTCATGCCGAGATTGGCAATTGTGGTGCCGACGGTGATGTCATTGACGGAAATGCCGATCATCAGGCCGAGCGTGAACAGCGAATTGACCAGCGGTCTGCCCCATTCGCTCTTGGCGGCGAAGTCGAAGTCGATGTGCAGCGGCTGCGGGTTCAGCGTCATCACCGAGAACAGCATGTTATCGCTTTCGGTGACGGTCTTGCGCAGCGTGTGCCGAAAGACATGTCCGACGACGAACTCTTCGAGATAAAGCCCGGGCATCGTTTTTCTCCTCCGCTGCCTGACGGTTGATAGGCGCTGCCCATGCCACCCGCAAGCCAGTTAATAAACATGGTGAACCGTTCGTAAACCATTTCTGCCTAGGGTCATTCCTGGGGCCGGAAGCTTTCCGGCAAGGGGCGTAGCAGGCAGTATGGTTGTCTCGCATTTTCTCAAATGGATCTACACCGCGAGAGTTTCGGAGCGCGCCGCGGCGGCGAGCGCGCTGGCCCGCGCCTACGTCAATTCCGACCTGCCTTTCGAAGACCGTTGCGCGGCCGAAGCGGCGCTGACGCTGCTGCTCGACGACGCCTCGTCGAAGGTGCGGCTGGCTATGGCCGAAGCGCTGTCGATGAGCCATCACGCGCCGCTGCAGATCATCAGCGCGCTTGCCTCCGATCAGCCGGAAGTGGCAGCCCTGGTGCTGGCGCGCTCCCCGCTGCTGACGGACGCCGACCTGATCGACCGCGTCGCGGCCGGGCACAAGGCGACGCAAAAACTGATCGCCGACCGGCCGGTCGTTTCGATGGCGGTTGCCGCGGCGATCGCCGAGATCGGCGAACCGGAAGCGTGTGCGGCGCTGCTCGCCAATGACGGCGCCGACATAGCCTCGCTCTCCTTCCGCCGCATCGCCGAGCGGCATGGCCATATCGCTCATTTGCGCGAGGCAATGGTCACGGATGTGCGGCTGCCGGCCGACTGCCGGCACATGCTGCTGGTCAAGCTCGGCGAAACGCTGAAGGCTTCGCCGCTGGTGATGGCGCTGATGGGGGCGGCCAGAGCCGAGCGGGTCACGCGCGATGCTTGCGTCAAGGCTTCGGTGCGGCTGGTCGAAGGCACGCGCACTGAGGAACATGCGGCACTTATCGAACATCTGCGCCTGCGCGGCGACCTGACCGCAAGTTTCATCATCCGTGCCATTGCCCACGGCAAGGTCGACTTTTTCGGCTCGGCCCTGGTTGCGCTCAGCCAGCAGTCGGAGCAGCGGGTGCGGGCCTTGCTCGCAGGCGGCCAGGACGTTGCGTTGCAGGCGCTGTTCCGCGGCGCCGGCCTTGCCGCTTCCACCCATGGCATCATCCTGCGCGCGCTCAAAATCTGGCGCGAAGTCGCCAACGGCAAGCGCCTCGCCGGCGTGCAGGAGGTCAGCTGGCTGATGCTGAAGGACCTCGGCGGTCCGGCCACCGAGGGCGATCTCGCCGGCCTGGTCAAGTCGATCCATCTCGACGCGCTGCGGGAAAACGCGCGCGGGCATGCGCTGGCGATAGCCGCGGCCTGACGCCCTAGCCACGGCCCCTGGTGAAGAAATCCGGGAAATCCTCGATCGCGGCGGCGATGATGCGCAGCCAGGCTGCGATCTGCAGCATATCCGCACCGCCGCTGCGCTCTGAAAGGCTGGCTGCATATTGCCGGGCCACAGTGACAGTTGCTGTCTGTGGATCGCCGGTTGCGCGAAAGAGCAGTTCACGCGCGAGGCCGCGCAGGAAATTGGCGATCGAGAGCGCGGTGTCGGTAGGAGTGGACGGGCTCTGCTGCGCGGCGCGCAGACGCAGGATTTCAAGGCCGACGGTAACGGCGGCGACCCCGCCGCCCAGAATCGCATCGCCTTTCCTGCCGGCATTTTGCAAGAGCGGCATCAGCTGGTTGATGCGGTCATAGGCCAGGCTTTCGAAGGCCGAACGCCGCGGCACCCGCTCATGCAGGCACAGCCGCGCCAGATCCTCGCGCATGGCCCGCACGATGCGGTTGGCCGCGCGCCATGGATCCACCGGCAGCACCACGATGAAGACGCCGATCGCCAGCAGGATGCCGACCAGCACCGACGCCGAGCCGGCGAAAAACGGGCCTGGGGCATAGGTCATCGCCTGATGCGGGCTGAGGAAGGCGAGGAAATTGATGGCAAAGGCCGTCGCCACGCCGACGGTGCGCGGATTGGCCATGCCCAGCGCCGTCGGTACCAGGATCGGCACGACAAACAGCGTGAACCAGCCGAAGCCGGGCAAAGCAGGCAGCGCGACCTGGCCGACAAGGAAGGCAAAGGGCAAAGCCAGCAGCGTTCCCTTGAAGAAGCCCCAGGACACCCGCACCGGGTCAGGCCGCGCGGCGAAAAGACTGGAGACGACGGCAACGAGGATGACAGTGCCGGCCGCGTCGGACCATTTCGTCGTCAGCCAGAAGGCGGCGACCGCCAGCGTGGCCAGCGCCGCGCGTATGGCATTGCGCGAAGCCCCGGGATAATCGCGGTGCACCACCAGCGCAGGCTGCTGCCTGTTCATCCGGCTGGGGCCCGTCACCGGTGCGCGCAGGGCGTCGAGGCCGCGCAGCACCTGCTTGAAGGCTTCGGCGAAATCGGCGGCGATGGTGAGGCGCGTGATGGTGCCGACCCTGTCGTCCTGATCGGTCGAGGCATCGGGCATTTGCCGGGCCTTGCCGGCAATCGCGTCGAGCCGCGTCACCCAGGGCGACGTGTCCTCCAGCGCCTCGGGCGTGGCTGCCAGTTCGCTGACCAGCGACTGCAGTTCCGAGCGCACCGGAATGAGCGCTGCGTTTTTCGGCGCGGCGTGAGAATGCAGCGCGCGTGCCGCCGACAGCGCCGACAGAAGCTGACCGATGGTGAGGCGGACCGGATGGGCGCGGGTGGCGAAGCTCGGGGCTTCGAGCCGGGCATAGGTGCGCATCTCGGCCAGCATCTGGGCGTCCGTGATCAGCTTGCCGTGCAGGCCGGCCAGTCTCGCCGGGTCGCCGCCGGAAAAAGCGCCGCCCGCATAGGTTGCAAGGTCGAGGATGCTGCGCTTCAGCCTGGAGATGATGGCGTCAGCGGCCAGCTTGGGCAGGATCAGCCGGCTGGTCAGGCCGGCGCAGACGATGCCGAGCACGATCTCGGCGCAGCGCGCGACAGCGAGATCGACGATCACATGCGGCTGGCCGAAAGCCGGCAGCCCAATGATCATCGCGGTATAGCCGGCAAGTGCGGCGCCATAGGCTTCCGGATTGCGCAGCAGCGACGAAACCAGCGTGCACAGCCCAATCCAGACGGACAGCGCCGTGACCAGCAGCCAGGGATTGGTGCCGAAAACCGAGGTGATGCCGATCGCCGCAAGTCCACCGGCCAGCGTGCCGAGCAGCCGGTAAAAACCTTTCGCCAGCACCATGCCGGCGACCGGCTGGGCGACGATGAAGACCGTCATCATCGCCCATTGCGGGTGGTCGAGTTTTAGCGCGTAAGCAGCGAGAAGCGCGATCAGACCGGCCGAAACCGTGCGCAGGGCGAAAATCCAATCCGAGCGCGTCGGCTGCGTCAGGCCCGCCAAACTGGTTTCGAAGTAGCTCTTCAGCCGCGCCCAGATCATAAGCTGGTCTCCGTATCGGAAGCGCAGGCTAGAGCAGTTCCAGGAAAAGTGTGAAACGGTTTTCCGCCCGGAACTGCGTCAAAACGAAGAGTTGGCCAGCGCTCAGATATCCAGCACTTCCGTCGCGGCGAATTCGGCGCGTTCCTGGATGAAGCGGAAGCGGGCTTCCGGCTTGGTGCCCATCAGCGCGTCGACAGCATCCTTGGTCGCGGCCACGGCGTCGATGACATCGACCCTGAGCAGCGTGCGCTTCCTCGGGTCCATGGTGGTT
The DNA here is from genome assembly GCF_040321955.1 of Mesorhizobium sp. M0217. Lineage (NCBI taxonomy): Bacteria > Pseudomonadati > Pseudomonadota > Alphaproteobacteria > Hyphomicrobiales > Phyllobacteriaceae > Mesorhizobium > Mesorhizobium sp. M0217. The sequence continues at coordinate 158,354 of NZ_JAMYSN010000002.1, read as the reverse complement.
TCCTTGAGCTGCGCGGCCATCATCTCGCCCAGGCCCTTGAAGCGGCCGATCTCGACCTTGGCGCGGCCGGTGAATTCGGTGCGCAACAGCTCGTCCTTGTGCGCATCGTCCCTGGCATAGGCAACCTTGCCGCCTTGCCGGATCGAATAGAGCGGCGGCACCGCCAGATAGAGATGGCCGCCATTCACCAGATTCGGCATTTCCTGGTAGAAGAAGGTGATCAGCAGCGAGGCTATGTGAGCGCCGTCGACGTCGGCGTCGGTCATGATGATCACGCGGTCGTAGCGCAAATCCTCGTCGCGGTATTTCGAGCGCGTGCCGCAGCCGAGCGCCTGAATCAGGTCCGAAATCTGCTGGTTGGCGGCTAGCTTGTCGTTGCCGGCGCTGGCGACGTTGAGGATTTTTCCGCGCAGCGGCAGCACCGCCTGGCTGGCGCGGTCGCGCGCCTGCTTGGCCGAGCCGCCGGCCGAGTCGCCTTCGACGATGAACAGTTCGGCGCCCGCGGCGGCATTCTGCGTGCAGTCGGCGAGCTTGCCGGGAAGGCGCAGCTTGCGCACCGCGCTCTTGCGCGACACTTCCTTTTCCTGGCGCCGGCGCACCCGCTCGTCGGCGCGCGCAATCACCCATTCCAGCAGCTTGGAGGCTTCCTGCGGATTGTCGGCCAGCCAGTGGTCGAAGGGATCGCGGATGGCGGTCTCGACAATGCGAATGGCTTCGATCGTTGCCAGCCTGTCCTTGGTCTGGCCGACGAATTCCGGCTCGCGAATAAACACCGACAGCATGCCTGCCGCCGAGATCATCACGTCTTCGGAGGTGACGATCGAGGCGCGCTTGTTGCCGACCAGGTCGGCATAGGCCCGAAGCCCGCGCGTCAGCACATTGCGAAAGCCGGCCTCATGCGTGCCGCCTTCGCCGGTCGGGATGGTGTTGCAGTAGGAGTTGACGAAGCCGTCACCGCCGAACCAGGTCACCGCCCATTCCAGCGAACCGTGGCCGCCCTGCTTCTCGCTCTTGCCGGCGAAGATTTCGCGGGTCACCTGGAAATCATCGCCGAGCGATGCCTTGAGATAGTCCTTCAAGCCGCCGGGGAAATGGAACTCCGCCTTGGCCGGCGTCTGGTCCTTTTCCTTGATCAGCGATGGGTCGCAGCTCCAGCGGATCTCGACGCCGCCGAACAGATAGGCTTTCGAGCGGGTCATGCGATAGAGCCGCGCCGGCTCGAAGGCGGCGCCCTTGCCGAAAATCTGCTCGTCGGGATGGAAGCGGATTTTGGTGCCGCGCCGGTTGTGCACTTCGCCGAGCTGCTCCAGCCCGCTCACCGGAACGCCGCGCGAGAACCTTTGGCGGTAAAGCTGGCGACCGCGCGCGACCTCGACTTCGAGATGGTCCGACAGCGCATTGACGACCGAGACGCCGACACCGTGCAGACCGCCGGAGGTCTCATAGACCTTGCTATCGAACTTGCCGCCCGAATGCAGCGTCGTCATGATGACTTCGAGCGCCGGTTTCTTGAATTTCGGATGCGGATCGACCGGAATGCCGCGGCCATTGTCGGTGACGGTCAGAAACCCGTCGGCCGACAGCTCGACATCGATGAAGGTGGCATGGCCGGCGACCGCCTCGTCCATCGAATTATCGATGACCTCGGCAAACAGATGGTGCATCGCCTTGTCGTCGGTGCCGCCAATATACATGCCGGGACGGCGCCGCACCGGCTCTAGCCCCTCCAGCACCTCGATGTCGGCGGCACTATAGCCCTCGCTGCCGTCCTTGGTCGCAACGGAACGTTTCGTGGCCTGCAGCAGCGGGTCGGCCGGCCGCGCCGGTGTCCGAGCCGATTGGGGCTGCTTTTCCAGATTGCCGAAAAGATCGTTGTTGTCGTCCATGCCTGCCATAGAATCCGGTGCCGCGAATCACCCGTCGATACTGCCACGCTTTTCGGCGCCAAGCGACGGAAGTTCCTGTTACGTTCGGGGATTAAACCCTTCTTATCCTAAAACCTTTCGATAACCAAGCCGGCGGAAATAGGTCCAGCGAGAGCGGCCGCGATTCCTGAATCTTTAACAAAGCGGCCTAGCGTCGCCTCAACAAAACAAAAGACCACGAATGTCAGGGGTTGGTTGTGAGGGGCAAGGCCATAACGATGATTGGCATCGCTGCCGTCTTCGGCGCGATTTCAATCTTTGCCGCGGATTTCTGGGTGAAAAGCCAGGCCAAGGCCGATGCCGAAGAGAAAACGGCGTCGATCCCGGCGCCCGCCGTCCCCAAGGTCGTCTTCAAGACCATAGTGGTGGCCAACGCGCCGCTGCGTTACGGCATGGAGCTTGACCGGGCGCAGCTCAGCGAAATCCCATGGTCCGAGGATTCGGTGCCGCAGGGCGCGTTCACCACAGTCAATGCATTGCTCGCCGAAGGCAGCCGCGTGGTATTGTCGCCGATCGAGGTCAACGAGCCGGTGCTGATCAGCAAATTGTCGGGGCCGAACGGCCGCGCGACGCTATCAAACATGATGACGCCCGGCATGCGGGCGGTGACAATCCGCACCGACGAGATCGCCGGTGTCGGCGGCTTCGTCATGCCGGGCGACCGGGTCGACGTGGTGCTGACACGCGATGCGGGCGAAATCCAGGAAGTGGCCAAGAACGCACAGGGCGCTGCCGGATCGACCGTTACCTCCGAGATTGTCGTCTCCGACGCCAAGGTGCTGACCGTGGGGCAGGGCGCCGACGAGCGCCAGACCGCACCGCAGATCGCCAATTCCGTCACCATCGAGGTGACGACCGAAGGCGCGCAGAAAGTGGCGCTTGCCCGCACCGTCGGCACCTTGTCGCTGTCGCTCCGCTCGGCCGCAGACGGAGGGGCCGCCAAGGACGGCGTCACCACCATCTCGTCCTTCGGCGGATCGGTCGCCTCCGGCGTCCAGGCCGCTGCCGGCGCGCTGTTCACTGCCGCGACCAAGGAGCCTGAGAAGCCGAAATTCAAGACGATCATCGTGACGCGCGGCACGCAGGTCGAAGAATACCAGGTTCCTGCGCGGGACCAGCAATAACTGCCGGTGGGGACCGGGCGAGGGACGGGACAGATGTCGGGACTTCATGCATTTCGAACTACGAAAGGGCTGCGCCCAATGCGGGCGCTTGCGGTGGGGGCTTGCCTGGCCGCGGCCGCAATGCTCGGCCTCAGTGCGCCAGCCAAGGCCGACAACGATATCGTCCATGTCTCGTCCACAACGAATGCGTCGATCAAGGTAGCCAAGGGCAAGCCGAAGACGGTCATGACCAATGCCGCCTTCTACCAGATCGTCATCGGCGATCCGGAGATCGCCAACGTCAATCCGCTGACCGACAAATCCTTCTATGTGCTGGGCAACAATCTCGGCACCACCGGCATCGCGCTGTTCGACGAGAACAAGCAGTTGGTCGGCACCGTCGACATCGAGGTGACGCTGGACACCGACCAGCTGGCCAGCACCATTCGCGCCAGCGTGCCGGACGCCAAGATCAAGGTCGGCTCGGCCAATGGCCGCGTCGTGCTGTCGGGCGAGGCCGATGACGCGGTCGCCGCCGAGAAGGCAAGCAAGATCGCCAGCCGCTTCTCCGGCAATGAAGAAGTGATCAATTCGGTCAACATCTCGTCCTCGCAGCAGGTTCAGCTCAACGTCCGCTTCGTCGAGATCAATCGCCAGGCCGGACAGGATCTCGGCGCCAAATACAGCGCCAATTTCGCTTACGGCATTGGCGGGCGCGACGTCACCCTCGATCCTGGCACGGTGCCGGGAGCCGGCAATGGCGAGATCATCGGCCGGCTGCTGTCCAACGGCCTGTCGATCGACGTCGCCATCAAGGCGCTGGAGGAACGTGGTCTCGCCAGGCGGCTGGCCGAGCCGAACCTGATCGCCCGCTCGGGCCAGACGGCAAGCTTCCTCGCCGGCGGCGAGTTCCCGATCCCGGTCTCCGAGGACAATGGCAAGATTTCCGTCAGCTACAAGAAATACGGCGTCAGCCTCGACTTCACGCCGACGGTTCTCAAGGACGGGCTGGTGAGCCTCGACATCGCGCCGGAAGTGTCCTCGATCGACGCTTCGGCCTCCTACAATATCGGCAATATCTCGGTCCCGGGCTTTATCGTGCGCCGCGCCAAAACATCCGTCGACCTGAAGAATGGCCAGAGCTTCATGATCGCCGGCCTGCTGCAGTCACAGAACGACATTACCACATCGCGTCTACCCGGCCTCGGCAAGCTGCCGGTGCTCGGCTCGCTGTTCTCCTCCAAATCCTATCAGCGGCGCGAGACCGATCTGGTGATCATCGTCACCCCCTATCTGGTCAAGCCGGTCGATCCGTCGAAGAAGCTGCTCGAGCCGACCGACGGCACGCAGCCGGCCAGCAATGTCGACTATTTCCTCAACAACACCGAGGAAGTGAAATCGTCCGAAGCCAATCGTGCAGTGGCAATGGCCAGCGGCAGTACGCCACAGCCGGCCGCGGTCACCACCGTCGGGCATTTCCTCGACCTGCCGAAGGATTGAAGCCATGCGCGTGGAATCATGCATCGCCCTGCTGATCGCCGGCCTCGCCGGCGGCTGCACCAGCGACGACTATGTCCGCTCCGAGGGACCGACGATTGCCGCCGGCAACGCACAGGCCGCCAATACGGCCATGCAGATGGTCGATCCCTGGAAATACGGCGTCCAGAACACCAGGCTGCTGGTGCCGGCGCAGCGCAGTGAGGCGGCAGTCAACGCCGCCGACCAGGCTGCTGCTGCCAAGGCCGTGCAACCGACAGCGACAACCGATTGATTTGCCCCGGTGATTTGACCGGGAATGACCTGACAGGCTGACAAAATGGCAAGCGGCATCAAGACCAAGAAGATCCTGCTGGTGTCCAGCGACCGGACCTTTGCGCAGGATACGCGCACCGCGTTCGCGGCCTCGGAGGTGATCCAGCTTTCGACCGTCGAGAAGAACATTACCGAACTGCGCGGCGAGGTCCAGGAAGCCGATTTCGGCGCGCTCATCGTCGACATGGATGCGGCAAAGCTGGAAGAGATCGAGTCGCTGCAGCGCATCATGCGCCGGCTTGAAGGCCGCGTTCCGGTGGTCGTCGTCACCCAGGAATTCAACGCAGCCGCAGTGCGTATCCTGGTGCAGCTCCAGGTCGCCGATTTCCTGGTCAAGCCGATCACCACCGCCGATCTGGTGCGGTCGGTCGTGCGCGCGCTGCAAGGGCCGGGGCGCGAGGAAAACACCGAGTCGCAGATCTATACCTTCATGCCGGCCGCCGGCGGCGTCGGCACCACGACGCTGGCGCTGCAGACCGCCTTCCAGCTGCATCATTCGGTGACGCGCGGCGCGTCGACCTGCGTGGTCGACCTCAATTTCCAGCAAGGCGCCTGCGCCGAATATCTCGACCTCGAGCCGCGCTTCGACATCACCGAAATCGAGAACCAGCCCGAGCGCCTCGACCGTCAGCTGCTGGATGTGATGCTGTCCAAGCATGCGAGCGGGCTCTGCGTGCTGGCGGCGCCAACGCATCCGTCGGAAATGCGCTCGTTCAAGACCGATGTCGTGGTGCGCATGCTCGATCTCGTCTCGGCCTATTTCGATAACGTCGTCATCGACATGCCGCGCACCTGGTTTCCGTGGACGGAGACGGTGCTGCTCGGCTCCAACAAGCTCTACATCGTCGCCGAAATGACGGTGCCATGCCTGCGCCACACGCAGCGGCTGATCCAGGCGGTCTACGAGACGGCCGGCAAGGAAGTGAAGCCGAACGTCATCGTCAATCGTTTCGAGCAGAAGATGTTCGACAACGGCATCAAGCAGGCGGATGTCCAGGAAATCCTGGGCGAGCATTTCGTCGGCGGCATCTCCAACAATTACCGGCTTGTGCGTGAAGCGGTCGACCGCGGCGTGCCGCTGCATGAGATCGACCCGAACGCCAACGTCGTCAACGATCTGAAGAGGATCATCCTGCCGGAAGAAGCCGTGGTGACGCCGGAGAAATCGCGCTCGCTGTTCGGCATCGGCAGGGGCCTCCTGAAGAGGAAAGCCGGATGACCAGCCGCTTCTCGACCCTGCAGAACCGTGACGTCCGCGCGCTGAAGCCGGCCGAGGCGGCGCCGGTCGCGCATCACGCCGTGGTCATCCCGACGAACCGCAAGGCCTTGCCGCCGAAGCCGGAGACAACACCGGGAAAAAGCGCCAACAAGGTGCTCGATGCCCGCGTGCGCATCCACCGGCTGCTGCTCGAGGAAATCAACCTGGTCGCGCTGGAGCGCCTGCCCAAGGATGAGATGCGCCGGCAGGTGCAGGAGTTCGTGTCGGAAAAGACCCGCCAGGAGCGTATGGCGATCAACACCGTCGAACTTGAAGCACTGGTCGACGACATCGTCGATGAGATGGTCGGCCTCGGGCCGCTGGAACCGCTGCTCAAGGATCCCGACATCAACGATATCCTGATCAACGGCCACCAGAACTGCTTCGTCGAAAAGCGGGGCAAGCTGCAGCAGGTCCATATCCCGTTCAAGGACGAGGCGCACCTGTTGCGCATCGTCAACAAGATCGTCGCCGCCGTCGGCCGCCGGGTCGACGAATCGCAACCGATGGTCGATGCCCGCATGCTCGACGGCTCGCGCTTCAACGCCGCCATTCGCCCGGTCGCCGTCGACGGGCCGCTGGTGTCGATCCGCAAGTTTTCAAAGAACAAGCTCGGCCTGCACAAGCTGGTCGAGTTCGGCGCCATCACCCAGAACATGGCCGAGGTGCTGGCGGCTGCAGTCCACGCCCGCAAAACGACCATCATCTCGGGCGGTACCGGCACCGGCAAGACGACGATGCTCAACGCATTGTCGGCCTTCATTCCGGAAGACGAACGGCTGATCACCATCGAGGACGCGGCCGAACTGCAGCTGCAGCAGCCGCATGTCGCGCGCATGGAAACGCGCCCCGCCAACATCGAAGGTCATGGCGAGCTGAAGCAGCGCGACCTGGTCAAGAACGCGCTGCGCATGCGCCCCGACCGCGTCATCCTCGGCGAGTGCCGCGGCGAGGAGGCCTTCGACATGCTGCAGGCGATGAACACCGGACATGAAGGCTCGATGGCGACCATCCACGCCAACACGCCGCGCGACGCCATTTCACGCCTCGAGCAGATGCTGGGCATGACCGGCATGCCGATGACGGTGCAGTCGATCCGCAGTCAGATCGCCAGCGCGCTCGACCTTATCGTCCAGCTGACGCGACTGTCGGACGGCAAGCGCAAGGTGACCAGCGTCGCCGAGGTGACCGGCATGGAAGGGGACGTCATCCAGATGCAGGAGATATTCCGCTTCGTGCGCACTGGCATGGAGGCCGACGGCAAGATCCTCGGTCACTACGAGGCGACCGGCATTCGCCCGCGTTTCCTCGAGGACCTGCGCAATATGGGCATTGAATTCCCCGGCAAATATTTCGAACCCGGCCGGCCGCAGGAGTAGCCGGGTGTTCGAGAATTTCAGCCCGATCTATGTCGTTTATGCCGCGGCAGCGCTGACCGGCATCATGATCGCCGAAGGCTGCTATCTGCTCTATGCCGGCCGCAGCGACAAGCGCCTGGCTATCAACCGGCGCATGAAGCTGCAGGAAAACAAGATCAGCCAGGAACAGGTGCTGATCCAGCTGCGCAAGGAACGCGGCCTCGATTCCGGCACGTCATTCTTCTCGCCCGACCGTTTTCGCGCGCTGCGCACGCAGTCTGGCATGGTGATGCCCTTGCCGAAATTCCTGACGATGACGACGGGCGTGGCGCTGGCGATGATGCTCGTCGCGCTCTGGTACGGCCTGCCGCTGTTGCTCGCCATTTTGCTGTTTGTGGTGCTGACAGCGCTGCTGCCGGTAATTGTGCTGCGTTCCAAGCGTGCCCGGCGGGTGAAGCGTTTCGGCGTGCAGTTGCCGGAGGCGCTGGAATTGATCACGCGCGGCTTGAAGGCCGGGCATCCGGTTCCGGTGGCGATCTCCATGGTGTCGCGCGAGATGCCCGATCCGATCGGCACCGAATTCGGCGTTATCTCCGACGAGGTGACTTATGGTTCCGACCTGGTTTCGGCGTTGAATTCACTGTTTGATCGCGTCGGCCAGGAGGATCTGCCGCTGTTCGTCACCGCGGTTTCCATCCAGACGAGTTCGGGCGGCAATCTGCGCGAGATCCTCGACGGGCTGTCGACGACGATCCGCGAACGCGGCAAGCTGCGCCGCAAGGTGCGCGCCATTTCGACCGAGGGTCGTATGTCGGCCTATATCCTGACGGCGGTGCCGGCGCTGCTGTTCGCCGCCATCATGGTGATGATGCCGCAATTTTATCAAAGCGTCTGGGATGTGCCGAAGACCTGGTATCTGCTGGGCGGTTCGGTGACATGGCTGATGCTGGGCAACATCATCATGTTCAAGATGTCGAACTTCCGGTTCTGAGATGGAGCAGGTGATCCAGTTTCTTGCCTCGCTGGCGCCGACGTCGCTGATGCCGGTAGCCGCGATGCTGCTGGCATTGGGCGGCAGCGCGGTGGCATGGCCGCTGGTGGTGGCCAAAGGCGACCGCAACGATCTCAAGCGCCGGCTCAAGATCGACGACAGCAAGACTCCCCAACAGGCCGAGGTGGCGCCGAAGAAGAACCAGAGCGTCGTGCGCGAGAAGGCGGTGAAGCGGGCGCAGGAATTCTACGCCAAGAGCGATCCGGAAAATGTCGCCCGGCTGCGTATGAAGCTGATCCAGGCGGGCTATATGGAGCCGCGCGCGGTCGGCACATTCTTCCTGATCCGCTTCGCCTGCCTGGTGGGCGCAGCGATCGGCGCGTTCCTGGTCAACCATTGGATGGGCAGCGTCGATTCCACCGCGACCAGCCGCTGGACCTTCATCATCCTGTCGGGAGCCGCCGGCTATTTCGTGCCCGGCCTGGTGCTCAGCCAGAAGGTGCGGGAAAAGATGCGCGAATACCGCAACGGCTTTCCCGACTTCATGGATTTGATGATCGTCTGCTCCGATGCCGGCATGAGCATGGAGGCCGGCATCGAGCGCGTCTCGAAGGAACTGGCCAAGACCTATCCGTCGCTGAGCCAGAACCTGCAGCTGGTGTCGCTGGAACTCAGGGCCGGCCGCAGCCTCGACGATGCATTGAAGGCGCTCGCCGACCGCCTCAGCCTGGACGAGGTGCGCTCCTTCGCCACGCTCTTGCAGCAGTCGAAGGAACTCGGCACCAGCCTCGCCGGGGCGCTGCGCGTGTTCTCCGACGAAATGCGCCACAAGCGCATGTCGTTGGCCGAGGAGAAGGCACATGCCTTGCCGGCCAAGATGTCGGTGCCGGTGGTGGTGTGCATCCTGCCGGTGGTGCTGATGATCGCCGTCATCCCGATCATCGTCAAAATGACGGCGGTTCAGTAGATACCAAGGCAGTAGATACCAAGGCAGTAGATACCAAGTGGCCGCCCGGCGGCTTTCTGCGGTTACTCACTTCAACTACGCTTCGCCTGGATGTCATATCCGGCCGGTTTGGCCGCTCTCCTTCGGCAAAATCCGCAAAAAGCAAAATGAGTGAGCCGTCCATGCGAATAGTCTTGTGCACCGCCTTCCTCGGCCTCGCCGCGGCCAGTCTGTCGCCGGCCTCGGCCGCGGCCGACGATTGCGGCGACGCTGCCGCTCTGGTGCAGCAGGCATATCCCAAGGCCCAAAAGAGTGCCGATGGCGCCTCCTTCACGCTCGAACCTCATACCAGCATCGCCCAGACGCTTTGGGATGGCGATACGCCATTCGGCGTGGTCTGCAAGATCTGGCCCGCCCATGACGACCTGTTGTTGGTCGCCGTGCCGCTGATCGACAGCTCCCAATCCAGCGACGACGGGCATGTCGGCGATGTCGAGCTTCTGGTCGTCGACAGGAAGACCCGGCAGGTGCGCCAGCGCCTGCTCCAACCCGGGCTGATGACCGATGATGCCGTCGGCATCCGCGGGATCGACTTCGATACCGGGCGCTACAGATTGGCGCCCGATGTCGGCGCCTTCGGCCTGCGCATCGACATGGCAAACCATTCGCAGCCGAATCCTTTCAGTGAAACCGACCTGCGGCTCTATGCCCTTGACGGCGGTGCTCTGCGCCTGGTGCTCGACGGCATCATCGTGGCCGGCTTTGGCGGCGAAGGCGACACCAATTGCGCAGGATCCTTTCAATCCAGCCGGGTCAGCCTGGCGATGAGCCCGGCGAGACATCACGGCTATCACGACATCACAGTGTTCGAGCGGTTGGACACCGACAATCCGTCTGTCGACAAGAATGGCGAGTGCCAGTCCCATCCCGGCAGGTCCATGAAACGAACCTACCGGCTGCGCTACGACGGCAGGCGCTATCAGTTTCCGGCGGGGCTCAAGGCGCTGGAGCCGGAATAGGCTTCGGTTGGTTAATGGCTTCTGTGCCCGAAACCAAATTTTAGGCGCGTTTCCGCACTGAAGTTTAATCGCCCTGTTGTAGTCTGCTTCCTCAGAGAACGACCCGGTAAATCGGGCGATTGGGGCCAGGGGCATGCGTCACAGAAGTTTCACGGCAATGGCCGCGCTAGCGGCGGTCTTGATGGTCGGCGGCTGCACGACCGACAACGTCGACAAAACCAAGACCACATCGATCCAACCGGTGGCAAAAGACGTCAGCACCTCCGACCTTGCGCAAGGCAAGGCGCAGTTCCGCGAGGCCAATTACGGCCTTGCCGAACAGCATTTCCGCAAGGCCGTGGAACTGAAGGCCGACAGTGCCGAGGGATGGATGGGGCTTGCCGCCTCCTATGACGAACTCGGCCGCTTCGACTTCGCCGACCGCGCCTACGACCAGCTTTTGAAGGTTGCCGGGCGCAAGCCGCAGATTGTCAACAATATGGGCTATTCGCAGCTGCTGCGCGGCAACAAGAAGAAGGCGAGGGCGCTGCTCATGGAAGCAAGGGCCGGAATGGCCGACCCGAGCGTGATCAACGCCAATCTGGCGCTGCTCAACAAGGCCTGAGACTAGGGACACTCGCGTGCCGAGCTTCGCGGGACGGCAGTCGACGCTTTGTAAACCCTGTCGGCAGGTTGCTTTGAAAACCGGCCGAAAACGGTATCTCCGGCCGGTTGCATGCCTATGATGCGCCACAAATCGAAGATCCCAAAGGTTGCCGCTCATCCATGCTGGATTTCAGTTCGCTATTGCTGGCGGCTGCGCTGTCGGGCACATGCCTGAGCGTCACCATGTTCGTGATCTGGTTCACGGCGCCGCGTGCACGCTTCGTGCTGACGGTTGCGTGCGGCATTCTCGTCCTTGTCGCCCACGTCATCGTCTTCTGGCGCTACACGAGGGAGCCCAGTCCGTTGCTTTGTCAGGCAGCGTTGGCGCTGCTAAGCCTCGGTTTCCTGGCGCTTTCACTTTCGGCCATGCAATATCTTGGTGTGCGCAATTACAGCCGCGCTGTCCTGCCGGCCATGCTCGCGATCGCTGTCTGCGCCGGCGTGACCTATCTCGGTTTCGATGGTGTCGGCTTCATCCTCACCTATACGACGGTAGCAGTGCTGCTCGCCTCGATCGGGGTGATGTTCTGGATCAAGGGCGGTCAGGATCGCGGCATTCTGCTGGTCGTTTCGGCGCTAAGCGGCGTCTGCGGCGTATCCTTCGGGCTCTGCGGCGCCGTGCTTCTGGTCAAGGGCCAGTGGGTGCTCGGCGTCGCACCCGACAATTGGGCCGAGCGGTTGAATTCGGTCGTGGCGGTCGCCTGCATGACGGCTCTCGGCGCGCTGACGCTGTCGCTGCATCATCTGCAGGCACAGATCGAACTGAAGGCCGAGACCCTGACCGACCCGTTGACCGGTCTGATGAACCGGCGGGCTTTGAACTCGCTCTATCGCGAGCGCGTCTTCGGCCCGTTCATGTCGGTCGCCATGTTCGACCTCGACCACTTCAAGCGAACCAACGATGTCTATGGCCATCCCGTCGGCGATCGGGTGCTCTGCCGTTTCGCCGCAGTCATCAAGAAGTATGACAGGGTTGGCGTCGACGCCTTCCGGCTGGGCGGCGAGGAGTTCGCGTTGGTCATGTCTCGGATGACCGAAGACAAGGCCTACGATTTCGCCAGCAGGATCGGCGTCGCCTTCGGCACGGAAGTGGTGCCGACGCCGCGCGGGCCGTTGCGCAGCAGCGTCAGCGGCGGCATTGGCTTTGGCAAGGAAGACGGCAGCAGCCTGGATGAAGTGCTGGCCGAGGCCGACCGGGCGCTCTACGCGGCCAAGAACGCCGGGCGAAATCGCGTGCTTGTCCTCAACGGCAAAGCCGACGGACCGGCCCTGCGCTCAGCCTGACAGGCCAGAGTGTTATTCGGCGGCGCCGAGATATTCCGACAGCGGCGGGCAGGAGCAGACGAGGTTGCGGTCGCCGGCGACATTGTCGATGCGCGAGACCGGCGGCCAGTATTTGGCCGCTGTATCGACATCGCCGGCGGGGTAGGCCGCTTCCAGCCGCGAATAGGGGTGGGTCCACTGGCCGGCAAGGGTTTCGGCCGCCGTGTGCGGGGCATTGACCAGCGGGTTGTCCTCGAGCGGCCATTCACCCTTCGCCACTTTCGCTGCCTCGCCGGCAATGGCGATCATCGCCTCGCAGAACCGGTCGAGTTCGCGCTTGGGCTCGGATTCGGTCGGCTCGACCATCAGCGTGCCGGCGACAGGGAACGACATGGTCGGCGCGTGAAAACCGTAATCGATCAGCCGCTTGGCGATATCGTCGACGCTGATGCCAGCGCTCTCCTTGAGCACGCGCGTGTCGAGGATGCATTCATGCGCGATGCGATCGTGCCTGCCCTTGTAGAGAAGCGGGAAGTGCGGCGCGAGCCGCGTCGCCACATAATTGGCCGAGATGATCGCCGTCTCCGTCGCCTGCTTCAGGCCGGCGGCGCCCATCATGCGGATGTACATCCAGGTGATCGGCAGGATGGAAGCGCTGCCGAACGGGGCAGCGGACACGGCATGCGCCGAACCTTCGGTGACATGACCCGGCAGATAGGGTTTCAGATGCGCCCTGACGCCGATCGGACCGACGCCCGGACCGCCGCCGCCATGCGGGATGCAGAAGGTCTTGTGCAGGTTCATGTGGCAGATATCGGCGCCGATATCGGCGGGCCGCGCCAAAGCAACCAGGGCGTTAAGGTTGGCGCCGTCGAAATAGACCTGGCCGCCATGCTCGTGAATGAGACCGCACAGGTGGCGCGCGCCCTCTTCATAGACGCCGTGCGTCGAGGGATAGGTGAACATCAGGGCTGCGAGATTCTTCGAATGCTCGTTGGCCTTGGCCCGCATATCGTCCATGTCGATATTGCCGTCCTCCAGGCAACGCACGACGACGACGCTCATGCCGGCCATCGCCGCACTCGCGGGATTGGTGCCATGCGCGGACTGGGGGATCAGGCAGATGGTGCGATGGCCTTCGCCACGCGAACGGTGATAGGCGCGGATGGCGAGCAGGCCGGCATATTCGCCTTGGCTGCCGGCATTGGGCTGCAGGCTGACGGCGTCGAAGCCGGTGATCTCCGCCAGCCAGCCTTCCAGCTCGCCGACCATGGCGCGATAGCCGGCCGAATGGCTGGCCGGCGCGAAGGGATGGAGGTTGGCGACAACAGGCCAGCTGACCGGCATCATTTCGGCCGCCGCGTTGAGCTTCATGGTGCAGGAGCCCAACGGGATCATGGTGCGGTCGAGCGCCAAATCCTTGTCGGCTAGCCTGCGCAGCAGGCGCATCATGTCGGTCTCGGAGTGGTTTTCGCGGAAAACCGGCTGGGTCAGAAACTCCTTGCCGCGCGGCTTGCCGGGCATCGCGCCGGCCTCAGTAGCGCCGGACTTGGCGCCGAACAGGGCGGCGATAGCCTCGAGATCCGCCTCGGTCGAGGTTTCGTCGAAGGCGATGCTGATGCGGTCGGCATCGATGACGCGCAGCAGCCGGCCACCTTTTTCAGCGGCAGCGGCGATCGAAGCTGCCTTGCCCTTCACTTCGGCCGTCACCGTGTCGAAACGGCTTGAGCCGAGCACGGAAACACCAGCGGTTTTCAGGCCTGCTGCGAGGCCGTTGGCGAGCTCATGAATTCGGGCTGCGATCGCCTGCAAACCAGTAGGCCCGTGCCAGATCGCGTATGCGGTCGCCATGTTGGCAAGCAGCGCCTGCGCGGTGCAGATGTTGGAGGTCGCCTTGTCGCGGCGGATATGCTGTTCGCGCGTCTGCAGGGCGAGGCGATAGCCGGGACGGCCCTTGCTGTCGATCGACTGGCCGACGAGGCGGCCGGGCATCAGCCGGGTCAGCTTGTCGGAGACGGCGCAATAGGCGGCGTGCGGGCCGCCAAAGCCCATCGGCACGCCAAAGCGCTGCATCGGGCCGACGGCGATGTCGGCGCCAAGCCTGGCCGGCGCTTCGGTCAGCGTGAGCGCAAGCGGATCGGCGATGAAGACGACCACGGCGCCGGTGGCGCGAGCTTTCTCGATCGCCGCCTTGTGGTCGCCATAGACGCCAAACGTGTCCGGCCAGGAGACCAGCAGGGCGGCGGTGTTGTCGTCGATGGTCTCGCCATCGATCTCGATGCCGAGCGGCTCGGCGCGGGTGCGCACGACGTCCAGCGTCTGCGGATGCGGCGTGCCGGCCAGCGCCACCTTGGTGCGCTTGTCGCGGTGATGGCGCAGCGCGATGCCGACCGCTTCGGCCACCGCCGTCGCTTCGTCGAGCAGGGAGGCCGAAGCCACCGGCAGGCCGGTCAATTCGGTGACCAAGGTCTGGAAGTTGAACAGCATTTCCAGGCGGCCCTGGCTGATCTCGGCCTGGTAGGGCGTATAGGCGGTGTACCAGGCCGGGTTCTCGAACAGGTTGCGCTGGATGACCGGCGGCACATGGACGCCGTGATAGCCGGCGCCGATGAAGCTCTTCAGCACCCTGTTTTTTGCCATGATCGCCGACAATTCGGCCAGCGCTTCGGCTTCGCTCGCCGGCGCGGGAAGGGCTAGCGGCAGATCGAGGCGGATCGACTGCGGCACGGCCTGGCTGATCAGCGTCTCGACGGAGGGAACGCCGATCACGGCAAGCATGGCTCTGACGTCGTTTACATCAGGACCGATGTGGCGGGCCGAGAAGGGGGTAAGTGCTGCGCTCATGGCAATAGGTCCTGATGTCAACCGATATGGGCTTTGTAGGCGGCCTCATTCATGAGGCCTGCGAGTTGGCCTTCGTCGGCGAGCTTCATCTTCCACAGCCAGCCGTCGCCGGTCGCAGCGGAGTTGACCAGCGACGGGTCCGAGGACAGCGCGCCGTTGGCGTCGGTGATCTCGCCATCAACCGGCGCATAAACATCGGATGCCGCCTTGACGGATTCGACGACCACGGCGGTGTCGCCCTTACTGAGTTTGGTGCCGATTTGAGGCAGTTCGACGAAGACGAGATCGCCAAGCTGTTCCTGCGCATAGTCGGTTATCCCGACGGTGGCGATGCCTCCCTCGACGCTCAGCCATTCGTGATCTTGTGTGAAATAGGTTTTTGCCATCGGAATTATCCTTTGCGGTAGCGATGAGGAGTGAAGGGCAAGGAACTGATATCGACCGGGATTTTCGTCCCGCGAACGTCGGCGAACAGTTTCGTGCCCGGCTTGGCCAAGGCCGTTGACACATAGCCCATGGCGACGGGATGGCCGGCCGACGGGCCGAAGCCGCCTGATGTCACGTAGCCGGCCGGATCGCCGTCGGCATCGAACAAAGCAGCGCCGGCGCGCACCGGCTGGCGGCCGTCCGGCTTCAGGCCGACGCGCTTTTGCGACGGCCCGCGCTCCAGGATGGACCGCAGCGCATCGGCGCCGATGAAGGACCCGCCGGCGCGGAGATCTTTGGGGATCGCCCACATCAGGCCGGCACTGGCCGGATCGATCTCCGGCGTGATGTCCTGGCCGTGCAGGCACAGGCCGGCCTCCAACCGCAGCGAGTCGCGGGCAGCAAGGCCGATCCACAACACACGCTCGTCCTCGAGCAGTTTCGTGACCAGAGCGCGCGCATCCGCCTCCGGCAGGCCGATCTCGAAGCCGTCCTCGCCGGTGTAGCCGGAGCGGCTCATGAACCAGTTTTGCTTCGGCTCGATGCCATGCATGAACAAGAGTGAGCCGGTCTCGATGCCGGCGCGGGACAAGGCAGCCCAGGCTTCCGGCCCCTGGATCGCCAGGAAGACGCGGTCGAGCGCATCGACTTTGACGTCGAAGTCCGCGGCCAGCGCACGCAAATGCTTCTCGTCCTCGACCGCATTCCCGGCGTTGGCGACCACCATGAAGCGCTCGGCGCCGAGCCGGGTGACGATCAGATCGTCGATGATCCCGGCGGCCTCGTTGAGGAAGAAACTATATTTGGACTGTGAAATCTCAAGCGCGCCGGCATCGAGCGGACTGGCGCGGTTGAGCAGTGCCGCAGCGCCCGGTCCGCTGACAGCGAACAGCTTCATATGCGAAATGTCGAACAGGCCGGCATGTTCGCGGGTGTGAAGGTGCTCCTTCATCACGCCGGCCGGATAGGTCAGCGGCATCGACCAGCCCGCAAAGGCGCCAAAGCGTGCGCCGGCGGCGGTGTGCAGATCTTCGAGAGGAAGGTGTTTGGTGTCGTCGCCCGTCATGTCATCTCCAGAGTCGCACGCAATCGGCCGCTGCTGGCGACCAGTCCGTGCCCCTCTGTCTGAAGCCTGAGAGACTCGCGCAACCGGAACTCTGTCGGCGACGCTTACACCTTCGGCGCGGGGGCAAGCCCCGACTTTCCAGAGTGTCTTTCCCGTCTACGGTTCTTTTGCCTGAGAGATTTCGGGCGATTTCCCCTTCGGCGGCAGCTCGCGCTGCTCTCTCCCGCAAACAGGTAGGACTCAAAACTTAAGCCCTCGACGCGCCATCCATAGCTTGTCGGCGACACCTTGTCACCTGCCAGCGACACGTAAAGCGCGTCGTCTTTACAGTCTTCGCTAACCACGCCGTTTGCCGGTTTTTCAAGACAATGGCGATATTCTGGGCTGACGGTTTGGCCGGCAATTGCGTTGGGCACGGCGGATGGGGATTGACAGATGGGCGAACGGATCGGGAGCGCGCCGGTGGCGGGGCTGGCCTCGAAGGACCGCATCACGGCGGAAGATATCGTCATGCTGCGTCGCGAAGTGTTCGCCGACGGCGTGGTGACGCGCGGCGAGGCTGAAGCACTGTTCGCGCTCGATGCGACAGCGACGGACAAATGTCCGCAATGGCCTGAATTCTTCGTCGAGGCCGTTACCGACTACATCGTCCACCAGGAAAAGCCGGCAGGCTATATCTCTGAAGACAATGCCGGTTGGCTGATCCAGACCATCTCGCGCGACGGAATGGTCGACAGTGTGACCGAACTGGAGCTGCTGGTGCATGTGCTGGAAAAGGCGAAATCATCGCCCGGCCGGCTCTCCGCCTATGCGCTCGAGCAGGTCGCCAACGCGGTGGTCGACGGCAAGGGACCACTGATGCTCGGCGGCGCGCTGGTTCCCGGGCTGGTCGCCAAGGCAGAGGTCGATCTGTTGCGCCGCATTCTCCATGCCTATGGCGGCGACGGTAACATCGCCATCACACGGGTTGAGGCCGAGGTGCTGTTCCAGATCAACGAGCAGACCGCAGCGACCCACAACGACCCGTCCTGGAACGACCTGTTCGTCAAGGCGCTCGCCAATTTCGTCATGTGTTCGGCCGGCTACGAAGCGCCGACGCGCGATGTGGCGCTGCGTCGTGACAGTTTCTTGGACCAGGTCGAGCCCGAAATTGGTGGCTTCTTCAGCCGCATTGTGTCGGGCGGACTGGCCGGCATCATGGAAGCCTATCGTTCGCCCGGCGATATCGAGGCCGAATGGGAGTCGAAGAACCGTGCCGCCGAGGCACTCGCGCGCCGCGCCGAGACGATCGACGCCAGCGAGGCGAAATGGCTGGCCGATCGCATCGGCACCGACCGCCCGCTGCGTGACAATGAACGCGCGCTGCTGACGCTGATCAAACTCGCCTCGCCGGAGATACATCCGGCGCTCAAGCCACTGCTCGACAAGGTTGCTTAAGCCGCGCCGTTTTCTGCGACCGTTTTGCAGAGGACGATATTGGAGTGTCTTCAGGCCAATCGCCAAGTTCGGCCACGCGCTCGAAACCGGCTTCCTCAGGCAAGCTCGGTTCGGTCGGAGTCAGATCGTGCTCGGTCAGAATGCGAGGCCATCAAATCCCGCCATACCAGTCATAGCCATTGTCTTCCCAATAGCCGCCGCGGCCGCCGCCAATATTGGCAAAACTGTCGACGAGCTCGATCTTGTAGAGATACTTCGGCATCTTGTAGCCGAGCTGTCGTTCGACGCGCACGCGCAGCGGCGCGCCGTTTTCGACCGGCAGCGGCTTGCCGTTGAGGCCGTAGGCGAGGATCGTCTGCGGGTGGCGGGCATCGATCAGGTCGATGGTGCCGTAATATTTGATTTCCCCGGAGAGGCTGCGATCGATCGTATCGAGGCAGTGGAACATGACATAGCGGGCCTGCGGCTTGACCACAGCCTGGTCGAGCACCAGCGACAGCGGGGTGCCGGTCCATTTGGCGATGCAGCTCCAGCCTTCGACACAGTCGTGGCGGGTGATCTGCGTGCGGCTCGGCATGTTCTCCAACTGCTCGCGGCTGAGCGACAGCGGCTTTTCGACCAGGCCCGTTACCTCCAGCCGCCAGTCGGCGAAATTGTTGGCGAGCAGGCCCTTGTAGGTGTCATCGTCGGGCGCGGTGACGCCGTTCGGCCGCTGCGGCTGGCGGATGTCGGCCTCGGTGAATTCCGGCGCCAGAGCATCGCGGCCGGCAAGCCAGCGTTGCGCGCGGTAGGTCAGGCCATTGGCGTTTTCGAGGAAACTGCGCAGGCCGTCGCCCATGCCGAGCTGGCTGTCGAAGGCATCGCAGCCCGACAACATGATGCCGGAAACGCCGAGGCCGGCGCCCGTCAGGAACTTTCGGCGGCTGATCTGGAATTTGGCCATCTCACGCACTCCTCTCGGTGTCGCCATGCCTTGGCGGATCGGTGCGGTACCAGCCGGTGATGATCGAGCGCAGTTCGTTGATCGGGCCGGCGGCGAGGATCATCATCATATGGACGATGAAAAAGCCGACCAGCAGCACCATCACCGTGAAATGGATGGTGCGCGCCGTCTGCCTTCCGCCGAGCAGTTCGTTGAGCCAGGGCAGCACCGAGTTCATGCTCGGCGACATGGCAAGGCCGGTGATGATCATGAGTGGCAACAGCACGAACAGTACGCCGCCATAGGCCATTTTCTGCAGCGTGTTGTATTCGCGTGTGTGGTGGAACCTGAGCTTGGCGTGCTCGATGATGTCCTGCGGCAGCCGCTTGAGATCGTCAAGGCGCGGCGCCAGATCGCGGCGCAGATGGCCGTTGACCAGGCTGGCGACCAGCCAGACGACCAAGGTGGTTGTCAGTATCCAGGCGAAGAAGAAATGCACAACGCGGGCGGTGCCGAGATCGTAATAGGACGGGATTGTCGCCCAGGACGGGAAGGCACGCGACGTTTGCTGCCGGGCCGGGCCCGACCAGCCGAGCACGCCTGTGGTGTCGAAGCGATGGCCGAAGATTTCGGTATAGCCGCGCGGGCCGGTGGCGGTGTTTTCGGCGCCGATGGCAAAGACGGTGTTGTTGTACTCGAAGCCGGATTGCTTGCCGATGTAGAGCTGCGGCCGGGCATTGAAGATCTGCAGGCCGGACAAAAGCAAGAAGAACAGCGAGATCGCCCACAGCCAGTGCGTCAGGCGGGTCCAGCGCGATTGCCGGTAGATCAGCGTCGCATCCTTCGTTGAGGCGGCATCGACGCCTGCGCCGGGCTGACTCATGGTAATGGTTTCCATCTTTTCCTCGCCTCCGGCTGCGCGATCCTGGGATGGCCGCGCTCGTCCTTGTCCTCCCAATACGTCGCTATCGAAAGCGATGTTTCATGCGGTCACGTTTTTATTACGGGCACGGGTTTATCGCGGGCACGGATACTCAATTGCCGAGGCTCACCGCGAGATTGACGACGGCGGCGACGATGACGGCGTTGAAGAAGAACGACAGGATCGAATGGACAAGCACCACGCGGCGCATATGCGAGGTCGTGATCGCGGTGTCGGCGGTCTGCGCGGTCATGCCGATCACCGTCGCGAAATAGAGAAAGTCCCAACCGTCCGGCCGTTTGCTGCCGGGAAAATCGAGGCCGCCGACCGGTATCTTCTTCTTGGTTTCGGCATCGATCGCGTCGCCGTCCATCCAGTAGACATGCGCATAGTGGAGGGCGGCCATGGCATGGATGGTGAACCAGCCAAGCGGGATCGACAGCATGGCGAAGCCGAGTTCGATGGGGTCGCGATCCTTGTGATTGATCAAAAGGAACAGCAGGACAATGGCCATGGCGACGATGCCGAGCGTGATGGCAAAGATGCCCAGCACTGGGAGGTCCAGTTCGCGCGCGTTCTTGCTGAGATAGCGGCCGGACAGCAGCGGCATCTTGGCGATGACGAGCGCGATGAAGACGACGAAGAAGGAATCGGCGGCAATCGAGATCGAATAAGCAAGCCGCGTGGAGACGGGGAGCGATCCAATCAAAGGCAATACCGCGGCAAATACGACCAGACCGACGGCTAGCGACACAAAGAACTGCTTGTGCCGCTGCAAGGGGTTATTCGGCGATGTGTCGGCCATAGCCCGACCTCGGATGATGCTTCACGTCTGGTCGGGTGTGACGGATTTCAGAGCCCGCCGCAAGATACGGTCGAGCTCACCCAGGAAACGCGAGCGATCCTGTGGCGCAAAGCTGGCATTGTAGCCCTTGCTCTCGCCGGTTTCGCGCAGATGCTGCTTCAAATCGCGCATTGCAACCGCCATGCCGATGGTCTCCGGCGTGAACGGCCGGCCGGTTGGCCCAAGCACATGCGCGCCGAGCGCCACGGTGCGAGCGGCAAGCGGGATGTCGGCGGTGATCACGATGTCGTTGGGTTTTGCGTTCTCGACGATCCAATCGTCAGCGGCATCGGCGCTTTTAGAGACGACGACGTTGCGAATCATCGGATCGCGCGACGGACGCAGCCCGCCATTGGAGACGTAGGTGACGACCACGCCATGGCGCTCGGCGACCTTCTCGACCTCGGCTTTCACCGGGCAGGCATCGGCGTCGACGTAGATGGCGGGTGCCGGCATTATCTCTCCAAAACGGACATGGGGCCGGCATGTTACCCGGCCCCATGCCAGAAATCTCGTACTGTCAGGCCGGCCGCGCGCCCGACTTCTTCGCCGTCCAGGTGGCAATGTAATCCATCAGGCCGGGGTTGAGACAGTCATAGGGCTCGAGGCCCATCGACTTCAACTGGCCGCGGATGCCGTCCATGCGCTTGGGGTCGACACCGGATTCGATGATCGACGAAACGAAAGCGGTGAAGCCCGGCGGTGACCAGCCGTCTTCCTGGAAGCGCTCGGGATGGATGAAGGACAGACCCTTGAACGGATGGTCGCGCTCGACCGGTCCGTGCATATGGACACCGCAGCCGGTGCAGGCGTGACGCTGGATAAGTGCCGAGGGGTCGACCACTTTCAGCTTGTCGCCGTTTTCGGTGACTGTGACATCGCCGGTGCCGGCTACGGCCACGACCGAGAACACCGCGCCGTCAGGCTTCCAGCATTTGGTGCAGCCGCAGGCATGGTTGTGGGCGATCTGGCCCTTGACCGTCACCTTCACCGGCTTGCTGGTGCAGGCGCAGACCAGCGTGCCGCCGGCAAAGCTTGCGCTCTCCTTTGGCAAGCCATTGTCGATTTTGGGATGCAGTTTCTCAGGCATTGTCTTCCTCCCTTGTTGAACCTGTGCAACTTCAGTCGCTGGCCCTTCGGTCGGCGGCTTGTTCTTCCTCCGTTTGGTGTGCGATCGGACGCAAAACCGGGCGCCACTTTTGCTGATCGCACTTAGTAAACGACGACGCTCCTGATCGACTTGCCCTCATGCATGAGATCAAAACCCTTGTTGATGTCCTCAAGCTTCAGCAAATGGGTGATCATCGGGTCGATCTGGATCTTGCCGTCCATGTACCAGTCGACGATTTTCGGCACGTCAGTGCGGCCGCGTGCGCCGCCAAAGGCGGTGCCCATCCAGGTGCGGCCGGTGACCAGCTGGAACGGCCGGGTCGAAATCTCCTGGCCGGCGCCGGCCACGCCGATGACGACCGACTTGCCCCAGCCGCGATGCGAGGCTTCCAGCGCCTGGCGCATCACCTTGGTGTTGCCGGTGCAGTCGAATGTGTAGTCGGCGCCGCCGATCTGGTCGGCGCCGCGCTTGGTCAAGTTGACGAGGTGAGGAACGATGTCGCCGTCGATCTCCTTCGGATTGACGAAATGCGTCATGCCGAAGCGCTCGCCCCATGCCTTCTTGTCGTTGTTGAGGTCGACACCGATGATCATGTCAGCGCCGGCGAGCTTCAGGCCCTGGATGACGTTGAGGCCGATGCCACCGAGACCAAAGACGACAGCAGTCGCGCCTTGCTCGACCTTCGCGGTGTTGATGACCGCGCCGATGCCGGTGGTGACGCCGCAACCAATGTAGCAGATTTTGTCGAAGGGCGCGTCCGGGTTGACCTTGGCGACGGCGATCTCGGGCAAAACGGTGAAATTGGAGAAGGTCGAGCAGCCCATATAGTGGAAGATCTTGTCCTTGCCGATCGAGAAGCGCGAGTAGCCATCGGGCATCAAGCCTTGGCCCTGCGTGGCGCGGATGGCGGTGCACAAATTGGTCTTGCGCGACAGGCAGGATGGGCACTGCCGGCATTCCGGCGTGTAGAGCGGGATGACGTGGTCGCCCTTCTTGACCGAGGTGACGCCCTTGCCGACATCGACGACAACGCCAGCGCCTTCATGGCCGAGGATTGCCGGAAACAGGCCTTCGGGATCGGCGCCCGACAGGGTGAACTCGTCGGTGTGGCAGATGCCGGTCGCCTTGATCTCGACCAGCACCTCGCCTTCGCGCGGTCCGTAGAGGTCGACCTCCATGATTTCCAACGGCTTTCCGGCGGCGACAGCGACAGCGGCGCGGGTTTTCATTAGGCAATTCCTCCCAAGGCGATTGGTCTTCAGGCTTTCAGGGTTTTTATACTGTTTCAACCCGATTTGGCGACCAAATATGGCGCAAATCTTGGCCCAGTCGTCGGCGAGCCCAACCTTCGCCCCTCGGCACGGGCCTGGCGGGCAGGGAGTGTCTTGATGGGTGCGCTGCCGGCGGTGCTTGAGCCCGGCTGCCGAAGCCCATAAGAAGGACGAAAGACCGAGGAAACGCCTTCGATGTTCACGAAAATCCTGATCGCCAATCGCGGCGAGATTGCTTGCCGCGTCATCAAGACGGCGCGCAGGATGGGGATTGCCACCGTAGCGGTCTATTCCGACGCCGATCGCGACGCCGTGCACGTCGAAATGGCCGACGAAGCCGTGCATATCGGGCCATCGCCTGCCGCGCAAAGCTATCTTCTGCCTGAAAAGATCATCGCTGCCTGCAAGGAGACGGGCGCGCAGGCCGTGCATCCCGGCTACGGTTTTCTGTCGGAGCGGGCCGCCTTCTGCGAAGCGCTTGAGGCTGAGGGCATTGTCTTCATCGGTCCGAAACCCAAGGCTATCAAGGCGATGGGCGACAAGATCGAATCGAAGAAGTTCGCCAAGGCCGCTGAGGTGTCGACGGTTCCCGGCTGGCTTGGGGTCATCGAAAATGCCGACCATGCCGAAAAGATCGCCGGCGAGATCGGTTATCCCGTGATGATCAAGGCCTCGGCCGGCGGCGGCGGTAAAGGCATGCGCATTGCCTGGAGCCAGTCGGAAGTGCGCGACGGCTTCGACCGGGCGCGCTCGGAGGCGAAAAGCTCGTTCGGCGACGACCGAGTCTTCATCGAAAAGTTCGTCGTCGATCCGCGTCATATCGAAATCCAGGTGCTGGCCGACGCGCATGGCACCGCCCTCTATCTCGGCGAGCGCGAATGCTCGATCCAGCGCCGGAACCAGAAGGTTGCGGAAGAGGCGCCGTCGCAATTCCTCGATGCCAGGACGCGCAAGGCCATGGGCGAGCAGGCCGTGGCGCTGGCCAAGGCGGTCGACTACCAGAGCGCCGGCACCGTCGAGTTCATCGTCGATGCTGAAAAGAACTTCTATTTCCTTGAAATGAATACACGATTGCAGGTCGAGCATCCGGTGACGGAGCTTGTTACCGGCATCGACCTGGTCGAGCAGATGATCCGTGTCGCCGCCGGCGAGAAGCTGGCGATCCAGCAGAGCGACGTCAAGCTGAACGGCTGGGCGGTGGAAAGCCGGCTCTATGCCGAGGATCCCTATCGCAATTTCCTGCCCTCGATCGGCCGGTTGACGCGCTACCGGCCGCCGGAGGAGGGCAAGTTCGGCGATGTCTTCATCCGCAACGACACCGGCGTCACCGAAGGCTCCGAGATTTCGATGTTCTATGATCCGATGGTGGCAAAACTCTGCACCTGGGCGCCCACGCGTATCGAGGCCATCGATGCCATGTCGGAAGCGCTGGACAGTTTCGTCGTCGACGGCATCGAGCACAACATCCCGTTCCTGGCGGCGCTGATGCAGCATCCGCGCTGGCGCGAGGGGCGGATATCGACGGGCTTCATCGCCGAGGAATATCCTGACGGCTTCGCGCCGATCGTGCCCAATGGCGATGAAAAGGCAGTGCTGGCGGCGATCGCCACCGCGGTCGAGCTTCTGCGCCGCGATCGGCTTGACCGGCTGGGCGGGCGGCTGGCGCCGCATTCGGGCGCACTCAAGCGCGATTGGGTGGTGAAGCTCGGCGACGACTATCTCCAGGCTTCGATCATCGAGGGCATGATCTCCATTCCGATGGAAATCGATCTGTCGGTCGATGGCGGCAAAGCGCTGACCGTGGCGTCCGACTGGCGGCCGGGCGACCTCATCTGGCGCGGCACTGTCGGTGCCCGCAAGGTCACGGCGCAGATCAGGCCGGCGCCGAACGGCCTGCGCATTGCCTGGAAAGGCATGTCGGTGACGGCGCGCGCCATGCTGCCGCGCACGGCGGAGCTGGAAAGGCTGATGCCGGAGAAGGTGGCGCCGGACACGTCCAAGATGCTGCTTTGCCCGATGCCGGGCCTGGTCGTGTCGATCGCGGTTGCCGAGGGGCAGGAGGTCAAGGCCGGCGAGACGCTGGCCGTGGTCGAGGCGATGAAGATGGAAAACGTGCTGCGCGCCGACCGCGATCTTGTCGTGTCGAAGCTCAACGCCAAGCCGGGTGACAGCCTGGCTGTCGATGCGGTGATCATGGAGTTCGCCTAGAGATTGTTTGGAAATTCTACTCCGGCGGCCATCTGAAGGTGGTTTCTGCGCTTCCCGTGCTCACGGAGCAATGGCCGCTGCGCTCCGGTTCTCGAAACCACCATCATTATGACTCGCCAGAGCGAATTTCGAACAATCTCTGAGCCGTGCGGCTGGGTACAGAAGCCTGTGGTCGGTGGTCATTTGTGCTGGACTGGCATCGCCCGGTCCGGGACAATACATCTCCATCGACTCAAAGCCCTTCGAGCAATTTGAAACATCATGGCGGATGACAAACTTCCACGCGATCCCCTGAGGCGCGAAGCAGCGCTCGCTGCTGCGCGCCCGGAGGCGCCGGCGCGGCCGTTCATCCATCTGCGCGTGCATTCGGCGTATTCGCTGCTCGAGGGCGCCTTGCAGGTCGCCGCCGTTGTCGGTCATGCAGTCAAGGACGAGTGCCCGGCAATCGCAGTCACCGACACAAACAATCTGTTCGGCGCGCTGGAATTTGCCCAGAAGGCGGTGAAGGAAGGCATCCAGCCGATTATCGGTTGCCAGATCGATCTCGCCTTTTCCGGCGAGACCAGCGACGCGCAGCGCGACCGCCGCCGCCATGGTCCGGAGATGCACGCCGTGGTGCTGCTCGCCGCCACCGAGGCCGGCTACAGCAACCTCGTCAGGCTGGTCAGCCAGGTCTATCTGGAGACGCCGCCGGGCGAGCCCGTGCATCTGACGTCAGCAATGCTGGAAGGCCATAGCGATGGCCTGATCTGCCTCAGCGGCGGGCCGCGCGGCCCGATCGGCCGGGCGCTGAAGGAGGATCGCCGAGATCTTGCCGAGACGCGGCTGCTGGCACTCAAGGCGCTGTTCGGCGACCGGCTCTATGTCGAGCTGGACCGTGTTTCCGGTTATGACCGCGCTATCGAGAAATCATCGGTCGACCTTGCCTATATCCATGATCTGCCGCTGGTCGCCACGAATGAGGCGTTCTTCGCCGCCCGCGACGACTATGACGCGCATGATGCTCTGATCGCCATTGCCGAGGGTTCGGTGGTTGCCGCCGACAACCGTCGCCGGCTGACTTCGGACAATTTCCTGCGCAGCCAGGCGGATATGGCGCGGCTGTTCGCCGACCTGCCGGAAGCGATCGACAACACCGTCGAGATCGCGCTGCGCTGTTCCTATTATCCCAAGACCCGCAATCCGATCCTGCCACGCTTTACCGGCGGCGATGTCGCCGACAATGAGGTGGCGCTGAAAGCGGAGGCCGATGAGCTACGCCGGCAGGCGCATGAGGGGCTGGAGACCCGGCTGGCGGCGCATGGACCCACCGCCGGCTACACGGTCGAACAATACCGCGAGCGGCTCGATTTCGAGCTCTCCATCATCGAGAAGATGAAATTTCCCGGTTACTTCCTGATCGTGGCCGACTTCATCAAATGGGCGAAGGCGCAAGGCATTCCGGTCGGGCCGGGCCGTGGTTCGGGCGCCGGATCGCTGGTCGCTTATTCCACCACCATCACCGATATCGATCCGCTGCGCTTCTCGCTGCTGTTCGAGCGCTTCCTCAATCCGGACCGCGTGTCGATGCCCGACTTCGACATCGACTTCTGCCAGGATCGGCGCGAAGAGGTCATCCGCTACGTCCAGCAGAAATATGGCCGCGACCAGGTGGGACAAATCATCACCTTCGGTACGCTGCAGGCGCGCGCGGTGCTGCGCGACGTCGGCCGCGTGCTGCAAATGCCTTACGGCCAAGTCGACAAGCTCTCCAAGATGGTGCCGCAGAACCCGGCCAATCCGGTCAAGCTGGCGGATGCCATCGCCAACGAGCCGCGCTTTGCCGAGGAGGCCGAGAAGGAGCCGATCGTGCAGACGCTGCTCGATATGGCGCAAAAGCTGGAAGGGCTCTACCGCCACGCTTCGACGCACGCCGCCGGCATCGTGATCGGCGACCGGCCCTTGTCGGAACTGGTGCCGATGTACCGCGATCCGCGCTCCGACATGCCGGTCACCCAGTTCAACATGAAATATGTCGAGCAGGCCGGGCTGGTAAAATTCGACTTCCTCGGCCTGAAGACGCTGACGGTGCTGGAGACGGCGGTGAAGCTGATCCGCCGGCGCGGCATCGAGATCGACCTGGCGACGATCCCGCTCGACGATCCTGAAACCTACGCCATGCTGTCGCGCGGCGAAGTGGTCGGTGTGTTCCAGGTGGAAAGTGCCGGCATGCGCAAGGCGCTGATCGGCATGCGGCCCGACTGCATCGAGGACATCATCGCGCTGGTGGCGCTCTACCGTCCCGGCCCGATGGAGAACATCCCGACCTACAACGCCAGAAAGCATGGCGAAGAGGAGATGGCATCGATCCATCCCAAGATCGACCATCTGGTGAAGGAGACGCAAGGCGTCATCGTCTACCAGGAACAGGTGATGCAGATCGCGCAGGAGCTGTCGGGCTATTCGCTCGGCGAAGCCGACCTGCTGCGCCGCGCCATGGGCAAGAAGATCCGCGCCGAAATGGACAAGCAGCGCGAGCGCTTCGTCACAGGTGCGGTCGAACGCGGCGTCGGCAAGCCGCAGGCCGACTTCATCTTCGACCTTCTGGCCAAGTTCGCCGACTACGGCTTCAACAAATCGCACGCGGCCGCCTACGCCGTCGTGTCCTACCAGACCGCCTATCTCAAGGCGCATTATCCCGTCGAGTTCCTGGCGGCGTCGATGACGCTCGACATGGGCAATACCGACAAACTCGCCGATTTCCGCCAGGATGCGCTGCGTCTCGGCATCGAGGTGGTGGCGCCGTCAGTGATGACCAGCTTCCGCAATTTCGAGGTCGGCGAGAACCGCATTTACTATTCGCTGGCGGCCCTCAAGGGCGTCGGTGACGCTGCGGTCGAGCACATCGTCGCCATGCGCGGCGAAAAGCCGTTCAAGAATCTCGCCGATTTCTGTGAAAGGGTCGATCCCAAGATCGTCGGCAAGCGCGTCTTCGAAAGCCTGATCATGGCCGGCGCGCTCGACTGCTTCGGCCACGACCGCGCCCAGATGATGGCCGGCGTCGAACGGATGATGGGGCTGGCTTCGCTGGCGCAGCAGAATGCCATTTCGGGCCAGCACGACATTTTCGGCGCGTCGCTCGGCGCGCAGCAGCAGGCGCTCAATTTGCCGCAGACCGATCCGTGGCTTGCCGCCGACCGGCTGCACCGTGAATTCCAGGTCGTCGGCTTCTATCTTTCGGCGCATCCGCTCGACGAGTACAAGGCGGCCCTGCAGAAGATGCGGGTGCAAAACTGGGGCGAGTTCTCGGCTGCGGTCAAACGCGGTGCCGCCGCGGGCCGGCTCGCCGGCACCGTCACCACCAAGCAGGAGCGCAAGACCCGAACCGGCAACAAGATGGGCGTCATCGCCTTTTCCGACACATCTGGCCAATATGAAGCCGTGCTGTTTTCGGAAGGGTTGGCGCAGTATCGCGACCTGCTCGAGCCCGGACGTTCGGTGGTGATCACCGTTTCGGCCGAGGATAGGCCCGAAGGGGTCAATCTGCGCATCCAGACGGTGCAGTCGCTGGAGGATGAGGCCAGCCGTATCCAGAAGGCGCTGCGCATCTTCGTTCGAAATGACGGGCCTGCGTCGGCGATTCAATCGCAGCTTACCCAGCGTGGGGAAAGTCAGGTAAGCATTATCGTCATCAAAGAAGAGGCGCAGGGCGAGATCGAGATCGAATTGCCCAACCGCTACCGCATCTCGCCGCAGATCGCGTCGGCCATGCGCGCGGTGCCGGGTGTGGTCGAAGTCGAGCTCGTCTAGGCTGCGCTGATATACACGGCAATCGCATCGACGTCGGCCAGTGCATGACGGCATAAAGATGCTCTGGGCCTGACATTGCAGCCGATAGGGCCAGCGTGCGGGGCGTGGTTGACCTGACCTTCCTTTGAACCACATGCGTTGAGCAGAAACTTCAAAGGAACGCACAATCATGCCCAGCCGCGAACGCGTCGAAGCCTTCCTCAAGGAGGTGGTCGAAGGCAGCCACGTCAAAGCGATCGCCGACTTCTACCATGACGATGCCACCATGCAGGAAAATCTCGGCGTCCCGCGGCGCGGCAAGGAAACACTGATGGCGCATGAGCAGGCAGCACTCGACCGGATCGAGAAGATGCACACCCATCCTGTCCAGACATTCCTGGTCGATGGCGACAATGTCGCCATCCGCTGGACCTTCGACCGTGTCGACAAGGCCGGCACCGTGCGCCGGCTGGAAGAGGTGGCCCTGCAGCGCTGGCGTGGTGACCGGATTGCGGAGGAGCGGTTCGTCTACGACACCGCCTCGGCCTGGCGCCTCGTCGGGCCGGACGGCAAGGTGGTGGAGGGCTGAGGATCACCGGGGCCATTAGATCATGATGAGATTCGGTTGAAATCTCATCATGATCTAACCCTTTGTTGGAACGTGATCTTTTCCAAAAACCGGCACCCACTTTTTGGGATCATGCTCTAGACGGCCCCGCCTGGGACCGTTACGCACTTGGTGATGAAAGCAGCCGAGAAGGACGGATCGCAGCAAAGCTCTGCCATCGCGCGGCTGCGTGACAGGCTGCGCAAGCTCTATCACGGACGCACGCCGGCGGCGTTCCGGTTTCAACTGGTGGCGGTCATCATCGACCTCGCCATCATCGCCTTCTTCGTTGCCACGCCGGTGCTCCAGGACAAGCCGTCATTCCTGTGGCTCGACTATACCGTCGCCGCATTGGTCGCCGCCGACCTGATTGCCCGGCTGTTAGCCTCCAACGACATGCTGCGGCTGATGAAACAGCCGACATCCTGGGTCGATGTCTTCATCCTTCTGACGCTGCTGATGCCGACGGCGCTGGCAAATCTGGCGTTCCTGCGCATCCTGCGGCTGTGGTCGCTGTCGCGCAGCGGTTCGCTGTGGCAGCATTTCGAAATGCGTGGCTTAAGGCCCTGGCGCGAGGCGAGCCACGCGGTCATCAACCTGTTGACGTTCCTGTTCGTCATCACCGGCTTCGTCTACACCTTCTTCTTTCGCACCGGCGCCGGCCTCGAGAACTATATCGATGCGCTGTATTTTACCGTCGCCACGGTGACGACGACCGGTTTCGGCGACATCGTGCTGCCGGGGATCGCCGGCAAGCTGACCGCGATCGCCACCATGATCATCGGCATCTCGCTGTTCGTCAGACTGGCGACGGCGATTTTTCGACCCGCCAAGGTGTTCTTTCCCTGTCCGCAGTGCGGACTGCAACGGCATGAGCCGGACGCCGTGCACTGCAAGGCCTGCGGGCATCTTCTCAACATACCGGATGAGGGGAATTGACCGACCGCTACGAGGCCGCGACCTCGGCCGGCTTTGGCGCCTTGCGCTGCAGGTTGAGCAGGTTGCCCATCAGGATCAGCAGGGCGCCGCCGGCTGTAAAGATGTCGATCTGTTCGCTGTAGAGCAGCCAGCCGATCAGCGCCGACAGTGGCACGCGCAGGAAATCCATCGGTGAAATCACCGTAGCGTCGGCATAGGTGAGGGCACGCGCCATGCAGAAATGCGACGACATGCCGGTGAAGGCAATCAGCAGGATCCATGGCCAGAGTTCGAGCGGTGGGTTGCGCCATTCATAAAGCGCCGGGATCAGGCCGACCACCGACTGGATGATCAGCATCCAGAAGATGATGCGCACGACACTGTCCGTGCGGGTCAGCGACTTGACCAACACCACCGATACGCCAAAGCACACGGCCGCGCCGAGAACGACGAGGTGACCCGGATCCATGGAGCCGACGCCGGGGCGAACGATGACCACCACGCCGATCAGGCCAAGCACGACCGCCGCAATTTTCGGGCGGGAGAGCCTTTCGCCAAGAAACGCCACCGCCAGGATCGCGGTCCAGATCGGCGTGGTGAATTCGACCGATATGAGCACCGCAAGCGGGATCAGCGTCAGCGCATAGAGCCATGCGGCCTGGCCCGTATAGTGGATGACATTGCGAGCGATATGGGCCAACGGGCGCTGCGTGCGCATTGCAGCGAATCCGCCGCTCATCATCACCAGCGGCAACAGGATGAAGAAGCCGATCACCGAGCGCAGTTCCAGCACCTGGAAGACGTTGAGCTCGGCGGTGGTTGCGCGGCCGGCGACTGACATCGCCAGAAACGAGGCGATGGACAGCGCCATCCAGAACGCGGCTTTGGGGATCGATGGGGAAGGTGCCATAGGCGCTATGTCGCAAGCCGGGACTTCTATCGCAACCGTTAGGCGACGCATTCGACTGGGCCAGACCCGTTGCAAAACAGCCATGCTGGAAGTGGAACCTGACGCAACGGCAGGCGTTGGTTCCCGGTATTGGCCAATTGCTGGACGCATCGTTTCTTCAACATCAACGGGGGAGAGATTCCGATGAAATCATTCGCGCGGTTTCTGCTAGCCGGCTGCCTGCTAACTGCAAGCGCCACGGCCGATGCCGACGAGGCGAATTTTCTCAGCTCCTTGCAAGGGAATTTCTCCGGCAAGGGGACAGTCAAGGTCACCACCGACGCACCGAGGGTGAATGTGTCCTGCACCTTCAATTCCGACGCGACCTCGAGTTCATTGTCGCTTGACGGCAATTGCCGTGGTCTTGTCGTGGTGACGCGCGCCATCAGCGCCAATCTGAAGGCCCGCGGGGCGAAGTATACTGGCGTCTATGTCGGGTCGCGCACCGGGCCGGCACAGCTCGCCGGCAGCCGTTCCGGGAACGCGATCAGTCTCTGCATTCGCTGGGCGGCGGAGGTCAATGGCGATCGCAAGGCGTGGTTGACGGTCGAGAAAACCAGCGGCGACGGAATGCGGTTGACCGTTACCGACGTCGATCCGAAAACCGGCAAGAACGTGGTGACGAGCCGCATCGATCTCAAGCGTATCTAAGCCGTCTCACTCCTCGATCGGCTCCGGCGGGTTGGCGTTGCGGCCTTTACCGAAGGTGTAGCCGGTTTCCACCGCCTTCTTGCCGAACTTGTCGCGCAGCGTATCGATGGCGCTTTCGGCCATGGCGCGCTTGCGCGAGCCGACGTCGACGAGATCGGGCGGATCGGCCTTCTCGTCATCCGAGAGATCGCTGAGACCGATGCCGAGCAGCCGGTACTTTGTCCCGTCCGCCTCCTTGCGCAAAAGGTCGAGCCCGGTCTGGAAAATACGGTCGGCCAGCCTTGTCGGGTCGCCGAGCTGGCGGTTGCGGGTGCGCAGCTTGAAATCCTGCGTCTTCAGCTTCAGCACCACGGTGCGCCCGGCAATGCCTGACTTCTTCAGCCGCGCCGAGACCTTTTCCGACAATCCCCTCAGCACTGGAACCAGTTCGCCCATTTCAGCTATGTCGGTGTCGAAAGTGGTTTCGGCCGACACACTTTTCGCATCCTGGTCGGGATCAACACGGCGGTCGTCCTGGCCGCGCGAGAGATGGTAGAGCCGGGTGCCCATCACGCCATAGCGGCGCATAAGATCGGCGCGCTCCATGCGCTGCAACTGGGCGATGCTGCGGATGCCGTCGCGTTCGAGCGTTGCGGCAAAAGCCTTGCCTACGCCCCAGATCAGCGTCACTGGCTGTTCGGCCAGGAAACCCAGCGCCTCGGCTTCGCCGATCACCGAAAAGCCGCGCGGCTTGCGGAAATCGGAGGCAACCTTGGCCAGGAACTTGCAGTAGGAAAGGCCGGCCGAAACGGTGATGCCGATTTCCTTTTCGACGGTCTGCGCAAAGCGCGCCAGCACCACCGCCGGCGGCATGCCGTGCAGGCGCTCGGTGCCGGCGAGGTCGAGAAACGCCTCATCGATGGAGAGCGGTTCGACCAGCGGCGTGAGCGCCTGCATCAGCGCGCGGACATCGCGGCCGACGCGGACGTATTTCTCCATATTGGGCGGGATGACGACCGCTTCCGGACAGGCTTCGAGCGCCTTGAACATCGGCATTGCCGAGCGCACCCCCTTGATGCGGGCGATGTAGCAGGCGGTGGAGACGACGCCGCGCTTGCCGCCGCCGATGATCAGAGGCTTGTCCTTCAGCGCCGGATTGTCGCGCTTTTCGATCGCCGCATAGAAGGCGTCGCAATCGATATGCGCCAGATGCAGCTGGTAGAGCTCGGGATGGCGGGTGAGTCGAGGGCTGCCGCAACGCTCACAGCGCCTGGTATCGCTGCGCTGAAAGGTCAGGCAGTCGCGGCAAAAACCGTGCTCGGGATTGTTGACAGGGGCCGCCATCGCTGCGAACATAAAGAGAACAGATGCAATGGTACGTCAGGACGGAAGCCGCCACAAGCGGTTAGCCGGGAGAGAACTCATGAGCACCACCATAGCGCCGCTGGCGCCTGACCTATGGGCGGATTTCGAGGATCTTTTCGGCAAGCAGGGCGCCTGTTACGGCTGCTGGTGCACGCATTTCCGGATGGCGCCGGCGGTCCGGCGGGCCAGCGACAAGCAGCGCAACAAGGATCATATCAAGGTGCGTATCGAGGCCGGGCCGCCGCCGGGGCTTTTGGCCTTCGAGGACGGCCAGGCGGTCGGCTGGATGCAGATCGGTCCACGCGCCGACGTGCCCGAATGGAACAATCGGGGCCGGGGCTCGGCGCCGGTCGATCCAACCGACGCCGTAGATCCCGGCGTCTGGGCCATCTCCTGCTTCTTCATCCGCGCCAGCGCGCGCGGCCGGGGCGTCAGCCACCGCCTGGTCGAGGGCGGCATCGCTTTTGCCCGCCAGAACAAGGCGCGGCTGGTCGAGGCGTGTCCGATCGACGTGTCGCGCGATTCGCGTTCGATCGGGCTGTTCGTCGGCTCGTCGCGTGTGTTCGAAAAGGCCGGCTTCGAGCGGCTTGTCGAACGCAAGGCCGGACGGCCGCTGATGCGGCTGTTGTTGTAGGCGGCAGCAATCCATAGGTCTTGTCTTGCGGCTGTGATGGTATTTTCCTACCAGTGGTAGAAGCGGTTTTGACGACTGCAATAAAGTGGAGGATCGATATGAAGCGCGTTTTGCCATTCGCTTTGCTTCTAGCCTGCAGTGCGCCGGCGCTTGGGCAGACGGTCGACAGCGAGGGCGCCAAGCAGCTTACCGACAATCTGGCGCGCTATTTCAGCAAGAAGCCGTTCGAGATCGGATTTCTGAAGGTCTCGGTCGAAGGCGACGCCTACAAGCTCGCATTCGATTTCAAGCCCGTCGTGGAACTCTTGGCAAAACAGGATGGCCTGAAGCTCGATCTCACCCCTTATACGCTGTTGACCAAACCACGCAGCGATGGCGCGTGGGATGTCTCAGGCAATCTGGCGCCGGAAGGGTCGATGGAGTTCAACGGCCCTCAGGGGCCGCAAAGCATGAAGATGTCTATCAAGGGCGGGAAGTTCGTTGGTGTCTACCATCCCGAGTTGGCGGCTTTCAGCAGCGCCACGTCGTCACTTGAAGGCATGAATATGACGTCGCAGGACGCCAGGCAGCGCACGGAGATGAGTTCTGGTGCTGGAACCGCCACAATGAGCGCTACCAAGGGCGCAAATGGCGGTGTCGATTTTAGCATGGTTCAGACGATTGCCGATTTTGCAGAGGTCATCACGATCGACAACCCCAACAGCGGGCAGAAAATCCCGCTGACGGTCAAGTCGCCCGAATTTTCGGTCGACGCGAAAGGCAAGGGGCTGCGCACGAAGCCTATTCTGGACCTGTTGGCTTTCGCCGTGGCCAATGAGGACGAGGCGAAACTGAAAGCCAATCAGGCGGAGCTCAAGTCGCATCTTCTGACCGCGCTGCCGATATGGGAGCGGATTGATGGGGCTTACAGTCTCAAGGATTTCAGCGTCGGCAGCCCGATCGGCAGTTTCGGCGCAGCAACACTCGGCATCGCCTTCGGCATGGACGGTGTCTCGCGCAACGGAACGATCAGCTACGGGATCAAAGCGTCTGGGCTCTCGATACCGCAAAATCTTGTTCCAGCCTGGAGCGTCGCGCTGTTGCCCACCGACATCGACCTCAATTTCGGTGGGGCCAACATCGATCTCGACACAATGGCCAAGAAGGCTATCGAGGCCTTCGATCTCAACAACAACCCGCCGCTTTCGGCGGATTTCGGCGACGGCCTGAAGAAAGATTTTCTGGCGAACGGCCCCAAGATCCTCATCGGCCACAGCACGGTCAAGGGCGGCGGTGCCGAAATCGGGCTGGAGGGCGATATGACGTTTCCCGATGGCGAGAAGCCCGATGCCAACGTGACAATCGACGTGACCGGCTACGACAAGATCGTGGCAAGCCTGCAGGAGGCGGCGAAGACCGACCCGCAGGCCTCACAGGCTTTTACCGGCGCCTTGGCCATCAAGGGATTTGCCAAGACGCTGCCGGACGGCCGTATCGAATGGGTGATCAACGCCAGGCACGATGGGTCGGTGACGGTCAACGGCGCCATGCTGAAGGGGCCGGATCCGGTCGTGGAAGACAACACCGATCAGGATGCGATCCCTGGCGAGGGCAACAATGGCGGAGCAGGGGCGAAGCTGCAGCCTTGATCGCCAAGCTTGGAGGCGCTTGGGCTTAAAGCCCGAGCGCGCTCGCGATCTTCGGCGCGGCCTCGTGCCAGTCCTCGACGGAGATGATGTCGTCCGGCACCGGCGGCAAGAAGGCGCGCAGCGAATTGTCGGCCATCAGGTGGAAGAGATGGGCGTCGGCAACCGAGTTGCGTGCCGAGATGAGGTTGGCGGGCTGGTCGTCGACAAAGGCTACCGGCCGGCCTCTGCTACCACGCAATTTGGCCACCGCGGGTCCCTTGGCCATCTCGGTGGTCAACAGCGGATAGGGCAGCCCGAGCGCATCGAGATGGGCGCGGCGCGCAGCGCGATGCCGGTGCGGCATGGCGGTCAAAAGGACGATCTCGGCGCGGTCGCCAAGGCTGGCAAGCGCTTGTTCGGCACCATCGGTGACGCTCTGCCAGTCGGCCTGCGTATCGAAGAAATCTCCGAGAAGTGCCGTCACCTCCGGCTGTTCGATCAGCCGGCCGCTCGCCGTTTCGGCAATGTTGCCGGTGAGACGGAACGAGGCCAGCGTCAGGCCGAAGCCGCGCGATTTCAGGAAATGCGGAAACGGCCGGATGAATTCGAGCACGACATCGTCGACGTCGAGGATCAGCAGAGGCCGGTCGTCGGCTGCAAGTTCGGCGATCTGGCGTGCCGTCTCGGGATCGTCGCTCATTACGAATGCTCATGGTCGTCGCCGCCAAGAGGCAGCGCGCGCAAAGCCTTGCCGACTGAGGCAGGCGGGGTGCCGGTTTCCTCGGCAAAGCGCAGCAAGGTCGGCTCGTGGGCGAGGATGAACTGCAGCACGCCGGCAAGGAATCCCGGTTCGGCCGCGGCGCGGCGGATGGCGGACGCCTCGATGCCGGTGATGGCCAGGAAGCGCGGCAGGAGTTCGGGGTCGGCGGCGACGAAGCCCAGTGCCTTCACGGCAATGGTTTCCGCTTCCTCGCGCATTGACGCTGCGTTTGCCATCACTACTTTCTCGTTGCGGAAATGAGTCTCTTTTCCGCAGTAATCGCAAGCGTCGCCTGCGGCAAGCCACAGCCCCGATCCAATGTGGTTTTCGAGGTGGAATCCGAATGGCTTTTGCCGCTTCGGGTTTCCATTTCGTCAATCATATTGCCTTAAGAGTGAGCGAGAGTTTGGTGTGCTTCGACAAGGGCGCATAGCGGCAGGGCTTCGGGCAGAAGCCTGGCCGGGACGGGAAATCGATGCCTAAGAAGGTCATGATCGTCGAGGACAACGAGCTCAATATGAAGCTCTTTCGCGACCTCATCGAAGCCAGCGGTTATGAAACGGTGCGCACGCGCAACGGGCTCGAGGCGCTCGATCTGGCGCGCCAGCACAGGCCCGACCTGATCCTGATGGACATCCAGCTGCCAGAAGTGTCGGGGCTGGAAGTGACGAAATGGCTGAAGGAGGACGACGACCTCCATTCCATTCCGGTCATCGCCGTCACCGCCTTCGCCATGAAGGGCGACGAGGAACGCATTCGCCAGGGCGGTTGCGAGGCCTACATCTCCAAGCCGATCTCGGTGCCGCGTTTCATCGAGACCATCAAATCCTATCTCGGTGATGCCTGATGCCTTCAGCCGGAGCCTTGTGACATGACCGCGCGGATCCTCGTCGTCGACGACATCCCTGCCAATGTCAAACTTCTCGAGGTTCGGCTGCTGGCCGAATATTTCGAGGTGTTGACGGCCTCCAACGGGCCGGACGCGATCGAGACCTGCGAAAACGGCAAGGTCGATGTCGTGCTGCTCGACGTGATGATGCCCGGCATGGACGGGTTCGAGGTCTGCAAGCGGCTGAAAAGCGATCCGGCGACCGCGCATATACCGGTGGTCATGGTGACCGCGCTGGGCCATGTTGCCGACCGGGTGCGCGGCCTCGAGGCAGGCGCCGACGACTTTCTCACCAAGCCGGTCAACGATCTGCAACTGATGACGCGGGTGAAGAGCCTGGTCAGGCTGAAGTCGCTGACCGACGAGCTGCGGCTGCGCGCATCGACCACCCGCAACATCGGCATCGAGGCGCTGTTGAGCCGCAGCTTCGCGTCGGAGGACGCCACGCCGAAGGTGCTGTTGATCGACGAGCGCAAATCGTCGGTTGAGCGCATCCAGAACATGCTGCGCGGCAGCGCCGAGCTCGACATTGCCACCGATCCGCATGCCGGCTTCTTCCAGGCCGCCGAGGCGCCCTATGAGTGCGTGCTGATCTCGACCGGTTTTACCGATTTCGATCCGCTGCGGTTGTGTTCGCAATTGCGTTCGCTCGACCGCACCCGCTTCCTGCCGATCATCCTGATTGCCGACGAAGGCGAGGAGGGCCGCATCATCAGAGGCCTCGAACTCGGCATCAACGACTATCTGATGCGGCCGATCGACCAGCAGGAGCTGACGGCGCGGCTGCGCACGCAGGTGCGCCGCAAGCGCTACAATGACCAGCTGCGCGCCAGCGTCGCCCAGACCATAGAGATGGCGGTGACCGACGCATTGACCGGGCTGCACAACCGCCGCTACCTCGACAGCCATTTGCAGACGCTGTTCGACCGCGCCGTGGCGCGGCGGCGGCCTCTGTCTGTGATGATCACCGATCTCGACCGCTTCAAGACCGTCAATGACTCGCATGGCCATGACGGCGGCGACGATGTGCTGCGCGAGTTCGCAAGGCGGCTGCGCAAGAACGTCAGGGGCATCGACCTTGCCTGCCGCTTCGGCGGCGAGGAATTCGTCGTTGTGATGCCGGACACGGACGGCGCGGTGGCGGAGAAGGTTGCCGAGCGCATTCGCGCCGAAATCGCCCAGCTGCCCTTTGCCATCGGCCCTGAAGGCAAGGCGATCGAAGTCACGGTCAGCGTCGGCGTGTCATCGGTTCTGAAGGGCGCGGACACGGTCGCGGCTTTGATGAAACGTGCCGACGTGGCGCTCTACGAAGCCAAAAGTGGCGGCCGCAACCGGGTCGTCGCCAAGGCAGCGTAGGCTAGAACACCGATTATGCAGTCAATCGGACAGGGTTAGGAATTTACCTTAATCCAAGCGATTCGGCAGGCTTGGTTAAGAAACTATTGATTTTCAAACATTGTTGCGCAAATGTGCGGTGCAAGAACAAGGGCGATGCGGGCACGAGGGTAGACAGCCGCATCGCTTCGCCGAATACCCCATGATGCTCAGGTCCGCCGCATCTCCTGGGTCCGTGGGGTCGGCCGGCCGGCGCTGGCACATAGTGGCCTCCTCGTACCGCTGCCATACGCCGACCGGCCCCCTTTTTTGCCAAAAAATGAGATGAGCACTTCGCGCCAAACAGCGGAGGGTTCTGGCTTTCGGGGCCTTGAATCAAAAACGCCGCCCGAAGGGGCGGCGCTTTTGACAGAGCGTATGAAAACCAGATTACTTGATCTTGGTTTCCTTGAACTCGACATGCTTCTTGGCGACCGGGTCGTATTTGCGGAACGACAGCTTGTCGGTCTTGGTACGGCTGTTCTTGCTGGTCACGTAGAAGAAACCGGTGTCGGCGGTCGACAGAAGCTTGATCTTGATGTTTGCGGCTTTGGCCATTGTATCAGTCCGTTATGTTCGTGGGGTTTTGGCCGCTGGAGCGGGGGAAAACACCCGGACGCGGGAAACTTGGCGCGACACATAAAGAACGTGCCCGGAAAGTCAAGCCCGACGCCTTGCCTGTGTCGTAAGCACATGAGTTGTCCGGATTAGGTAGCACATGAGTTGTCCGGTTTTATCATCGGCCCGATGGAGGCTGAGGATGAGACGGACAGCATGGCTATAGGCCGGCGAATGCCGCGACGCTGCGAAGCGGCGCTGGTTCGGCAGGGTGGATTGGTCACCCGCGCCCAACTCTTCGCAGGCTCAGGGCATTCGAATCTCGAAAAACCACGCAATTGGCTTTTCGTCCGCTACGGACCGCTTCTCACCTCACAACGGAGAAGGTAAGGCCGGTGCTTCCCCTCAGCGGGGCCGGATTTCTAGGCTTCTTCCTTAACTGGAAGCGCTTTCTTCCAGTCCCCGGTGGTGTTCCACCAGCGATTCGGATTGGCGCGGTCGTCCAGGCCCTTGGAGCGGCTGGCGAGGATCGGCTGGATGCGGATCACCGGCTCCTGGTAGGAATGCGCCTGGAAAATCGCCTCGACGACGCGGGCGGCGAGCACCTGGTCATCGGGCAACTCGAACGAGACCTCGACGGTGCCGGGGCGGCGGCGCAGTTCGGTTTCGACGCCGGCGGCTGCACCTTCCAGCGGTCGGTAGCGTTCGATGCCGTGCGCCGTTTGATAGGCGTTGCGGTCGTATTTGCCCATTGCCAGCGGCGCGATCGCGACCACGGCGTCCATGATGCGGTCGACATCGGCTGCCGGTGCCTGGAAGCTGACAAGCAGCAGAAGCGTCATGCGCAGAGATGTGGTTTCAAAGCCGCTGTCGATCATCGCCGTATCCTCAAACTCGGGTTTTTTGGGACACCCTTTTAGCTGAGGTCTCCTGACACGGTTCTGTCAGCAGCGGCGACATCCCGTCAGGATTGCGCAGGCTGGCGACGGACAGGCTACCAGATCTTGCGGACCAGCCTGGCGCTGACCAAGGCGATATAGGCGGCAAAGAACAGGCCGAGCGACCAGCCGAAGCCGGAGGGCCCGAAGGCATCCATGCCGATGCCGATCGCCTGCGGGCCAAGCACCATGCCGACGCCGTAGCAGAGCACGAAGGCGGCGTTGGCCGAGGCCAGTTCATGGCCGGAGAGCTGCGAGCCCAGATGGGCAAGGCCGATCGTGTACATGGCGGCCACCACGCCGCCCCAGACGAACAGAAGCGTCGCCATCAGGTGCCAATTGCCGGCGAAGAACGGCATGAAGATGGTGCCGGCAAGTCCGACCGTGGCGCAGGCCAAAAGCAGATAGCGGCGGTCTGAGACGCGGTCGCTGATCATGCCGATAGGGATCTGCAACAGCACGTTGCCGAGGCCGATCATGGTGAGCAGGAGGGCTGCATCCGCCTCGGAATAGCCGATGCGGTTGCCATAGACGGGGAACAGCGCAAAGCCGCCGGTCTCGACAGCGCCGAACACCAGCACGGCGGCGGTCGCTGTCGGCACCAGCCAGATGTAGCGCAGGAAGTTGCTGGTTTCGCCGTCAACCACGATTGTGGGACTTTCATTCCGTGCGGCCAGCACCGGGATTGCGGCCAGCGCGACCAGGACGATGATGACGCCAAACGGCAAGAAGCCGGTGCTGCCGATATGGGCGAAGATCCATGGCCCGGCGGCGAAGCCGAGCGACAGCACGGTGGCGTAGATGCCGAGCACCAGGCCGCGCCGACGCGGCGGCGCCGAGGTGCTGATCCAGAATTCCGACAGGATGAACAGCACCGTCAGCGCGATGTGCAGCACGATGCGTAGTGGGAACCACATCCAGAAGTCCGGCGCGAAGTGGAAGCCGACAAAGGCGAGCGCGCCGGCGGCGATCATGGCGATCATCGTCCAGGCGACGCCGAAGCGCATCGCCAGCGGCGTGGCCAGCGGGGCGCCGGCGATCGAGGCGAGGCCGGCGACCGCGGTGTTGAGGCCGATCATCGATGCCGAGTGGCCGCGGCTCTCGAGAATAACGCTGAGCAGCGGCATGCCGAGGCCTATGGCGATGCCGACGACGCTGATCGACGAGATCGCGGCGATCATCGGTAGCCAATGTACGCGCTCGTCGCCCTCTTGCTGGGTATCGACCGTCATGTGATGCCTGAATACTCTGTCTGTTTGATATTGCGTAATTCCGGACGGAAAACCGCGTCACACGTTTCCTGGAATTGCTCTAAAGAATTTCGCGAACGAAGCGGTTGCGGACAAGCCGGTAGAACGGCACGGACCCACCGGGTCGCAGGCGCGGATCGCCGGCAAGCCGCGTCTCCAGCTCCTGCAAGATCGTTCGGGTGATGTCGGGGATATCGGCCTCTCTGGCCTTGGCGAGCGGCAGCCAGACCAGTTCTTCCAGCTCATTGGTCGGGCCGCCACCCGGCAGTTCCACGGCGACATCGCTGCGCCAGGCGCTGAAGAAGCGGGTGTCGAAACGACGCACGCGATTGGGCGGGGTGATGGCGCGGGCAATGAAGCGCAGCGGCGCCAGCGAAGGCTGGACGCCGTGCTCGACAAAGCCCTGCCAGTCGCGTTTGTCGGTTGCGAACGAGCCTTTGCGGCCGATGAGCAGGCCGGCTTCCTCATAAGTCTCGCGGATGGCCGAGAGCGCGATGGCACGGGCCCGCGACGGGCTGATGCGGCCGACGCCGGCGGTCAGCCTGGCTTCTTCCTCCGGAAGCAATGGGGTGGCAACGGCAATGCGGCTGTCGGCCGAATCGGTGCGGCCGCCGGGAAAGACGAACTTGCCGGGCATGAAGGCGTGGCCTGCATGGCGCCGGCCCATCAGCACCAGAATCTCGTCGCCCTCGCGGTCGAGCAGGATCAGGGTGGCGGCATCGCGCGGGCGTATGGGCAGGCCGCTGTGGGCGGCTGCGCCACGGTCCATCCTGCTGACTTCCGCCTTGGTCATACCTTCCATGCGCAGGACCTAGCGGAAACTTCTGGCAAACGAAAGTGGCCTTTCACGGTCGGCATGTTGCGCCAGGCGACATTGCCCTGACGCAAACTAGGTTCCGGGATGCGGCTCGGTGCCGTCTTTTTCGCCGCCGAAGCCGTGCATATAGAGCGCCCATTGCAGTCCGATGACGGCGCCCTTCACCGGTTGCAGCAGAGCGACCGACAGCACGATGGTCAACGGCACCCAAATGGCGATGTGCTGCCACATGGAGAGCGTCGACGTCGCCTCGACGCCCATGAAGGCGCCGAGAACGATGTGGCCGACGATGACGATGACGAGATAAGCGGGCAGGTCGTCGGCGCGGTGGTGGTGGAACTCCTCACCGCACGCGGCGCATTTGTCGACGCTTTTGGTGAAGCCGGCGAACAACCTGCCTTCTCCGCAATGCGGGCAGCGGCCAAGGGCGCCGCGCTTCATCGCCGTCCACAGCGGGCGGGCGACTCGGCCCGAATGATGTTCGCCGCCGAAAACCTGCTTCTGGATTCCCATTTCGCTTGCCA
Source organism: Mesorhizobium sp. M0217 (assembly GCF_040321955.1). NCBI lineage: Bacteria > Pseudomonadati > Pseudomonadota > Alphaproteobacteria > Hyphomicrobiales > Phyllobacteriaceae > Mesorhizobium > Mesorhizobium sp. M0217. The sequence continues at coordinate 115,395 of NZ_JAMYSN010000002.1, read as the reverse complement.
TTATCGTCTCCTGCCGCGCGACCCCGGGCGCGATTGCGACGCGCGGGCGCGGCCTTTTGCCTTGTGAAACGACCGTTTGGAGCCGGGCAGGGGCTTCGGGTCGGTCAGCATCTCGAAACGCATCGCGCCGGCCATAGGCGCCACCTCGATCAGGCGAACCTCGACGCGGTCGGCAAGCTGATAGCCCTTGCCGGTGCGTTCTCCGAACAGCGATCGCGCGGTTTCGTCATATATATAGTAATCGCCATCCAGACTTGACACCGGGATGAAGCCATCTGCGCCAAACTGCGGCAATTGGACAAATAATCCCGATTTGGTGACGCCCGAAATGCGGGCGTCGAAGCGGTCGTCGATGCGCTCGGCGAGGTAGGCGGCGATCAGCCGGTCGACGGTGTCGCGCTCGGCCGCCATGGCGCGGCGCTCGGTGCCCGAGATCAGCACCGCGACGTCTTCCAGCCGCGTCTCTTCGTCCTGCGTCAGCCCGCCGGGGCCGAGCTCAAGTGCGGCAATCAGCCCGCGATGCACGATCAGATCGGCATAGCGACGGATCGGGGAGGTGAAATGCGCGTAGCGCTTCAGGTTGAGGCCGAAATGGCCGATGTTCTTGGGCGAATATTCGGCCTGACTCTGCGAGCGCAGCACCACTTCGTTGACTAGCCCCTCATTGTCGGCGCCACGCACGCGCTCGAGAATGCCGTTGAACTGGGCGGGCCGCATCTGCGCGCCACGCGCCAGCGACAGGCCGAGCGTCTGCAGGAACTCGCGCAGCGATTCCTGCTTGGCCAGCGACGGCGCATCGTGGACGCGGTAGACCAGCGCCTGCTTCTTCGCTTCCAGCGTTTCGGCGGCGGCGACATTGGCCTGGATCATGAATTCTTCGATCAGCTTGTGGGCGTCGAGCCGCTCCGGGACGATGACGCGGTCGACGGTGCCGTCCGGCTTGAGCAGGATCTTGCGCTCCGGCAGATCAAGCTCGAGCGGCTGGCGGCCATCGCGGCCGCGCTTGAGGATGGCGTAGGCGTCCCACAGCGGCTTCAGCACCGTATCGAGGATCGGGCCGGTCTTGTCGTCAGGAAGGCCGTCTATCGCGGCCTGGGCCTGCGGATAGGCGAGCTTTGCCGCCGATTTCATCATGACGCGGTGGAAGGTGTGACGCAGCTTGCGGCCATCGGCGGCAAAAATCATGCGCACGGCAAGCGCGGGACGGTCCTGGCCTTCGCGCAGCGAGCACAGGTCGTTGGAGATGCGCTCTGGCAGCATCGGCACGACGCGGTCGGGGAAATAGACAGAATTGCCGCGTTTCAGCGCCTCGCGATCGAGTGCGGTGCCATAGCGGACATAGGCCGCAACATCGGCGATCGCCACTGTGGCGATCACGCCGCCGGGGTTCTTCTCATCGAGGTCGGGCGTGGCGAAGACGGCGTCGTCATGGTCCTTGGCGTCGGCCGGGTCGATGGTCACCAGCGGCAGGTCGCGCCAGTCCTCGCGGTGAGCAAGCGTCGCCGGCTTTACAGCCTCCGATTCGGCGATGACGTCGGCCGGGAAGATATGCGGAATGTCGTGCGCGTGGATGGCGATCATCGAGACCGCCTTTTCGCTGGTCAGCGAGCCCAGCACCGCCAGCACTTTTGCGCGCGGCAAACCATACCGGGAGGCCCGCGCGGGCTCGACCTCGACAAGGTCGCCGTTCCTGGCGCCGTTCTGGAATTCCTTGTCGACGATCAGTTCGGGCTGGCGACGTTCGACCGGCTCGATGCGGAAGGTGCCGTCCCTCAGGATCCGGAAGACGCCCAGCACGGCATCTGTCCGCTTCTCGAAAATCTTCATTACGCGGCCCGTATAGGCAGGCCCGGTCGCCTCGTCGGTCGGGAAGGTCTTGGCCAGCACACGGTCGCCAATGCCAGGCTGCGGGCCATTGCCGCCGCGGGAGACGCGGATCGAGATCACCGGCGGTTCGCCGGTGCCGACGGCCTCCGCCGGATGCGCCAGCAGAATACCGTCGCCGTCGCGACCGAAAATGTCGAGCACGGCGACATGGGGCAGGGCGCCGACACGGGCCAGCCGCTTGCGCTCCTTGGTCAGGATGCCTTCGTCCTGCAGGTCGCGCAGAATGTCCTTCAGCCAGATGCGGTCGTCGCCGCGCAAGGCAAACGCCTTTGCGATGTCGCGTTTTCCCGCGCGGTCGGGGTTCTCGGCGATGTAGCGCAGGATTTCGTCACGCGAGGGCCTGTAGTCGTCCTTGACTTTGGCCCTCGTGTCGGCGGTGCGCGGATCGCCGTGGCTTCTACCGGTGATCCTGCGCGCCACGCTGCTATCCCTTTTTCTTCGCCGCCGGCTTCTTGGTCGCCGACTTCTTGGCTGTGGTTTTCTTGCCAGTGGTTGTTTTGGCAGTGGTTTTCTTGGCTGTGGGGGCCCTGGCGGCTGCCGCCTTGCGGAACGGCTTCTTGCCGCCGCCTTTGGCTTCCTTCTCGGCAATCAGCGCCACCGCGTCCTCGACGGTCACCGACTGCGGATCCTTGCCCTTGGGCAGTGTCGCGTTGACCTTGCCGTAGTTGACATAGGGCCCGTATTTGCCATCGCGCACGACGATCTTGCCGCCGCCATCGGGATGGTCGCCGAGTTCCTTCAGCGCCGCCGCAGTGCCGCCATTGCGGCCGCCCTTGCCCTTCAGCTGCTTCTCGGCGATCACGGTGACAGCGCGGTTGAGGCCGATCGAGAACACATCCTCTATGCTGTCGACATTGGCATAGGTGCCATCATGCAAAACGAATGGACCATAGCGGCCAAGCCCGGCGGAGATCATCTTGCCGGATTCAGGATGCTTGCCGATATCGCGCGGCAGCGACAGCAGCGCCAAGGCCTTTTCATGGTCGATCGAGTCGGGCGTCCAGCCCTTGGGCAGGCTGGACCGCTTGGCTTCCTTGCCGTCGCCGCGCTGGATATAAGGACCGAAGCGGCCTGAGCGCAGCGTGATTTCCTCTGCCGTGTAGGGATCGTTGCCGAGCACCTTGGTGCCGTCCTCGCCGCCGCCATTCTCGCCATTCGGGTTGGCGGCATCGCCGAGCTGGCGGGTAAAGGAACATTCCGGATAATTGGAGCAGCCGACGAAGGCGCCGAACTTGCCGAGTTTCAGCGACAGATTGCCGGAGCCGCATTTTGGGCAAATGCGGGGATTCGAGCCATCCTCCCGCGCGGGGAACACCAGCGGCGCCAGTTCCTCGTTCAGCGCATCGAGCACGTCGGTGACGCGCAGTTCCTTGATGTCGGCGACGGCGCCGGAAAAATCTTTCCAGAAGTCGCGCAGCACGTCCTTCCAGGCGAGCTTGCCGTCGGAAATCTCGTCAAGTTTTTCCTCCAGTGAGGCCGTGAAGTCATATTCGACATAGCGCTCGAAGAAGCTTTCGAGGAAAGCCGACAGCAGCCGGCCCTTGGCCTGCGGCACCAGCCGGCGCTTGTCGATGGTGACGTAGTCACGGTCTTCCAACGTCTTCAGGATCGCGGTGTAGGTCGACGGACGGCCGATGCCGAGCTCTTCCAGCTTCTTGATCAGCGACGCCTCGGAGTAGCGCGGCGGCGGCTCGGTGGTGTGCTGGGTGGCATTGATCGCCTGACGGGCCAGCTGCTCGCCGGCACGGATCTCGGGCAGACGACGGTTTTCCTCGTCTTCGGCGTCGTCGTCCTTCTGGTCGGTGTAGGCGGCGATGAAGCCGTCGAAGCGAACGACGGAACCGACGGCGCGAAGCTCCGCGGTGCGAGCGCCATTGACCGCCTCGATTTCGACCGTGGTACGCTCGATCTCGGCCGACTGCATCTGGCTGGCGATGGCGCGCTTCCAGATCAATTCGTAAAGCCGCAGCTGGTCGGAATCGAGATACTGCCTGACCGAAGCCGGCGTGCGCATGAAATCGGTCGGGCGGACCGCCTCGTGCGCTTCCTGGGCATTCTTGGCCTTGGCTGTGTACTGGCGCGGCTTTTCCGGGAGGTATCTTGGGCCGAATTCCTTGGCGATGGTGTCGCGGGCGGCGTCGATCGCCTCCGGCGCCATCTGCACGCCGTCGGTTCGCATATAGGTGATCAGGCCGGTGGTCTCGCCGCCGATCTCCATGCCTTCATAGAGGCGCTGCGCCACTTGCATGGTGCGCGTCGCCGAAAAGCCGAGGCCCGACGATGCCGCCTGCTGCAGCGTCGAAGTGGTGAAGGGCGGGCCAGGATTGCGCCGCGTCGGCTTGGCTTCCACCGACAGAGCCTTGAAGGTCGCGCCTTCGAGCATGCCCTTGATATCGTCGGCCTGCGCCTTGCTGGCGATGTCGAGCTTCTGCAGCTTCTTGCGCTCGAACGCGGTCAGCCGCGCCTCGAAGCTGTCGTTACGTGGCGTGCCGAGGAGGGCAGCGATCTGCCAGTATTCCTCGCGGACGAAACGTTCGATTTCGGATTCGCGGTCGCAGACCAGGCGCAGCGCCACCGACTGGACGCGGCCGGCGGAACGGGCGCCCGGCAATTTGCGCCACAGCACCGGCGACAGCGTGAAGCCGACGAGATAATCGAGTGCGCGGCGAGCCAGATAGGCATCGACCAATGGCGCATCGATCTGGCGCGGATTGGCCATCGCTTCCAGCACCGACGACTTGGTGATGGCATTGAAGACGACGCGGCTGACCGGCTTGTCCTTCAACACGCGCTTCTGCTTGAGCACCTCCAGCACGTGCCAGGAAATGGCTTCGCCCTCGCGATCCGGATCGGTGGCGAGGATCAGGCCATCGGCATCCTTGACCGCGTTGGCTATGTCGGTGAGACGCTTTCCGGACGCGGTGTCGACCGCCCAGGACATGGCGAAATCCTCGTCGGGACGCACCGAACCATCCTTGGCCGGCAGATCGCGGACATGGCCGAACGAGGCCAGAACCTTGAAGTTCTTGCCGAGATACTTGTTGATTGTCTTTGCCTTGGCCGGCGATTCGACGACGACGACGTCCATGAGGTCTCATATCAGCTGTGGGGCGGCAGAAGAATTCCGCTGCGTGACGCATTCAATTGGTCGCTCACATGGCCGCGCTTTTGCGATCGGTCAAGGGCAAGCGGCCAAAATGCGGAGGCGTGTGCCGCAATACACTCTTAGAGTGTATGGAGAAGATCACAAAATTTTTGTCTGGGACGGTTCGTGTTTCGAGCCACCGGGAAAGGCGCCGCGACCAGTTCGTGCTGCGCGTAAATGCCGAACTGGTCGCCGGGTCGCTTGGAGCCGGCGGCCAGCCGAGTCCCGCCGATGGGGTGCGGGATAGAGGTTCGGACGATCAGTCGGCCTTGACGATGTGCCAGACTTCGCCGACGCCGTCGCCCGTGATGTCACCGGCCTTCTTGTCCTTGATGAAGGTGTAGACCGGCTTGCCGTCATAGGCCCACATCTTGGTGCCGTCGGTGCGGTCGACGATGGTCCATTCGTCGTCCGCCTTGGCGCCGTCCTCGGCCTTCAGCGGCGGCCAGTTGGTGGCGCATTTGTCGTAGCAGTTGGTCTTGCCCTTCTCGTCCTTGTCATAGGTATAGAGCGTCATGCCATTGGCATCGGTGTAGATCTTGGTGCCACCGACTTCGGCTTCCTTCCACGCTTCGGCGGCGAAGGATGCGGCGGTGCTGAGCAGAAGGGCGGCCAGGCCGACGGTGATCGTTTTCATGGAAATCTCCCTGGTGATCCGACGAAGCGCGCAGAAATCGCGGCTTCGCTCTGTGAACGCTCGGCGAGGGACATTTCTTCCCCGGCTTGGTCAACTTGGGATTGGCCGCCAACAATTCGTCCGCCGGACCGTATCTGTAGCCAAATGCCACACGATGGTGATTGGCGAACACGGGTTTGCACCGCTATATCGGCGCCAGGGAATCTGGAGTTCTGGAATGCCATTGGACGTCGGCTATGTCAGCGCGGTCGGAGCGGGGGCGATCTCGTTCCTGTCGCCTTGCGTGCTGCCGCTGGTGCCTCCCTATCTCTGCTACATGGCCGGCGTGTCGGTCGACGATTTTCGCGGTGACGATGCCGGCGTCACGGCCAAGGCCGGCGCCCGCGGCGCGCTCATCTATTCCTCGCTCGCCTTCGTACTCGGTTTCTCCACCGTGTTCGTGGCGCTTGGCGCCGGCGCCTCGACCATCGGCCACTGGCTGCGCGTCTGGCAGGAGCCGCTGGCGATGGCTGCCGGGGTGCTGATCATCCTGATGGGGCTGAATTTCCTCGGCATCCTGCGCATACCACTTTTGTCGCGCGAGGCGCGCTTCCAGTCGCAGGGCAAGCCCGCCAGCATGGTCGCCGCCTATGTCATGGGGCTGGCCTTCGCCTTTGGCTGGACGCCGTGCATCGGCCCGGTGCTGGGGCCGATCCTGACCTTGGCCGGCGGCCGCGAGACGGTGGGCGAGGGGGCGCTGCTGCTCGCCGCCTATTCGCTTGGCCTCGGCATTCCGTTCCTGATCGCTGCCCTGTTCTCCGGCGCCTTCATGCGCTTCCTCGGCAGGTTCCGCGTCCATCTCGGTCGCGTCGAAAAGGCGATCGGCGCGCTGCTGGTCGTCGCCGGGGTGTTCTTTCTCACCGGCGGCGTGCAGACGGTGTCCTACTGGCTGCTGGAGAATTTTCCGGTGCTGGGCCGGCTGGGGTAGGTGCTGGGCTTGACCTAGGAATATCCGCTTCTGTGCACTTCAAATCGCCGTCCGATCTTCTCCGGAATGACTACCTCCTGGCCATCCGAGTCGATCCACGCACCATTTACAACTAAGCATTCTCCCATTGGGGCGGACGATCCATGTCCGTCCCACCCTGGGATGTTAAGATCGTGTTTGGGTGCGGTAGAGACCAACTCGTATCGCCATATCCTTGCCGATGTTGCGTCGATGGAGTTGTCGATTGACCAATTTTTATGCGCAATCGGTAGCGATTCCTTCTTATAGGCATCAAGCAACTGCAATCTGAGAGCCGCGATCAACACGCAGTTTGCCGCCTGTCCAAGATCAGGATGAACTAGATACTGAGCTCGCAAACCGGTGGGGCTATTAAAGAAAATGTCAAAGGTCGTTGGCTTAAACCGCAAACAAAACCCAGCGCGATGACACCCGAATAATTCGGCTCGGTTCCCGGGCCTTACAGACGCATCTATCTTTCTTGAAGCGGCTTCCTTGCATATTCGCTCTACAATCTCGTCAAAAGCAGGCGAATTCTCCAACTCAAATCGCCGCCGTTTGTCGAAATCGGACCGAAAGGCCCAACTGACAGCTCGCGGGAACGAAATCTGGGTATTCATCCCCAAAGCACTTTCTGTCTCCTGCGGATGACCATACTTACCTGAGGACCGCCAAGGGTCTTTGTTAGGTTTCTACCGAAATTCAGCCGCATTGGACCGCGATGCCTCCGGTGCTAAGACTGCAACGAATCTCGGTCCTCGGAAACTCCCAACATGCAAACCAGATCCTGCCTGTCCGTTATCCTCGCCGCCGGTGAAGGCACGCGCATGAAGAGCGCGACGCCGAAGGTGCTGCACCAGATCGCCGGACTGCCGATGGTCGCCCATGTGGTGAGGGCGGCAGAGGCCGCCGGCGCCCGCAGCCAGGCGCTGGTGATCGGCCATGGCGCCGAGGATATGCACAAGGCAGCGGCGAAGTTCGCGCCCAAGGCCGAGACGTTCGTGCAGGAGAAGCGGCTCGGCACCGCGCATGCGGTGCTGGCCGCACGCGGTGCAATATCAACGGGTTATGACGACATTCTCGTGATGTTCGGCGACACGCCGCTGATCGATGCTGAAGCCCTGGTGACCGCGCGGCAAAAGCTTGCCGATGGCGCGGCCGTCGTGGTGATCGGTTTCCGTCCGCCCAGCCCGGCCGGCTATGGCCGGCTGATCGAAAAAGGTGGCAAGCTCACCGCCATCCGCGAGGAGAAGGACTGCTCCGCCGAGGAAAAGAAGATCGGCTTCTGCAATGCCGGCATGATGGCGGTGGCCGGCGCTCATGCGCTCGAACTGCTCGACAAGGTCGGCAACAAGAACGCCAAGGGCGAGTACTATCTCACCGACATCGTCGAGATCGCCAGTGCGAAAGGGCTCGATGTCGTCGCCACCGAAACGAGCTTCGAGAGCGCGCTCGGCATCAACAACAGGGCCGAGCTTGCGCAGGCGGAAGGCATCTGGCAACAGCGTCGTCGGGACGAGGCGATGCTGTCGGGCGTAACGCTGATTGCGCCGGACACCGTGTATTTCTCGCACGATACCGAAATCGGCGCCGACACCATCGTCGAGCCCAATGTCTGGTTCGGCCCGGGCGTGAAAATCGCCGGCGGCGCCAAGATCCACGCCTTCAGCCACATCGAAGGCGCGACCGTCGCTGCCAATTGCGACGTCGGTCCGTTCGCACGGCTCAGGCCAGGCGCCGATCTCCGCGAGAAAGCCAAGGTCGGCAATTTCTGCGAGGTCAAGCAGGCGGTCATCGAGGAGGGCGCCAAGGTCAATCATCTGACTTATATCGGCGATGCCCGTGTGGGCGCGGGGGCCAATATCGGCGCCGGCACCATTACCTGCAACTATGACGGCTACTCGAAGTTTTTCACCGACATCGGCGAGGGCGCCTTCATCGGTTCGAACTCGTCGCTGGTGGCGCCGGTTACGATCGGCAAGGGCGGCTACATCGCCTCGGGTAGCGTCATAACCGAAAGCGTGCCGGACGATGCGCTGGCCTTCGGCCGCGCCCGCCAGAAGACCATTCCCGGCAAGGGCAAGGAATTGCGCGAGCGCTTCGCGTCTGCCGCAGCGGCGAAGAAAAAGGCCGGCACCGGCCATTAACCGCCGAAGCAATTGAACAACCGAGGAATTGCGGTAACCGGATTGCAAGAGCGGTGTGTCATGGTGCATCGGGTTGAGAAGCGTTCCGTTACAGCAGACGAAACGCAAAGTGACTTTCGCGGCGGGCCGGCAATCCCTAGATAGCGCTGGTTTTCCATCGGGACTGGTTTTCCAGGTGAATCGGGGGCAGGCGCATGTGCGGTATCGTCGGAATTGTCGGCCAGAGCCAAGTCGCGCCGCTCATCGTCGATGCTTTGAAGCGGCTGGAATATCGCGGCTATGACTCGGCCGGTGTCGCCACGATCGAGCATGGCCGGCTTGGCCGCCGCCGCGCCGAAGGCAAGCTGATCAACCTCGAACGCCGGCTGAAGGACGAGCCGCTCGATGGCACGATCGGCATCGGCCACACGCGCTGGGCCACACATGGCGTGCCCAACGAGACCAACGCCCATCCGCATTTCTCCGACGGCGTCGCCATCGTTCACAACGGCATCATCGAGAATTTCGCCGAGTTGCGCGATGAGCTGATCCGCGACGGCTATTCCTTCTCGTCGCAGACCGATACCGAGGTCGTAGCGCATCTGGTGGCGCGGCAGCTTGCCAAAGGGCTGAAGCCGATCGAGGCGGCGCACCAGGCGCTGAAGCGGCTGGAAGGCGCCTTTGCTCTGGCCATCATGTTCACCGGCGACGAGGATCTCATCGTCGGCGCCCGCAATGGCCCGCCGCTGGCCGTCGGCCATGGCGATGGCGAGATGTTTCTGGGCTCCGACGCCATCGCGCTGGCGCCGTTCACCAATTCCATCACCTATCTCGAAGACGGCGACTGGGCGGTGGTGCGCCGCGATGGCGTCACCATCTTCGACATCGACGGCAAAGAGGTTGCCCGCAAGCGCCAGCAATCACTGTCGACCAGCTTCATGGTCGACAAGGGCAACCGCCGCCATTTCATGGAAAAGGAAATCCATGAACAGCCCGAAGTGATCTCGCATACGCTGGCGCACTATGTCGATTTCGTCTCTGGCGTGTCGAAGCCGCTGGAACTGCCGTTCGACTTCGCTAAGATCGGCCGGCTGGCGATCTCGGCCTGCGGCACCGCCTATCTCGCGGGGTTGATCAGCAAATACTGGTTCGAGCGCTATGCGCGGCTGCCGGTCGACATCGATGTCGCCTCGGAATTCCGCTATCGCGAAATGCCGTTATCGGCTGATGATGCTGCCTTCTTCATCTCGCAGTCCGGCGAAACCGCCGACACGCTGGCCTCGCTGCGCTATTGCCGCAAGGCGGGCATGAAGATCGGCGCCATCGTCAATGTGCGCGAATCGACCATGGCGCGCGAATCCGACGTCGTGCTGCCGACGTTGGCCGGGCCGGAGATCGGCGTCGCCTCGACCAAGGCTTTCACCTGCCAGCTTTCGGTGCTGGCCTCGCTGGCGGTGCGTGCGGGTGTGGCCCGCGGCACGATCTCGAAGGACGAGGAAAAGACGCTGGTGCGCGCTCTTTCGGAGGCGCCTCGCTACGCCAACCAGGTGCTCAAGCTCGAGGAGCAGATCGAGCGCATCGCGCGCGAAATCTCGCGCTACAAGGACGTGCTCTATCTCGGCCGCGACACCAATTTCCCGCTCGCCATGGAAGGCGCGCTGAAACTCAAGGAAATCTCCTACATCCATGCCGAGGGTTATGCCGCGGGCGAACTGAAGCATGGCCCGATCGCACTGATCGACGAAAACATGCCGGTCATCGTCATCGCGCCGCATGACCGCATCTTCGAAAAGACTGTGTCGAACATGCAGGAGGTGGCGGCGCGCGGCGGCAAGATCATCCTGATCACCGACGCCAAGGGCGCGGCTCAGGTGAGCTTGAAGACGATGGAGACGATCATCCTGCCTGACGTGCCGGAAATCATCTCGCCGATCATCTATGCGCTGCCGATCCAGATGCTGGCCTACTACGCCGCCGTGTTCATGGGGACGGACGTCGACCAGCCGCGCAATCTGGCGAAATCGGTGACCGTGGAGTAGTCGGCGCTCATCGGGGGTCTAAAAAACTTCGCAGTTCCAAAGCGCCGTCCGCTTCACTAGTGTGGCGCTGCAACCCGCATCCCCGGTGAACCATGTCCGATGCTCCCAGAACTTCCGGCATGACCCGGCTGAGGAACTATTTCCTCACAGGCTTTATCGTCTGCGCGCCGCTGGCGATCACCGCCTATATCGCCTGGTCGTTCGTCGGCTGGGTCGATTCCTGGGTGAAGCCGTACATTCCGGCGCGCTACAGCCCCGACACCTATTTGCCGTTTCCGGTGCCCGGCTTCGGCCTGATCGTGGCGCTCGTGCTGATCACGCTGATCGGCTTCATGACCGCCAACATCGTCGGTCGCGCCATCGTCAATTTCGGCGAACGGCTGCTTGGCCGTATGCCGCTGGTGCGCGGCATCTACGGTTCGCTGAAGCAGATTTTCCAGACGGTGCTGTCGAACAAGGGCGATATGTTCCGCCAGGTCGGGCTGGTCGAATATCCGCGAAAAGGCGTCTGGTCGCTGGTCTTCGTCGCCAGCGAGAAGGAAACCGAGATCAACCAGAAGCTCGACCATGCAGGCGACCCGATGATCGCCGTGTTCATGCCGTGCACGCCGAACCCTACCACCGGTTTCCTGATGTACGTGCCGAAATCCGACATCGTGCTGCTCGACATGACGATCGAGGACGGCGCCAGGCTGATCGTCTCGGCCGGGCTGGTGGCGCCCGAAGTCAAGCCGAAAATGGTGACGATGAACGGCCAGCCGATCGACTCGCCAACCCGCCGCTTGGCGGGCTGATCGCCGAGGGCGCTCAGCCGGCGCGCAAGAGCCGTACGGCCTCGTCGCGGCCGAACAAATAGAGCAGCAGGCGCAGCGCCTCGCCGCGCTCAGACTGTAGTTCCGGGTCGCGCGACAGGATCAGCCTTGCATCGTCGCGGGCTGCTTCGAGCAAGTCGGCGTGCACCTCGATGCGCGCCACCTGGAAGCCCGGCGTGCCGGACTGGCGGGTGCCGAGCAATTCGCCTTCGCCGCGCAGCTTCAGATCCTCTTCGGCGATCAGGAAACCGTCCTCGGTCTCGCGCATCACCGACAGCCGGCGCTTTGCCGTCTCGCCGAGCGGGTCCTTGTAAAGCAGCACGCAGGAAGAAGGCTTGTCGCCGCGCCCGACGCGGCCGCGCAGCTGGTGCAGTTGCGCCAGGCCAAAACGCTCGGCATGCTCGATGACCATGATCGTGGCGTCCGGCACGTCGACGCCGACCTCGATAACGGTGGTGGCGATCAGGATGCGGGTTTCGCCGGCCTTGAAGGCGCGCATCGCCTCGTCCTTTTCGGCACCCTTCATGCGGCCGTGGACGAGGCCGATGCGATCGCCGAACAAGGGCTGCAGCGAGGCAAAACGGTCCTCGGCCGACATCAGCTTGATCTCTTCGGATTCCTCGACCAGCGGGCAGATCCAGTAGATCTTCTGGCCGTCGGCAACCGCGTCCAGCATGCGACCGACCAACTCGTCCAGCCGTTCCAGTGGCAGCGTGACGGTGCGGATCGGCTGGCGGCCGATCGGTTTTTCCGTCAGCTTGGAGACGTCCATGTCGCCGAAGGCGGTCAGCACCAGAGTGCGCGGGATCGGCGTCGCCGTCATCACCAGCATGTCGGGGGCGTCGCCCTTGGCGGTGATGGCAAGCCGCTGGTGGACGCCGAAGCGGTGTTGCTCGTCGACCACGGCAAAGACGAGGTCGTGATAGGTCACCGTTTCCTGGAACAGCGCATGGGTGCCGACGACGATGTCGATCTCGCCGCTGGCGAGACCTGATAGCGTTTCAGTGCGTTCGCGGCCCTTTTCGCGGCCGGTCAGGATAGCGACGCGCAGGCCGGCCTGTTCGGCCAAAGGCGTGATCGTCGCCAGATGCTGGCGCGCCAGGATCTCGGTCGGCGCCATCAATGCCGCCTGGCCACCGGCCTCGACTGCGCGCCCCATGGCCAGCAGCGCCACCACCGTCTTGCCGGAGCCGACATCGCCTTGCAGCAGGCGCAGCATGCGCTCGGGGTCGGCCAGATCGGCATTGATTTCGGCAAGCGCGAATTCCTGGCTGCCGGTCAATGAATAGGGCAGGGCTGCGCGCAGTTTCTCAACGATGCGACCGTCGCCGATGAGCGGCCGGCCCGACAGGCGGCGCACTTTTGCCCGCACCAATGCCAGCGAGACCTGGCCGGCGAGAAGCTCGTCATAGGCAAGGCGGCGCCATGCCACCCCCTCGATGGCGACATCGATCGGGTCCGCGGGATAGTGGATGCGGGCGAGCGCGTCGGCGAAGGCGGGGAAAGTCTGCTTGCGCATGAAGGCGCCGTCCTGCCATTCCGACAATTCCGGCAGCCGGCCGAGCGCCTGGCCGATGGCGCGGCGCAGCACCTTGCCCGACAGGCCGGCGGTCAGCGGATAGACCGGTTCGACCAGCGGCAGTGTTTCCGCCTCGCTCACCAGGGCGATATGGTCGGGATGGACCATGGTCGGGCGGCCGTTGAACCACTCCATGCGGCCGGAGACGACGACATGCTCGCCCACCGGCATCGCCTTTTCGAGATAGGCGGCATGGGCGTGGAAGAAGATCAGGCCGATCTCGCCGGTGTCGTCATGGGCATAGACGCGGTAAGGCACCGACCGGTTGCCGCGCGGCGGCGGCTGGTGGCGGTCGATGCGCACGTCGAGCGTGACGATGGCGCCGGCCGGCGCAAGCGCGATGCCGGGACGATTGCGGCGGTCTATGACGGTGTGCGGCAGAACGAACAACAGGTCGCCGGCGCGCGCCGGCCGTTCGCCGAGATCGGCCGCCACCACCTTCTCGATCAGAGCGCCAACCTTGGGGCCGACGCCGGCAAGCGAAGTGATCGGGACGAAGAGAGGGTCGAGGAGGGAGGGGCGCATGGCTTCACTCTCCCCCCTGTGGGGAGGGTCGATCCTCGAAGCGGAGCGGGATGGGGGTAGGTGCGCGGCTAACTTTCGAGGAAGTCGGTAGGTCAGCGCCGCACCCCCACCCCGTCTCACTCGCTTCGCTTTGCGAAGCGTGCTCGCCGACCCTCCCCACAAGGGGGAGGGTGAAGTGCGGGCGGTGTCCGGCACCAGCGTTGTCAGGAGTGTTCTTCACACCAGGGATGTTTAGCCGCCCACCCGTGCGTTGCAAGGCTGACACCGCCCTCTATCCACGCTATATGCGCCGCACCAAGCAAGGATGCGGCACGATGACCGGGACGAAACGATCAAGCGAGGGGCTGGATATCAGGCGCCGCAAGCTGTTGTTCCGCTCCTGGCATCGCGGGATGCGCGAGATGGACCTTATCCTCGGTACGTTTGCCGACAACGAGATCGGCGCCTTGACCGGCGATGAAATCGACCAATATGAAAGGCTCCTCGACATCCCCGACACCGAATTCCTGCCCATGGTCACCGGCGAACGCCCGGTTCCCAGGAATATCGACTGTGCCGTCCTGCAAAAGATCCTGGCATCGCGCCGGACCATGACATTTTAAACGTGCAACCATGAGCCTCATTCCCAAAATCGGTCTGCCGAAAGGCCGTGCCGGCCAGTTCATCGTCGACGGCGTTGCCGATGGCTACGAAGCCTTTGCGCTGGTGCAGGCGATCCATGAGATTGCGCCTGACAAACCGGTGCTGTTCGTGGCGCGCGACGGCCAGCGCCTGCCGTCGATCATCGAGGCGCTGACCTTTGCCGCCCCCGGCCTGCCGGTGCTGGAGTTGCCGGCCTGGGATTGCCTGCCCTATGACCGCGTTTCGCCAGGCTCCGATGCCGCCGCCAAGCGGCTCGACGCCCTGACGGCAATGATCGCGCTGGCAAAAAAGCCGCATCGCGCGGTCATCCTGACCACTGCCAATGCGCTGCTGCAGCGCATTCCGCCGGCCGATCTGGTCGAAGCGCAGACTTTCCACGCAAAGCCCGGCAACCAAATCGACATGAACGCGCTGGTGTCCCGGCTGGAGATTTCCGGCTTCGAGCGAGTGCCGACGGTGCGCGGTATCGGCGAATTCGCCGTGCGCGGCGGCATCCTCGACCTCTACGCACCCGGCTGGACGGAAGCACTGCGGCTCGATTTCTTCGGCGACACGCTGGAATCGATCCGCGTCTTCGACGCCGCCACGCAGCGCACCACCGGCCAGCGCAAGTCGATGGCGCTGCAGGCGATGAGTGAAGTGGCGCTGACCCCCGAAACCATCAGCCGCTTCCGCCGCTCCTATATCGAAGCCTTTGGCGCGCCGCAGCGCGACGACGGCCTTTATGCGGCGGTGAGCGAAGGGCGGCGCTTTGCCGGCATGGAGCACTGGCTGCCGCTGTTCTACGAGCGGCTGGAGACAGTGTTTGATTATCTGCCGGATGCGCCTGTCATCTTCGACCATCTGGCGCACGAAGCGCTGGCTGAGCGTCACACGCTAATCCTCGACCACTACGAAGCGCGCCGCAAACAGGCCGACGCCGCGTTGAAGGACGCCGTGCCCTACAAGCCGGTGGCGCCGGACCTGCTCTATCTCTCACCGGAAAACCTCGTGGCGTCGCTCGGACCGCGCGAAGCCATCGACTTCACCGCCTTCGACGCGCCCGATGTCGGGGCCAAGAAGGTCTTCCATGGCGGCTCGCGCCATGGCCGCAGCTTTGCCGAGGAACGGGCTGACCCAAACATCAACGTCTTCGATGTCGTCGTAAAACACATCGCTGACGAGCGCGCGGCGCGCCGCCGGGTCATCGTCGCCGGCTGGACCGAAGGCTCGCTCGACCGGTTGGGCCAGATCCTGGCCGAGCACCATCTCGGCAATCTCGTGCCGGTGGCGACGCTGGCCGAGGCGGAAAAGCTCGAGCCGGGGCAGGCGGTACTCGCCGTGCTGCCGCTGGAATCCGGCTTCGAGACCGAACAGCTGGTCGTCGTCGCCGAGCAGGACATTCTGGGCGACCGGCTGATCCGCCGCTCGAAGCGCAAGAAGCGCGCGTCGGATTTCATCG
Source organism: Mesorhizobium sp. M0217 (assembly GCF_040321955.1). Lineage (NCBI taxonomy): Bacteria > Pseudomonadati > Pseudomonadota > Alphaproteobacteria > Hyphomicrobiales > Phyllobacteriaceae > Mesorhizobium > Mesorhizobium sp. M0217. The sequence continues at coordinate 99,577 of NZ_JAMYSN010000002.1, read as the reverse complement.
CCGAGGCCTCGTCGCTGTCGGCCGGCGACATCGTCGTCCACGCCGATCACGGCATTGGCCGCTTCATCGGCCTGCGCACCATCGAGGCGGTCGGCGCGCCGCATGACTGCCTGGAAATCCACTATGCCGGCGACGACCGGCTGTTCCTGCCGGTGGAAAACATCGAGCTTCTGTCGCGCTACGGCTCTGACACAGCCGAGGCGACGCTGGACAAGCTCGGCGGCGGCGCCTGGCAGTCGCGCAAGGCGCGGCTGAAGAAGCGCCTGCTCGACATGGCCGGACAGTTGATCCGCATTGCCGCCGAGCGCCAGATGCGTACCGCGCCGCCCATGGTGCCGGCGGAAGGGCTTTACGGCGAATTCTCGGCGCGCTTTCCCTATGAGGAGACCGACGACCAGCAGGGCGCGATCGATGCCGTCGTGGACGATCTCGGCGCCGGCAAGCCGATGGACCGGCTGATCTGCGGCGATGTCGGCTTCGGCAAGACCGAAGTGGCGTTGCGCGCCGCCTTCATCGCGGCGATGGAAGGGTTCCAGGTCGCGGTCGTGGTGCCGACGACGCTGTTGTCGCGCCAGCATTTCAAGACTTTTTCGCAGCGCTTCTCCGGCCTGCCGATCCGCGTCGGCCAGGCCTCGCGGCTGGTCGGCGCCAAGGAACTGGCGGAAACCAAGAAAGCCATCGCCGAGGGGCAGGTCGACATCGTCATCGGCACCCATGCACTGCTCGGGTCGGCGATCTCGTTCAAGAATCTCGGCCTGCTGATCATCGACGAGGAGCAGCATTTTGGCGTCAAGCACAAGGAACGGCTGAAGGACCTCAAGACCGACGTCCACGTGCTGACGCTGTCGGCGACGCCGATCCCGCGCACGCTGCAGCTTGCCTTGACCGGCGTGCGCGAACTGTCGCTGATCGCCACGCCGCCGGTCGACCGCATGGCGGTGCGCACCTTCATCTCGCCTTTCGACCCGCTGGTCATCCGCGAGACGCTGCTGCGCGAACGCTACCGCGGCGGCCATTCCTTCTATGTCGTTCCGCGCATCAGCGATCTCGCCGAAATCCATGATTTCCTGCGCGAATCCGTCCCCGAGCTGAAGGTGGCGGTGGCCCATGGCCAGATGCCGCCGGGCGAACTCGACGACATCATGAACGCCTTCTATGACGGCCAGTACGACGTGCTGTTGTCGACCACCATCGTCGAATCCGGGCTCGACATTCCGACCGCCAACACGCTGATCATCCATCGCGCCGATATGTTCGGCCTGTCGCAGCTCTACCAGCTGCGCGGCCGCGTCGGCCGTTCCAAGGTGCGGGCATATGCGTTGTTCACGCTGCCGGCCAATCGCAAGCTCACCGACACCGCCGAGCGCCGGCTGAAGGTGCTGCAATCGCTGGACACGCTTGGCGCCGGCTTCCAGCTCGCCAGCCACGACCTCGACATCAGGGGCGCCGGCAATCTACTCGGCGAAGAACAATCCGGACACATCAAGGAGGTCGGCTTTGAGCTCTACCAGCAGATGCTGGAGGAGGCGGTGGCCGAGGTGAAGGATTCCGGTGAGGTGCAGGATGGCGGCTGGTCGCCGCAGATCGCGGTGGGCACGGCGGTCATGATCCCGGAAAGCTATGTGCCGGACCTGCAGCTCAGGCTGGCGCTCTACCGCCGCCTTGGCGATCTCGAAAGCACCGAGGAGATCGATGCTTTCGGCGCCGAGCTGATCGACCGCTTCGGCCCGCTGCCGGAGGAAGTGAAGCATCTGCTCAAGATCGTCTTCATCAAGGCACTCTGCCGGAGGGCCAATGTCGAAAAGCTCGATGCCGGCCCCAAGGGCGTCGTCATCCACTTCCGCAAGCGCGAGTTTTCGAACCCGGTCGGGCTGGTCAAGTACATCGGCGAACAGGGCTCGCTGGCCAAGATCAGGGCCGACCACAGCGTGGTCTTCATCCGCGACTGGCCGACGGCGGAAAAGCGCCTGGCGGGCTCGGCTGTCGTCATGACGCAGTTGGCGCGGCTGGTGGCCACCTAGACTTTCGGATGGAAATTCGACTGCAACTGCAGGTCGGATGCCGAGAACGTGCCGGCGCCGACGATGACGTGCCCGGCAGGCACGGTGAAGCCGCGCGCGGCGCCGGCGCCTTTCAGCAATCCGGCCCGGCGGTCGGGGTCGGACTCACGAAAACTGCCGCCCGGTTCCAGCCGGCAACTGTCGACGGTGATCGCGCCGAGAAGCTGGCTGCCCGAACCGAGCACCGTCTCACCGAACACCGCCGCGCCGTTGAGATAGCGGCCTTGATCGCCGATCACGATCGAGGCTCCCGGCCTGTTGGCCTTTGCAGTAAAACCGCCTTCGCCAAACTGGTTGCGTGAGCCGACGCGGATTGCGCCGGCGGATGCTTCGAACAGTGTGTTGGCGTGGAAAATGTTGGCGTCGCCGATCTCCAGCGCGCCACCGTCGGTGCAGAACAGGTAGACGCCGGGGAAGAAGACGTTGCCTCGCCCGATGACGGCGCCTGCGGAAATCAGCGTGGAGTAGGGGTCGTAGATCACGTTGCCGCGCTCGGACAGGCCAACAACCTCTTCGATCGTAAACAGGCCTTGCTCGCGGCGCACGCGGTCAAGGTAGGCGGACACGGACATAGGGACTCCATGGAGAATTGTTGCGCAGCGGACGATGACCGGCGCGACTACATCTGTGAGGATCGATTCTGGCACCAAGGGATATTGCACAGCCGTCGCGAAGATAAGAAGCCAAAGTGGGTCGCGGCATGGAGCTCCCCATCATTCGCCAGCGCTTGAATTCCGGTCTAGAATAGAAAATCGGCTTCGTGTATGGAGCCGCCATCCCCATATGGGGCGGGAATGGCGGGCAAAAGCCTGCTGGAAAGAGCGTTTGGGTGCAGCGATGACGAAATGGTCGCCGAATTCTTGGAGAGCAAAGCCGATCAAGCAGGTTCCTGCCTATCCGGACCTCGCCGCGCTGAAGAACACGGAAGCCCAGCTCGCCACCTTTCCGCCGCTGGTTTTTGCCGGTGAGGCGCGCAAGCTGAAGAAGCAGCTTGCGGCTGTCGCTGCCGGCGACGCATTCCTTCTGCAGGGCGGCGATTGCGCCGAGAGTTTCGCCGAACATGGCGCCGACAACATCCGCGACTTCTTCCGCGTCTTCCTGCAGATGTCGGTGGTGCTGACCTTTGCCGGCGCGCAGCCGGTGGTGAAGGTCGGCCGTGTCGCCGGCCAGTTCGCCAAGCCGCGCTCGTCCGACAATGAGACCAAGGGCGAGGTGACGCTGCCAAGCTACCGTGGCGACATCATCAACGGCATCGAGTTCGACCCCAAGTCGCGTATTCCCGACCCGGCCCGCCAGGAAATGGCCTACCGCCAGTCGGCGGCGACGCTTAACCTGCTGCGTGCCTTCGCCCAAGGCGGCTACGCCAGCCTGGAGAATGTGCATCGCTGGATGCTGGGCTTCGTCTCCGACAGCCCGCAAGGCGAGAAGTATGGCATGCTCGCCAACCGCATCACCGAGACGATGGACTTCATGAAGGCCGTCGGCATCACCTCGGAGACCAACTACGCGCTGCGCGAGACCGACTTTTACACCAGTCACGAGGCGCTGCTGCTCGGCTATGAAGAGGCGCTGACCCGCGTCGATTCGACCTCCGGCGACTGGTACGCAACGTCGGGCCACATGATCTGGATCGGCGACCGCACCCGACAGCCCGACCATGCGCATGTCGAATATTGCCGCGGCATCAAGAACCCGCTCGGCCTCAAATGCGGCCCGTCGCTGACGACTGACGGCCTGCTGGAGCTCATCGACCTGCTCAATCCGGAGAACGAGCCGGGCCGGCTGACGCTGATCGCCCGCTTCGGCTCCGACAAGGTCGCCGACCATCTGCCGAAGTTGGTGCGCGCGGTGCAGAAGGAAGGTCGCAGCGTCGTGTGGTCGTCCGACCCGATGCACGGCAATACGATCGAGGCTGCCGGCTACAAGACGCGGCCGTTCGACCGCATCCTCAAGGAAGTGCAGACCTTCTTCGAGGTGCATCGCGCCGAAGGCACGCACCCCGGCGGCATCCATGTCGAGATGACCGGCAAGAACGTCACCGAATGCACCGGCGGCGCCCGCGCCATCACCGCCGAGGAGCTGCAGGACCGCTATCACACCCATTGCGACCCGCGCCTCAACGCCGACCAGGCGATCGAGCTGGCGTTCCTGGTGTCGGATCTCTTGAAGAAGAGCCATCCGGTGCAGCACAAGCAGGTGGCTAACGGCTGAACCCGTTTTCAGAATTGAAATGATAAGCGCCAGAGAAATCCGGCGCTTTTTCGTTTGATCAACGCCCGCGTTCCCAGCGCAATCCGTTGAGCCGGGGATCATTGGCGAAGGCGGTTCTGGAAAACTCGATGCGCCTTTCCGGAAATTCGCAGATCCCCTGGACGCCGAGGGAGCCTAGCCGGATGCGCCATGTGTGCGGCTCCAGCGGCTTGGCCTTGGTAAAGCCGCGGCATGTCAGCAGCGCCACATTGACGCCCTTCGGGTCGCGCGCCGAACGGTAACGGATCGCCTCCAGCCCAGCCTCACGCGCGACATCGGCAATCGCCTGGCTGGCGGCATAGTCGGTCGGATGCGTCCAATGGGCCCGATCGCGGTCGAGGGGCGGCCGCGTCAGGTCGATGGCATTGTCGGTACGGATCGCGGCGGCGAAGGCGGTGTATTCGGCGGCGTCGCGCGGCCATGGCGTGTCGGGCGAATCGGCGAAGAACAGCAGGCGGTAGAAGGCCATTTCGGCGACCGCCGTCATGATCGTCTCCGCCGCATAGTAGACGCCCAGGGTGCGGCCGGCGCGGCGGAAGCGCGAGCCGTAGGGATAGATCGAGCCGTAGCGGAAGGGCGTCGCCAAGAGATAGTGGAGATGCCGGCATTCCATGGGGATCTGCGGCTTGGTCTCCTCGATCAGATCCTCGAGCAGCGCCTGTTCGTCCAGCGTGTCGACGATCTTCAGCGTCGAGACGCGGTGCTGCGCCTCGACCATGCGCCAGTATTTGCCGTCGAGCCGGACGGCTTCAGACGAGAGCGCGTCGGGAGTCCAGATAGGCAATGACATCGACAAGCCCGGTAATGGTGAGGATCTTTTCAAGCGGGCTGCCATCGAAAGCCGTGTTGGCGTTCTTCAGCCATGCCCGGGCTATCGTCTCGTCACCGCCGACAATGGCATCGAGCGAACGGAACAGCCGCACGAACAGCACCGCGAGTTCGAACGGCTTGGTGCCGCGCTCCAGCAGGAATTCCTGCCTGCGCATGCGTGAAACCGTGGCTTCCGAGACGCCGATGATCGACGCAAGCACCCTGGCGGTTATATCCAGGAGTTCGGCGGCACGCAGCGTGGCCTTGGTCAGAACCGCGTTTTCGGCCGCCGTCGCGGTGAGATCAGGGGCGGCATTGGGTTGTGTAACAGACATGGCCTCTCTCTTTCCATGGAAAATATAGTCCACTGAAATTCATATGGAAAGAGGCGGGATCCGATAAATTTGCCTGTGCCCGGGAATTAGCTGCACGCCGAAGCGTCAGTCTTTCTTGTATAGCAGCCAGTTCTTGCCGGTGCGGCCGGCCATTGTCGAGTGCCGGGTGACGCGGTTGCGCCCGCCAACCTTGGAGCGGTAGAGCGCCCGGTCCGCCTTGGTGTAAAGATCCTCCGGGCTTTCCGCTTCGGAAGCCATGCAGATGCCCATGGAAACGGTCACCGTGCCGTAATTGGCGCCGGTCTGGCTGCTGGTGAACGGCGTCTGTTCGATCAGCACGCGGATGCGTTCGGCGATCTCGTAAGTGGTATCCTCGCTGGCGCCCTCGACGATCAGCGCGAATTCCTCGCCGCCGGTGCGGGCAACGAACATGTCTTCACGGATGCTGGTCTGGAAGATTTCAGCGACGATCTGGATGATCTTGTCGCCGACCGGGTGGCCGTAGCGATCGTTGACACCCTTGAAATGGTCGATGTCGGCAAGGATCAGGGCGTTGAACAGGATCCCCTTGTTGGAGGTGTAAATCGCCGTGATTTGCTTGTCGAAGGCGCGGCGGTTCCAGATATGGGTCAAGGGGTCGGTGTCGGCGAGCCGCTTGTACTCCTCAAGCTTCGACTTGACGCTCTCCAGTTCCGCCGTCTTGTCGCTCAGCGTGGTTGCAACCTGCTTGCCGTGGTCGAGGGTCGAGTTGGTGGCTGCCGCCATGGCGCTGGCGACCTTCTGCAGCAGATCCTGCGAAAGCAGGCTGCGGTTGGCGAGGCCACTCGACGTCTCATCGAGGATCTTGCCGTATTTCTCGATATGGCTACGTTCGCTGCGCAGCAGCAAGGCGATGTCCTCGAGTTCCCTGGCCAGCACGTCGCGCGCCTGCTCGACAATGCCGGGACCGTGATGCTGGGCAAAGAAAGCGCGGCCGATGCGGTCGAGATCGTCCTGCGTCGGCTGGTTGCCCAGCGCGACGACGGCCAGGCCGAGTTCGCGATTGGCGCCTTTCAGTGCTTCGTAGAAGATTTCGTAATTGCGCGGCAGAGAAAGCACGCCGAGCTGACGCATGGTCGCCACAACGGCTGTTGCAATGTCGCTGTTTCGGTCGGTCTGGACGGCTGCCGGCTGCATGTTCTGTTCACTCTGCCTCTGGGAACCATCGCAGACCGTGCGAGATGCCGCCGACCGGAGAGTGCCAGCCGTATTTCGGATCATCCTGCGAAAGACACGTCCCCAATCGCGACATTCGCTTGGCAACGACCATAGATGCGCCGGCGCTAAAGTTTCCTTAATGTGCCGCCAGGTAACGCGTCCGTTCTACCGCAGGCTGCAGAAATGGTTTGCAAAGATCCTGAGGTCAGGTCCGAACGCGGCCACCCCATGTCGCATTTGCCGGTGCCCGGCTGCGGCAAAACTGAAATCCTCTCGGCCAGCGGCGAAGCCCTGGACGATGGCTGGTGGAGGTAGGGATGAGCAACAACCACAGCGGATCTTGCCTGTGTGGAGCCGTGCGTTTCCAGACGCGAGGGCCGTTGCGCGGCGTCATTTATTGCCACTGTTCGCAGTGCCGCAAGCAGAGCGGGCATTTTTACGCCGCGACCAACGTCGCCGACGGCGACATCACGATAACCGGCGCCGACAACATCAGCTGGTACGAATCGTCTTCCTTTGCCAAGCGCGGCTTTTGCAAGATCTGCGGCTCGGTGCTGTTCTGGAAGCCGGGTCAGGATGCCTATGTCTCAGTTCTGGCCGGATCGTTCGACAACCCGACCGGGCTCGAAGGCCAATGCCACATCTTTGTCGGCGACAAGGGCGATTACTATACGATCGACGATGGACTGCCGCAGTTCGAGAAGTCGACGCCGACGATCAAGGTTGCGGAGGAGTGATTTTGCGGCGGCTGCCTTATTCCCTTGATCCAGCCATTGCGATATCCCCTGCCGGTGATTCGAAGGGGATGCGGCATGCAGCGGCTGATCGGTGCTTACTTCAATTCTGTGCGAGCCTTTCGCAAGCTCGCCGCCAGCGAAAGGGCATTTCAGCAGGAACTGATGCTGCTGGTGCTGGCGCTGCCGCTCGGCTGGTTCGTCTCGGTCTCGTGGCGCGGCTACGCGCTGTTGATCGGCGCGGTGCTGCTGCTCATCATGGTCGAAGTGCTGAACACCGGCATCGAGGCAGCCTGCGATGCCTTCAGTCGCGAGTTCAACGTCGACATCCAGCTCGCCAAGGACTGCGGCTCGCTGGCGGTGCTGATTTCGGTTGTTATCGTCGCCGGCGTCTGGGGAATCGCCCTCATCGAGCGCATCACGGGACTACCGATCTGATCTGAACGCTCCCATATGTTAGTCACCAAAGGAGACTGACGTCGTGGAAGCCAATTTTCTGCTGCTTGAAAGAGCCGGCCTGCCGGAAGACCTGCGCTGGCTGGCGGAAAAATATCCGCGCGAGACATGGCAGGGCCACGCCAACATCCACGGCATGGCAAACATGTGGCTGCAGCGGCACGACATGTTCCGAGAGCTGGGCGGCATGCTCACCAACGGCATTGGCGACTATCGCGAAGGCAGGCTGACGGCGCCGGATTTCGCGCGCTGGTTCGCGCCGCGGCTGAACCACTTTCTCGGCAATCTCGACGGCCACCACAATGTCGAGGACTACCAATATTTCCCGGCTTTCGCCAAGGCGGAGCCGCGCCTGAAGCGCGGCTTCGAAATCCTCGATGCCGACCATCACACCATTCATGAGGGGCTGGAGCGCAACGCCGAGACGGCGAACGCCTTCATCCGCACGCTCGAGGAGAGCGAGGACAGGCAGCGCTTCGCCGCCGACGCCTATGCGGACGAGAACAGCCGGCTGATCGCCATGCTGAAGCGGCATCTGGCCGACGAGGAAGATCTCATCATCCCGCTGATCCTCGATCGCGGCGACCGGGCTCTGGTCGAGGACGACGACTGAACCTTACGATGTGGTTTCGCTGTCGCGGGCGTCCTTGGCGCGCTCCTTACCGGCGATGGTGCGGGCGATGAGCCAGGCAAGGATGGCGACACCCAGACCTATGGCAAGCGCGATCAGCAGCCGTTCGTGATGGAGCAGTGCCTTGCCTATCATCTGCTCGGCGCCGAGGCCGAAGACGTAGCCGATGCCGCAGAACAAAGCCGCCCAGACCAGCGACGACACCGCGTTGAGGATAACGAAGCGCGCTACCGAAATGCTGGCGAAACCGGCCGCGATGCCGCCGACCAGGCGCAGGCCATAGATGTAGCGGTTGGACAGGACGAATATGTTGGGATGGGACGAGACGAGACGGTAGGCGTGGTTGAAGCCGGGCCTCGCCTTCAGTTTCAGCACCCTGGGATGGTCGGCAAAGCTGCGGCCGAGAATGAAGAAAAACGTGTCGCCGACGAAGGCGCCAATGGCGGCCGCGAGGAAAGCCTTCCAGAGGATGAAGACATGCTGATGGGCGAAGAAGCCGCCGAGGATGGCCGCACTTTCGCCTTCGGCGACACAGCCCAGGAAAACCGCGATCAACCCATATTGCTCGATGAGGTGATGGACGATCCCGGTCATTGAGAGGTTTGCCGGCCCGACACTTTTTCGTCTATGCGGTTCACCTGTTCGGCCAGGCGCGCGATGTCCTCGCGCACGCCGATGATCTGGCTGTGGCGCAGTTCGTCCAGCTTTTCATGCAGAGCCATGATCTCGATCTCGGCCTTGAGGTTGACCTCATAGTCATGCGCGGCGTCGATGCGGTCGCGTGCGGCCTGGCGGTTCTGCGACATCATGATCACCGGCGCCTGCAGGGCGGCGATCATCGACAGCACGAGATTGAGGAAGATGAAGGGGTAGGGGTCGAATGAGTCTCGCCCGAGCAGCCACCAATTGGCGCCGATCCACAGCACCAGGAAAGCAATGAAGGACAGGATGAACGTCCACGAGCCGCCGATGCGGGCAATGGCATCGGCGATCCGGTCGCCGGCGCCCTGAAGGCCGGTGAGGCTGTCGTTGATATCCTGCGAGATGGGCTTGCGGTCGACAGTGCTCTGCAACACCCGCCGCTCGAGCTCGCTGAGGCCCTCCGGCGTTCGCCTCAGCCAGCGGTTGGCCAGTTCTGGCACGGTCTTGTGCATGGATGTCTCCATAGGAAAAGCATCGGCTTGGCAGCCTCGTTTGCATATAGGAAGATGGCGTTTCGTCAAAAGCGCGGCGCGAGGATGCAGGATGCCCGATTTCGCGAAGATTCGCGCCCGTGCTGCAAAACGCAAAGGCGGCGACGCCGTGCTGACCTCGCTGCTCGGGCCGGCGCCTGACAATGCTGCTGTTGCCGACATTACGGACGATCGCATCCTGTCGACGATGGCCGAGCGGGTGTTTGCCGCCGGCTTCGTCTGGCGCGTCATCGAACAGAAATGGCCGGGCTTCGAGGAAGCCTTTCTCCATTTCGAGCCGAAACGGCTGTTGTTTCAACCTGATGACTTCTGGCATGACCTGACGGCTGATCAACGCATTGTGCGCAACCCGCAGAAGATCAAATCCGTCCGCGACAACGCCGCCTTCGTTGAGCGTGTGTCGAAGGAACATGGCGGTTTCGGCAAATTCCTCGCGGAGTGGCCTGACGACGACCAGGTCGGGCTGATGGCGTATCTCGGCAAGCATGGCAGCCGGCTTGGCGGCAACACCGGCCAGTATTTCCTGCGTTGGCTGCAATGGGACGCCTTCGTCATCTCGGCCGATATGGTCGCGGCTTTGCGTGACGCCGGCCTCGACATCGCCGAAAGTCCGACGTCGAAGAGGGATCTCGACAGGATTCAGGCGCAGATCAACAAATGGGCGCAGGAAACCGGCCTGCCGCGCCGGCACATCTCGCGCATTCTGGCGATGTCGATCGGAGAGAACCATTCGCCGCAATCGCTGCGGGAATATATGGGCGATGACTGATCACCGAATTGGTCCAAACGAACGCCATTGCCCGGGCAAATTTGCCGCGCTAAACCGCAGGCATGACCCAGAAGACCGCACCCGATATTCTGCGCATCGCCGTTGCCCAGCTCAACCCGACGGTCGGCGATGTCGCCGGCAACCTTGCCAAGGCGCGCGAGGCGAGGGCCGATGCCGCCCGCCAGGGCGCCGACATCGTGCTCTACACCGAGCTTTTCCTTGCCGGTTACCCGCCGGAGGACCTGGTGCTGAAGCCGGCCTTCCTCAAGGTTTGCGAGAAGGCCGCGCAAGACTTCGCCGGAGATACCGCCGATGGCGGGCCGGGCGTCATCATCGGCACGCCGCTGAAGCGCAAGAGCGGCACCCACAATTCGATCATCATCGCCGATGGCGGCAAGATCCTCGCCGAGCGCTACAAGCTCGATTTGCCAAACTATGGCGAGTTCGACGAGAAGCGCGTCTTTCAGGCCGGCCCCGAGGCTCAGGGACCCGTCAATTTCCGCGGTGTGCGCATCGGAATTCCGATCTGCGAGGACATCTGGGGCGACGTCGGCATCTGTGAAACCCTGGCCGAAAGCGGCGCGGAAATCCTGCTGGTGCCGAACGGCTCGCCCTACTACCGCGCCAAGATGGACGTGCGCCATCAGGTCGTTATCCGCCAGGTCATCGAGACCGGTTTGCCGATGATCTATGCCAATCAGATCGGCGGCCAGGATGAGCTGATCTTCGACGGCGCCTCTTTTGCCATAGGCGCCGACAAGACGCTTGCCTTCCAGATGAGCCAGTTCGAGGAAACTGTCGACGTCACCACCTGGAAGCGCAACCGCGTCGCCGCAGGCGCGCAAAACGCAGAAGAGTTCGACGGCTGGGTCTGCTCGGAAGGGCCGATGTCGAAAATCCCCGAGCGCGAAGAGGCGGACTACCGCGCCTGCATGCTCGGCCTGCGCGACTACGTCAACAAGAACGGCTTCAAGAACGTGGTGCTGGGTCTCTCCGGCGGCATCGATTCGGCGATCTGCGCGGCCCTTGCCGTCGACGCACTTGGCGAGGAGCGGCTGCGGGCGGTGATGATGCCCTACCGCTATACCTCGGAGGATTCGCTGAAGGATGCCGAGGATTGCGCCCGTGCGCTTGGCTGCCGCTATGACATCGTGCCGATCTTCGAACCGGTCGAGGGTTTTCTGCATACGCTGACGCAGCTTTTCGAGGGCACCAAGGAAGGCATTACCGAGGAAAATTTGCAGAGCCGCGCGCGCGGCACGATCCTGATGGCGATTTCCAACAAGTTCGGCTCGATGGTCGTCACCACGGGCAACAAGAGCGAGATGTCGGTGGGCTACGCCACGCTTTATGGCGACATGAATGGCGGCTTCAACCCGATAAAAGACCTCTACAAGATGCAGGTCTATGCGCTGTCGCGCTGGCGCAACAGCCATGTGCCGCCGGGCGCGCTCGGTCCCTCAGGCGAGGTGATCCCCAGGAATATCATCGACAAGGCGCCGTCGGCGGAATTGCGCGAGAACCAGACCGACCAGGATTCGCTGCCGCCCTATCCGGTGCTGGACGACATTCTGGAATGCCTGGTCGAGAACGAAATGGGCGTCGACGACATCGTCGCGCGCGGCCACGACCGGGCGACGGTGACGCGCGTCGAACATTTGCTCTACATTGCCGAGTACAAACGCCGGCAAGCGGCGCCGGGTGTGAAGATCACCCGGAAGAATTTTGGCCGCGACCGCCGCTATCCCATCACCAACCGTTTCAGGGATCGCGGCTAAACATCTGATTAAATTGATGAACCTTGGGGGACGCATGTTTATCAGCTATTTCAAGGGAACACCTGAGTATCACATCCTGCGCTTCAAGAACGGCAAGATCAGGGAGCAGGGGCGCGGCATCTCCTTCTGGTACGGCACGTTCGGCACCACGATAGCGATGGTGCCGGTGACGTCGCTCGATAACCCCTTCATCTTCACCGAGACGACGGCGAATTTCCAGGATCTGGCAATCCAGGGGTCGGTCAGCTACCGCATCATCGATCCACTCAAGGCAGCCGAAGGTTTTGATTTCAGCGCCAAGCTCAGCCGTGCCGACGTCGTCGGCGACGGCCGGGAGAAGATCGCCGAGCGCCTGGTGCTTGCGATACAGAGCCGCGCCCGCGCGGTGGTTTCGAGCATGACGCTGGAACAGGCGCTGGCCGAGGTGACCAAGCTCGGTGGCAATCTCGCCGAACTCCTGCGCAACGATCCGATTGCCGCGACCGCCGGCCTGTCGATCGAGGAGGTTCACATCACCTCGGTCCAGCCGACGCCGGAGATCCGCAAGGCGCTCCAGACCGAATATCGCGAGGCGCTGCAGCGCCAGGCCGATGCCGCGATCTATGGGCGCCGTGCCTGGGGCGTGGAGAAGGAGCGCGAGATCAAGCAGAGCGAGCTGGCGACCGAAATCGAGCTTGCCGAACGCAACAAGCTGCTGGTCGATACCGAGGCGCGCAACAAGCTGACGCTTGCCGAGGCGGAAGCCAAGGCCCAACAGCTCGAACTCACCGTCTATTCGTCGGCGCCGGCGCACGTGCTCACGGCGATGGCCTTCAAGGCCTGGGCGGAAAAGGGCGGTTCGGTCGGCAATCTGTCGATCACGCCTGATATGCTCACCAGCGCGCTCAGCCAGCTTTCCACTCCGAAAGCCGGGTCCTGAAAGGCAAGCTCGGGTGGCAAGCGACCAGAGCGGCAGGCCGATCGACCGGGTGATCGTCGTCACCCGCAAGACCGAGCTGGAGGAGCTGACGACGCGCTTCAACACGCAGGGACAGGCGCGCTTTTATCTCCGGCAGGCCGGCATGAATTTCGACCCGGTCAAGGCGGCGCATGACGTCTATCACCAGGCGCTCGACCGGGTGATGGGTTCGCTTCCCCAAGGCCTCAAACAGTTGCGGCTCGACCGCGAACTGGTCCCGCAGTTCGAATTCGGCTCCGACGCGGTGATCGCGCTCGGTCAGGACGGGCTGGTGTCCAACACCGCGAAGTACCTCCCGTACCAGCCGCTGATCGGCATCAACCCGAACCCGGCGCTTTTCGACGGCGTGTTGCTGCCGTGGAATGCCGACGATACCGAAAAGGTCCTCGGCCTGACGATCGCCGGCAAGGCGAAGCGCCAGGCGGTGGTGATGGCCGAAGCGCGCTCCAATGACGGACGCCGGCTGATCGCCTTCAACGATCTGTTCGTTGGCGCCTCGACGCATGTCTCGGCGCGTTACGAGTTGACCTATGGCGGCAGGACCGAGCGCCAGTCGTCGAGCGGCATTATCATCTCCACGGGCGCCGGCTCTACCGGCTGGCTGCGCTCGGTTATGGCGGGCGCCGCGGGACTGGCCGCGGCCTATGGTGACAACTCCGTGCCGACCGTGCCGCCGCAAGGCTATGACCGCGAAGGCGAACAGCTGTTCTTTTCGGTGCGCGAACCGTTTCCGAGCAACACGACCGGCGTGTCGCTTGTGCATGGCGTCATCACCCGCGACCGGCCGCTGGTGGTTTCTTCGCGGCAGAGCAGGGGCGGCGTCATCTTCAGCGACGGGATGGAGCTCGATTTCGTCGAGTTCAATTCCGGCACCGACGTGACCATCGCGATCGCCGACCAGAAGGCCTATCTCGTGGTGCCATAAGCGCGCCACGTGGGCAGCCAAATCACCGGCCGGACTGAATTCGGCCGCCCTCCATTCTTTGCGAGGCACCATGCCCGACTGTGAAATCAGCTTCGACATGTCACGGATCGATTTCCGGGCGACCTCCGACCTGTTGATGGCGAGTTATTGGGGCGCCGGCCGCAGCGATGAGTTTCATCGCCGCGCCTTTGGCAACTCGTTCTGCACCGCGGCCTATATCGATAGGAACCAAGTCGGTTTTGGCCGGGCCATCACCGACCGTACGGTGTTTGCCTATCTCGCCGACATCATCATCTGGCCGCAGCATCGCGGCCAAGGCATTGGCACGCAACTGGTGCGGGCGCTCATCAACCACCCTGAACTCAGCACGGTCTCGCACTGGAGCCTGTCGACCAGTGACGCGCATGGCCTTTATGAGAAGCTGGGCTTCAAGGCATCGACCGACGGCCGCTACATGCGCCTCGATCGCAACCCGGAATGAGGCATAGCGAGGGGTTGACCCGCTGTTGTTGCAAAATAACCTCACTGGTTGGACCAGTTACGCTTTGCCACGTGCCCGGCCTTGGCGATCCTTCATGGCGTCTCTATAAGGACCGCTCCGCAAGTGTCTTGCGGGAGGTCTGAATGGCAGTATTTCACATGGTAATGCGAGGCCGCGAAGCCTAGGTCTCACCTGGCGTCCGGCGAAGGTTTGCCCTTCGCACCGATGCCGGGTCGAGTACAGGCTTCTGCCGATGCCGGTCGCCACCCGACAACCCGGGGCGCGCCGCCACCCATGCCGAACCTCCGCAGCCCCGGGACCGGGCAGATTTGCGCCCGGATGACATCATGGCTCGTTTTCGAATCGATCTGCGTGCAAGCGCCTTTCGCAGCGTTCTTGGCTTCACGCTCAGCCACTGGCGGCGCCAGCCGTGGCGGCTTTCGCTGATCATGGGCAGCTTCCTGCTGTCGACCATAGCGGACGTGTTGACGCCGCTCTATTCCGGCCGGCTGGTCGACGCCGTCGCCAGCAGTGCGTTGGCTGACGATGTCGCGTGGAATGCGGCAATGGCGGCGTTCTTCGCGCTCATCGCTTTGGCGATGACCGGCGTGGTGCTGCGCAACCTGGCTTTCATGGGCATTGTCGAGCTGACGCTGAAGATGATGGCCGACATCGCCGCCGACGCGTTCCATCGCGTGCAACGCTTCTCAACCGACTGGCACGCCAATAGCTTTGCCGGATCGACGGTGCGCAAGGTCACGCGCGGCATGTGGGCTCTCGACCTGCTCAATGACACCATCCTGATTGCGTTGTTGCCGTCGGTCGCCATGCTGGTCGGCTCGACGTTGCTGCTCGGCTGGTTCTGGCCACTGATGGGGCTGGTCGTGGCAGTCGGCTCGCTGCTGTTCATCACGGTGACGGCGCTGCTGTCGCTCGGCTATGTCGCGCCCGCGGCACGGCTCGCCAACAGCTGGGATACGCGGCTTGGCGGCTCGCTTGCCGATGCGGTGAGCTGCAATGCCGTGGTCAAGGGTTTCGGTGCCGAGACGCGCGAGGAGACGCGTCTTGCCAAGGTCGTCGCCAAATGGCGCGCGCGGACCAGCCGCACCTGGGTGCGCGGCACCATCAACGGCACGACGCAAGGCGCCATGTTGCTGGTGCTGCGGACGGCAGTAATCGGCCTGTCGCTGATGCTGTGGGCCTGGGGCCAGGCAAGTGCGGGCGATGTCGCCTTCGTGCTGACCTCGTTCTTCGTGCTGCAGGGCTACCTCAGGGACATCGGCACGCATATCCGCAATTTGCAGCGTTCGGTCAACGACATGGAGGAACTGGTCGATTTCCAGTCGCAACCGCTCGGCATCGAGGACCGGCCCGGCGCCAAGCCGATCCGGATCACGCATGGCCACATCGCCTTCGATAACGTCACCTTCCACTATGGCAGCCATCGCCTGCCGCTCTACCGCGACTTTTCGGTGGAGATAGCGGCGGGCGAGCGGGTCGGACTGGTCGGTCATTCCGGCTCGGGCAAGACGACCTTCGTGAAGCTGATCCAGCGTCTCTATGATGTCAGCGGCGGCAGGATCCTTATCGATGGCCAAGACATCTCGCAGGTTGCACAGGCGTCGCTGCGCGCGCAGATTGCCATCGTCCAGCAGGAGCCCATCCTGTTCCACCGCTCGCTGGCGGAAAACATCGCCTATGCCCGACCGGACGCCACGCAGGCCGAGATCGAGCATGCCGCCAAGCTCGCCAGCGCGCACGACTTCATCACCGGCCTGCCGAAGGGCTACGGCACGCTGGTCGGTGAACGGGGCGTGAAACTGTCGGGCGGCGAGCGCCAGCGGGTGGCGATCGCGCGCGCCTTCCTGGCGGATGCGCGCATCCTGATCCTGGACGAGGCGACATCGAGCCTCGATTCGGAATCGGAAGTGCTGATCCAGCAGGCGATGGAGCGGCTGATGGTTGGCCGCACGACGCTGGTCATCGCGCACCGTCTGTCGACGGTGCGGGCGCTGGACAGGCTGCTCGTGTTCGACCGTGGCAAGATCGTCGAGGAAGGCTCGCATGACGAGCTGATCCGGCTGAAGGGCGGCATCTACCGCCGCCTGTTCGAGCGGCAGGCGCTGGAACTGACCAAGGGCCTGGTGATCTGAGCTGAACGCAGAGCCCTATCCGAGGGATAGGGCTCTGCTTGGTTCATCCAGGCATTCGCTCGAATGGCTGAAGCGCTGGGTCGATCGTGTCCCAGACGTGGCCGCGCACGGTGTAGGTGACCGCCTGCGGGTCGAACTGGCCGGGATCATCGAGGCTCGTGGCCTGGATCGCCGTCACCTCCGGCATGGCGACGAACGTTACGTAGACCGGCGTGCCGCAGGTCGGGCAAAAGGCCTGGGCTTTTTCATTGCCGCTGTCGGCGATCATCCGCCATGTGCTCGGCTCGCCGGTGATCTTTACGTCAGCGCGCCGGCCGAAGGTCACATAGGAACAATGGCCAGTACCGCTGCGCTTCTGGCAATCGAGGCATTGGCAGTGGTTCTGAAAGATCGGCTCGCCGCTGGCCTCATAGCGGATCGCGCCGCAGGCGCAGCCGCCGGTATAGTGCCTGGTCATTGTCGTTCTCCCGCTGTCAGATTGCTTCAGGCCGATTTCGGCTTGGCGAACAGGTCGATGCCTGTGCCGGTTTCGAGGAAGGATTTCATGCTGGACAGCACGGCCGGCCAGCCCTGGCTGATGCCCTTGGCCATGCCGCTGCCGGCTTCGAGCTCGTCATGGCTGACGGTCAGCTTGACCATGGTGTCGTATTCCTCGATGGCGAACGTCACCCGGCTGTGCTTGGTGGGATCGTCGGCCTGCGAGGCGTTGGCCCAGCTCATGACCAGGCGGGTCGGCGGCGAGATTTCGACGACCTTGCCAACGAGTTCGACGGTCCGTTCGTCATTGGCGCGGATGTGTTCCCATTTCGAGCCGGGCTTCCAGTCGGAGACGTTTTCGTGGCCCCAGTAGCGCTTGGCGATATCGGGCCTGGTGATGGCTTCGAACACCTTTTGTGGCGTCGATCTGATGTAGGTCACGTAGACAAAACTGGTGGTTTCCCGGGTCATTGGTCGTCTCCTTCGAGTTCTTGTTTCAGGTCGTGCAGCAGGCTCAGCCGCTGCCGTTCGAATTTTCGCACCCACCGCTCGTAGACTTCGTGCAGCGGCACGGGGTTGATGAAATGCAGCTTCTCGCGGCCACGCTTGACCGTGCTGATCAGATTGGCCGCTTCCAGCAGATCGATGTGCTGCGTGGCGGATTGCCTCGCCATGTCGAGATTTTCGCAAAGCTCGCCGAGCGTCTGGCCGTTCTTCTCACACAGAAGATCGAGCAGCATTCTGCGGGTCGGGTCGCCCAGCGCTTTGAAAACCTTGTCGGCGTCCATCGGTCTCACTCATCTTGAAGACACAATATGCAGGTAAATGCCTGCATGTCAAGCTGTGGCTAAGCTTGGCCTGAAGGGGAGGGATTTATAGTGTCGGATTGCTGGCGCGCGGAGCGAAGCACCGAGCCCGGAATCGGGGCAAGAACCGGTGCGGGCGCGCAGGACTATGCAGCGGTGGCTGTGAGCTAGGCTCTAACGACGAACTTGTCGGGATCGGCGCAGAAATGGGCGATGATCTGGCAGAGGTCCGGCTCGTTGACCATGCGTACGGCCTCGGCCCCATTGACCCATTTGCGGGTGCGCGCGCGCTTTTCCTTCCAGCGGTCGGCAACGTGCTCGACCTGCAGCGGAAACACCAGCACTTCGCAAGGGACTTCCTCGCCGGACGCGAGGGCCTTGGCGTAGAAGTAACGACCGGCCTCGAAAAGCGAAATCTTGCCACGCAATCCGGCTTCCTCGCCCGCCTCGCGCGCCGCTGCCTCGCAGAGCGGCTCCCTGGCCTCGGGCCAGCCCTTCGGCAGCACCCAACGCCCGGTGTCTCGGCTGGTGATCAGCATGATCTCGACGCCGTCTTCGTTATTGCGCCATGGCAAAGCGGCAACCTGCAGGCGACAAGGCGAAGTGCCGAAGAGCTTGCGGACCCTTTCAGCCAGATGGTCGTGTGTCGCCGGTGTCGTCAGCATCAGTGAAAGCTACCCCAGCCCTCAGAATCGTTAGCCGCCGTATGAATCTTACCGACAAGTGTAAGTCTTAAAAGTAAAAAACATCACACCAACCGTCCAATCCGCCAACAGGCGTCGATTCGACAGAATAATGTGCCTTCCATTGCCTGTTTTCATAGCAAACGGGGCGGGTTTGGCCGTCTGGGCAGAAATGGGGCTGGCGCGAATCAGCCGGCGTGATCGTCGGCGATCGGCTTCTGGTAGGTGAAACCCATGTCCCAGGGAAAGTAGATCCAGGTGTCCTGGCTGACTTCGGTGATAAAGGTGTCGACCAGCGGCCTGCCTTTCGGCTTGGCGTAGACAGTGGCGAAATGCGCCTTGGGCATCATGGCGCGCACGATGCCTGCGGTCTTGCCGGTGTCGGTGAGGTCGTCGATGATCAGCACGCCCGCGCCATCATCGGCGAGCAGCGCCGGCGTGATCTCCTTCAGCACCTGCAACTGCCCCTGGCTGGTGTAGTCGTGATAGGAGGCGACGCAGACCGTCTCGATGACGCGTATGCCGAGTTCGCGCGAGATGATGGCAGCGGGAACCAGGCCGCCACGGGTGATGCAGACGATGGCCTTCCACTGACCCTTGTTGGCGCCGGCAAGCCGCCAGGCGAGCGCCCGGGCATCGCGGTGGAACTGGTCCCAGGAGACCGGAAAGGCTTTTTCGGGAAGGGACATTCTGCACTCCGCGCGCAACATTGTGGAATGCGCGCGGAATTAACTGGAAAGTCAGGGCATTGGCAAGGGCGGGGCCAGTCTGTGGAGTTAACGCGACAAAAAGGCCGCCACCGGCACGCTGCGCAACACGGTGCGCGTGACGCCGCCGAACAAAAGCTGACGCAGCCAGGAATGGCTGTAGGCGCCGAGCACCAGAAGGTCGGCTCCGGTCTCGGCGATCCGGGTCTGGATGACGTCATCGACCGAGGCGTTGCCCGATTTCTGCACCGACACGCTGACCGTTGCGCCATGCCTGGAGAGTGCTGCGGCGATCTCGGCGCCGGCGGCTTCCGGGTTGTCATCCAGCGTATCCGGCGGATCGATGACCAGAATGTCGGTCTTTTCGGCCTCGATGATGAAGGGCAGCGCGTCGAAGGCGGCACGCGCCGCCTCCTTGCTGCCGTTCCAGGCCAGCAGCACATGTTTGAATGTGGTGACCAATGGCCCCTCATGCGGCACGACCAGCACTGGCCGGCCGGCATCGTAAACCAGCGTGTCGACATCGGCGCTCGTGTCGCCCCCGGTCTCGCGCTGCGCGGCAATGATCAGATCGGCGGCGCGCACGCTGGAAATACCCGTCAGCGCGCTGTCGCCGGAAAAGCTCTCGAGGCTGCGCCATTCGAAGGACAGGCCGGAATTCTCGATCTGCCGAACGAAAAGCGCCTGCAATTTCTCGGCGCGCTCGCGGTTCATGTCGGCGGAGACCTGCAGGAACTCGGTGTCGGGGAAGCCGGTTGCCGAGGTGTAGGGAACGGGCAGCGCTTCGGCATGGATGCCGATGAGATGGCTCTCGAACCGGTCGGCAAGCGGGATGGCGCAGTCGAGCACGCGTTCGGCGTCCTGTTCGTTCTGCAATATGGCGACGATGGTCTTGAAGCGCATGCGAAATCCCTCAAATCTGCCAGCGCGTGCTGCGCCCGAGGGAAAACGTGGGAGTGCGGTGCTTGGTTCCGGCCCGGCGATGGTCCGCGAACCCAGGGTCAATTGGCGGCGGTGAAGCCGGCCACCATCGCCTCGACGTCCTTGCGTGCCGAATCCAGCGCCTCCTGGCTGCGGGCGCGGACCACCAGCTCCGTCCAGAATTTGCCGTCGCCATATTTCGGATAGGAGCCGATGATGGTGTCGGGATGCGCCTTCTGGATGTCGCCCAGGGGACCGCCGATCAGGCCTTCGCCGAACGGGCAATGGACGGTGGCCGACAGCATCTTGGTGCCGGCCTTCAGCGTCGGCACGACATTGTCGAGCATGGCCTGGAAAATCGCCGGCACGCCGGCCATGACATGGACGTTGCCGATGCGAAAGCCGGGCGCGACGGAGACCGGATTGTCGATATGGTCGGCGCCGCGCGGCATGCGCGCCATGCGCTTGCGGGCCTCGGTGTATTCGATGCCGCGCGCGGCATAGCTCTCGCCCAGCATGGCATAGGCCTTGGCGTCGTATTCGCACGGCACCCCAAAAGCCTTGGAAACGGAATCGGCGGTGATGTCGTCATGCGTCGGGCCGATGCCACCGGTGGTAAAGACATAGGTGTAGCGGGCGCGTACGGCATTCACCGCAGCGACAATCTCGTCCTCCTCGTCGGGAACGATGCGCACTTCCTTCAGGTCGATGCCGATGGCCGTCATGATGTCGGCGAGGTGGCCGATATTTTTATCCTTGGTGCGGCCGGACAGAATCTCGTCGCCGATGACAAGCATGGCGGCAGTGACGATTTCAGGCATGGAAGGCTCCGGCAAACAGGCCCGTTGGCAGACAAGGTCGCCTGAGGCAGAAAGAAGGTCGCCTGAGATAGCGCGCCATCGAACTGGCGGCAATGCCGACACAAGCCGCCATCTGCCTTGCCGAGCGTTCGTCAGTGGGTGATGGTGCGCGCCGGTCCGCTTCCCGGGTGAAAACATGCTGGTATCGATTCTGCTTTGGCTTGTCGCCGGCCTGTCCGTGCTGGCTCTCGTCATCGTGGCCTGTCTGGTGGCCGCTACGCTCTGGATTGCCGCCAAGGCCGAAAGGCTGGTGCCGGCCAGCGGAAACTTCGTCGAGATCGACGGCAGCCGCATCCATTATGTCGAAACGGGCGAGGGACGGCCGATCCTGTTCGTGCACGGACTTGGCGCGCAGCTCCACCAGTTTCGCCACACGCTGTTTGAGCGCTTTGGCCCTGGCTACCGCCTCATTGCACTCGACCGGCCGGGATCGGGCTATTCTGTTCGCGCGCGAGGAGCCACCGGCCGTCTGCCTGAACAGGTCGAGATCATCAGGCGCTTCATCGAAACACTCGGGCTGGAAAGGCCGCTCGTGGTCGGGCACTCGCTGGCGGGCGCCGTCGCGCTGACCCTGGCCTTGGAGCATCCCGGCGCGATTTCCGGCATCGCTTTGCTGGCGCCGCTGACGCATCTGGAAGCCGGCGCCCGCGAGAAAGCGGGCCTGCTCTATATCCGTTCGCGGCTTTGGCGCTGGATCATGGCCTACACCGTCGCGATACCGACAAGCCTCAGATATGCGCGGCAGACACTGGAGTTCATCTTCGCGCCGCAGGCCGTTCCCGCCGACTACATGATCGATGGCGGCGGATGGCTCGGGCTGAGGCCAAGCCATTTCCATGCAACCTCCACCGATTTCGTAGCGGTCGAACAGGATCTTGGCCGCATCGAAGAGCGCTATGAAGAGATCGCCATGCCGGCCGGCATTTTCTTCGGGACAGCCGATCGCGTCATCGCCATGCGCATACATGGGGAGCCGATGAAGGACAGGATCGAAGGGCTCGATTTCGAGACGGTCGAAGGCCTCGGCCACATGCCGCAATTCGTCGAGCCGGACCGCGTCATCGCCTTCATCAAGCGCATTGCCGAGCGGACATTCGCCGGCCAAGACCTCACCACAGCCTCACAACAATTTCACTGAACCATTCGGCTGATATCCGGTTTTACCCCGTGTCGCACCCAAGGCGGCGGATACGGAGTAATTCAATGTACAGGAAAGTTTTTGCAGCATCCGTGCTGACGATCGGTCTTGCCACATCGGCGATGGCGCAGTCATCGGACAGCACGTATTCCAACCATCACAGCTGGTGGCCGTTCGGGAACGAGCAGTCATCGACCGTCGACCAGAGCACCACCGGCAGCATCAATGCCGACGGCAGCCAAGGCTATGGCGGCGCTACGGGGCCGTGCGCCTCCGACCCGTCAGGACCCTATGGAAATGTGAGGCCCAACGTGAACGATCAATATTGCGGCAAGTGATCAAGCCGCGGCTTCGACTGACCGGCAGGATGTCCCGCCTGTTTGTTTTGACACGCAATTCCCAAGGGAATTGCTTAGGCGAGCATCCATGGCCGGCAGCGAAAGCTGAGGGGCAAGGATCAGTCGGAAACTTCGGTCTGCGGCCGGTCGCGGCCGTCGGCCAGTTCGTCGTGCCACTTGCCTTCGGCATCCTCATACTGAATGCCGTCCGTGGCGCCGGCGATCTGCTGTTCGGCCGAGGCGATCTCGGCGGCGCGCAGCGCATCCTGGTGGGTCGGGAATGTCTCCGAGAATGTCGAACCGACCTTGTAGGCCCAGCCCCCGTCATGCTCGACGATCTTGTAAGTCAGCTTCGCCATGAAATCCTCCGGTTCGTCCGTCCGCTCAATGCGGCCCGTTATTCAATGCTATCTGGGCTTCAATGCAACTTGGCGTCTGGCAGCCGGTCTTCGGGAACCAGCACTTCCGATTCCTTGGCCGCTTCGATCAAAGCCCTGCGTGCATCGGCCGTCGAACGATAACCTTCCAGCACTTTGAGGCAAGTGTCGAGAGCATCACGATGGCGCGGGCCGCGATTGAGCGGCCACACCGTCATCAGACACTCCGCCGCTTCCTGGGTGCTGCGGATCTGGCGATATTTGCCGACATGGCCGAGTTCGACCACGACCGGGGTTTCAAAAGGTTTGTTATCCATGATGGCCGCAACGCAAAGCAGCCAATATGGTTGCAAAAGTGGCCGTCAGCCTGCGCCCAAACGTCTCACCAACCGCAATCGTTGGTCTCAGTAACCGCAGTCGTTGCGCAGCCAGTGGGCGTTGGCCCAGCCGGTCCGTCCGCCGATTTCGACCTGGTACCAGTTGCCGCGGCGGTCGAAAATCTCCGTGTGGTCGCCGTTGAACAATTGCCCGATCATGCGCGACGACGAGTTCGGCCGTGCGCGCACGGCGAGAAACCCGCTGCCGGTATCCAGATCGTAGTGCCTGGACAGGCCGTGCACCGTGCCTTCGCAATATTGCGCGCCGACCGGAGACGACGCGGCGAACGACAGCGCAACCACCAGAGCGGCTGCCGCCGGATAGATTGCCCTTGATGCCATGGACTTTGCTCCCAATCCGGCCGCCAAGGCGGCCTGCCCCCAGGGACTATAGCGGGCGGATTAAAGCGAAGCTGCGGCAATCTGTCCAGCAGATGCTTTTGGCGCATCCGTCGGCACTGCCTGTTCAGCCCTTCGTCCAGTGCTGCATCGTGGTCACCGAGCGGGCGAGCTGTGGCGCGGGATGGATTTTTTCGCTGAAGGTGGCGGCGGCGCGCCAGCCCCAGCGCGGATCGGCGAGGAAGGCGCGGGCCAGCGCGACCATGTCGGCGCGGCCGTCGGCGACGATCGCCTCTGCCTGCGCGGGATCGTCGATCAGGCCGACAGCCCGTGTCGGGATGCCGGCGCCCTTGCGCACCGCTTCGGCCAGATGCACCTGATAGCCGGGGCCGGTCGGCAGCTTCTGCAACGGCGAATTGCCGCCGCTCGAACAGCAGAGATAGGCAACATCAAGCGCCTTCAAGGCTTTGGCCACCTCGATCGCGTCCGCGACCTCGAAACCGCCATCGACCCAGTCCTTTACCGACAGGCGGGCGCCAAGCATCAGGTTTGGAACCGCCTTCCTCACCGATTTGGCGATCTCGATGAGGAAACGCATGCGGTTTTCCAGCGAGCCGCCCCAGCGGTCGGTGCGCTGGTTGGAAAGCGGCGACAGGAACTGAAAGATCAGATAGCCGTGCGCGGCGTGCAGTTCGAGGAAGTCGAAGCCGGCGCGCTCGGCCCGCCTCGCGGCTTGAGTGAAGCGCTCGATAAGCTGCAGGATTTCATCCTCCTCCACCGCATGCGGCACATTCCAGCCGGTGTCATAGGCGATGGCCGAGGCCGAGACGGTCTGCCAGGGATCCTCGCCCGGCTGCAATGGGCCGCCACCTTCCCAGGGCTTTCGGTTGGAGGCCTTGCGGCCCGCATGAGCAAGCTGAATGCCGAATTTCGTTTCCGGCGCGGCGACGCGCTTTGCTGCATCTAGCGTGCGCCGGGCGGCCGCCTCGTTGTCGTCGGAATAGAGGCCGAGGCAGCCATGGGTGATGCGGCCGCGCCGTTCGACGTCGGTCATCTCGACGGTGACCATGCCGGCGCCCGACATCGCCAGGTTCATCCAGTGATAGAGATGCCAGTCGCTGGCCGAGCCGTCTTCGGCGGAATACTGGCACATCGGCGCCACCGCGATACGATTCGGAAAGGTCAGGCCATCGAGGGCGATCGGCTGGAAAAGCGCTGCGGTCATCAAAAAAACTCCGGAGAGGGACTGCAGCTATTTAGGCGATGGCAGTTGCCGGCACCAGACACGAGGCGGTGAAAGCTTCGCCGTTTTGGTTGCGCGCAAAACCGTTCGCGGTTACGCCATGGCGCCGACAGCTTGGAGCTCATCATGGAAGATCGTATCCGCATCCGCTCGGAGGAAGTCCTGTCCGACGACTGGGCGGTTCTGAAGAAGACCGTCCTCGATTACCGCCGGCGCGACGGGCAGTGGGAGACGCAGATTCGCCAGACCTACGACCGTGGCGACGGCGCGGTGATCCTGCCTTTCGATCCCGAGCGTCAGACGGTGCTTCTGGTGCGGCAGTTCCGCTACCCCGCCTACGTCACCGGCCACCGCGAACCGCTGATCGAGGCCTGCGCCGGCCTGCTCGACAAAAACGATCCCGAAACCGCCATCCTCAAGGAGGCCGAGGAAGAGCTCGGCTATCGCTTACAGAACATCGAGCGGCTGTTTTCCCCCTATATGAGCCCAGGCAGCGTCACCGAACGGCTGTGGTTCTTTGTGGCGCGCTATTCACCCGCCGACCGCATCTCGGCCGGCGGCGGCGCGGCCGACGAGGGCGAGGACATCGAGGTTCTGGAAATGCCTCTTGATGAAGCGCTGGCCGGCATTTCAGACGGCCGCATCATCGACGCCAAGACGATCATCCTGATCCAGCATTTGAAACTGTACCCGATGAAGGGCTAGCTCGGCGAAGCTCGACGTGCCTCACTGCTGCGGGCAGGGTGGCACGTCCACTTCGCGGATGAAGTTGCGCAGGTTGCAAGGACACCGGAATGGCGCGTGGCGCAAAGGCATGGCTGAAGCGAAACAGCGCGCGGGCATCTCTCCTGTTGCTGAACGCCGCGCTGCTTGTCCGCTACCGCCGGTTGACCCAGCGTTTCCTTGAGCGGATGCGGCATCTGCCGAATTTTGCAGCCCCGGTGACGTTCACGGAAAAGATCCACTGGCGCAAGATTTTCGATGACGATCCTCGCTTTACCGGCCTTCTCGACAAGCTCAAGTCCAAGGAAATCGTCAGGGAGCGGCTTCCCGGGCTCGCCATCCCGGAGGTGCTGTGGCAGGGCGACGATCCGCGCCAGATCCCTTTCGATGACCTGAAAATCCCCTACGCCGTCAAATGCAACCACGGTTGCGCCATGAATGTCATCGTTCGTGATCCGGCCAACGCCGACCGGGAGGCGATCATTGCCGAGATGACGGAATACCTTGGCCAAACCTATGGCGCCCGCAAGCTGGAGCGCAGCTATGCGCACATAGAGCGGCGGGTTTTCGTCGAAGCGCTTGTCGGCAAGGACCAGGATTATGACCCGGTCGACTACAAATTCTGTGTGCTGGCTGGCCACGTCGCCTACATTGTCGTCGTCGCCTTCCGTTCCACGGTCAAGAATACCGCCCACCTGGATCGCGATTGGCGCCCGCTGAACATCGTCCAGGGCGCGATCGACTCGAGCCTGGAAATTCCCCCTCCCAAGAGCCTGGCGCGGATGATCGAGGCAGCCGAGGCGCTCGGCAGCGAGTTCGACATGGTGCGTGTCGATTTCTACGAGGAGGAGGGGGAGCCGATCTTCGGAGAATTCACGGTCTACCCACGCAGCGGCTTGCTGCAATTCGACCCGGCTGCGTTCGACCGCGAACTGGGCGCGCATTGGGATATTGGCGCGTCAGGTTACCTCAGTCGTTTGCCCAGCCGATTTGCCCAACGATACAAGGCGATGCTCGTCGCCGCCGGCTATCTCGACGTTTGAGATGGCTGCCTTGGGTGGCGTGCCACCCGAAGCTCGAAGAGCGAAGGGTGGTGCGGAGAACCCATACGATTAGAGATCGAGGGAAACTGATAGCTCAGCAGGTCAATAGCCGTGATTTCGAAGTGCTGCCTCAACTGAGCCGTAGCGGTCAATTTGCCCTGCTGGGATCAATCTTCGTGAGCCGCTGCCTGGTCTCGACCACGCGCCTTTGCGCAGATCGGATTCGGCAACACAAGGCGAGATTCATAGCGACGCCGCAGTCTTCATCGAGCAAGTTTTCAGCGCCCTTCCTGCTGCGACTCGGCCGATTACCGCTAAGGTTACCGGCAAGCTCTCCCACGTCCGGACTGGGTCGAGATCATTTGAAGAACTCTTTCAGCTTGTTGAGTCGACTGTCGCCAGAGGCCTTCCGGCCTTCAGGACACGCCGCCTCGCCGATCGTATCCTGCTGGATAAAGCGAGGTTCTCAGCCACCATTTTCTCGCTGAGTACCAGCGCGAACTCGGTCTGTTTGATGCGCTGCTGAGCATCAGCGAGTTGCATCGTGAAAAGATCGGTTGCCATTGTTGATCCGGGATCCGCGAGATTCATGATTGCGTAACACATGGCGGCCGAAATCGTTCCTAGTTGTCGGGCGAAGCCGGTGCCGCAAAGGGCGGCTGAGTTTGAACTTCCGACCCGACCAGACGTCCGCGAGCGCCAAGGCATCGAGAGCCCAGTGATCGGAGGGCCACTACGAGCGGGCGCAACCCGACCACTTAAGTGATCAGCCTCGCTACAGCCTTGACAGGTACAGTCGCGGCCTCATCAAGGGGAGGTATCAATGGTCTCGGCGATTGGAAACCAACATCGGCAGGCAGCTGAAACTCGACCGAAACCCGCAAAGACAGAACCGGGCGAAGGATTTGCGCCAGGCAAAAGCGCAGACAGCGTAGGACATCGCGCCAAGGCAATGGCGGCAGAAAGTGGCGACACGGATTCTGGCGCCCAGGGGCGCGCCGCATCGACAATCGCCAGGATGGATATCACCGTTTTGGCTCCACAGAGCGAAGAGCCGCCTTTGGAGTAACCCGGGCGGCCGTGCCGCTGCCTCGGTCCTTGTGCAGCACGACGCGCGCTGGCTACGCTCGGTGGACATCGTCGTCTCGAAACACTTCGGGCGTTGCACTGCCGCGAGCCGCCTTCGCTGCTGGTCGAGGGGCTGTAACCCTTGGTGAGGCCGGCATCGCCTCGCCGGTCGTTGCGAGCCCACGATCGCGCGGCCAAGCGACCTTCCCTGTATCGGTCTCTATTTGATACTAGGGGACGGCGGTTTCATCACGGGCAATTGCAGCTGGTCAATGGTTGCGACGATGCCGGCGGCAATGGCTTCCGCCTCATGGATCAGTTCCGGACCATAGAGCCCATTGACCATCTCTTCGCTCGGCAGCACGCCAGGAGGACAGTGCTCTTCCATTGTGCGCCGGATGAGCGTCAGCGCTGCCCGGCATTGGTCGGCTTCGATCTTCATAGCCCTTCAAACATCCAATTCGTCTAAAATGTTCCGGAACTAATTTAGCGCTAGCTAATTGAAGTCGCAGTTCTGCGAGTCAGTGCATGCGTCTGAAATTCATCAAGCCCATGGAACCCGAACTGGTCGACACGCCGCCGATGGGCGATGATTGGATTCATGAGATCAAATTCGATGGGTACCGCACCCAGGTCATCAAGGATGATGACGGGATTCGGCTGATCACCAAGAACGGTTATGATTGGACGGGCCGCTACATCCAACTTGCCGGTGAGGCGGAAGCGATGGAGGCGAAAGACTTCATCATCGACGGCGAGACCATTACGATCAATGAGGCTGGCCTATCCGACTTCCATGCGCATCAATCAGCCGCGACCAGCCGCAAGCCGTCGCGCGATCTGTATCTGCCAGCATTCGACCTCTTGCATCTGAACGGGCATGACTTGCGGAACACGCCGGTGGAAGACCGTCGCGAGATCCTCCGGGCGTTGATCCCGGACGGTGGCCGAATCCAGTTCAGCGAAGCGATGCCGGGCACTGGCGACGCCGTCTTTCATCTGGTTGACCAGGCTGGGCTTGAAGGTATCGTTTCAAAGCGGAAGGGCAGCAAGTATCGGTCGGGTCCGACGACGAACTGGCGCAAGATCAAGTGCTATGCCGAAAAGGAGATGGACATCATCGGCGTGCAGCGCGAGGCCGGCAAGCCTGCCATGGTGCTGATGGCCGACAAAGGCCACTATGCCGGCGGCGCCTTCGTCACCTTCAAGGCGGACAAGCGCCAGCGCCTATGGGACCGCGTGCAAGGCAAGATTGGCGGGCCGGCGCCGAAAGGGCTCAAGAGTGACAAGGCCGAATGGCTAAAGCCGGGCCTGGTCGGCCGCGTGCGGTTCCTGAAGGGCGAGGAGAAGCTTCGCCATGCCAAGCTGCTGGATTTCCGGGAGGAGACTTAGCCCGGAGGCTTGTCCCGGGGCTGTGCCGGTCCTGTCCCGTTCCACTGGATGAACTTCGCCCTCTGGCCGGTGATGGTCTCGATCGACTTCAACAGGGGTCCATGGACCTTGCGTAGAGCTTGGTAGTGCTCGCCGTGGTACGCCAGGAGCGGCCCGACGATGCTCTTGTGCAGCGCTTCGGCTGCCGCCAGGAAGCGCTCGATTTCAGCCCGGGAAAGTTGTTCCGAAGGTTTGGTTCTGGCCATTGGCGCTCTCCATTGAGGGTCGCCGCAACGAGGACTATAATCCTGCATGCCGGACTGCCTGACAAGAGGGCTCGCCAGCCTTACCCCGCAGGTAGCAGTAGGGCGACGGCGTCAAGCGCAGCCATCAGGAGCAGCCACCAGCAAAGATGAGCAACGGCAGGCCCGGCGACCTCCTTTGGCACACGGGACAACAAGAAGGTCGCCGAGCCTTACCGGCGCTGCTTTGTGAGGGAGACGACGCCGGATGAGATGAGAGTATGCGATCGTGCTAATCTCTACGAACCATGCGAACGAAGGAAAGCCTTGTGGCACCGACGTTGAGATCAAGGTCGGCGGGGCGCTGATCGCTGCGGCAGGATTCTTCCAAAGCGGTAGTGAGTCCAGAGCGGAACATTAGCGTGGGCTAACGGTTAATTCGGCAGTGTTCCGAACCGTGATTGGTAGAGCGATGGTGACGTTTCATCTTGTCTATTTTTCCGGCCTGACGGCAGACCAGCTGCTAGGCAGCGCCGTTTCTATCCTGGCGTGTTTGCTGCTTTATAACGCTCTGGCTACGGACGCCTGACTGATAGGTCGGCCAGCGG
This sequence comes from Mesorhizobium sp. M0217, assembly GCF_040321955.1. NCBI lineage: Bacteria > Pseudomonadati > Pseudomonadota > Alphaproteobacteria > Hyphomicrobiales > Phyllobacteriaceae > Mesorhizobium > Mesorhizobium sp. M0217. The sequence continues at coordinate 69,526 of NZ_JAMYSN010000002.1, read as the reverse complement.
CCCGGCATCCTTGGCAGCCGGCGATTGCCATCCCGATGCCAACTCCTATCACGAGGCCAAAGACAAGCTTGCCGACGAAATCAATGGCGAGGGCCGGACAGGACGCCACACGTCCAGGCAGGGCTCTCTGAGGGCATTGGCGATGCCCGTTGCCTCAAGGTGGCGAGCTTTTTCGTTAATGGGCCTCCGCGCTGGGCAATCTGTTCCAAGAGCTTCTGTGATGCCTCTATGACGCGGCAAACCTTGGAAAAGGTTTCCGTGGCAGGACCGGGGTACGATTCTAACAAACTACAGCTGTATAGGCCACTAGCGCCCGACGATCCGGCTAATCATGTCGTCGTCAGGTGCGCTGTCGGTGAATTCCCGTAGGAGCGCCTTCGCGTGGTCTACCCAATGCTCTTCAGCCAGGTCCAGCTCCCGAACGGATCTCCTGAAGGTCTCGCACACCACATCGAAATCGAAGGCGTTAATGCTGTAGCCTTCCTCGTCATGGTCCATCGGCCGCCTCCCCCAATGGGGGAAACTGTACGGAATCGTACGAAGCAAGTGCAAGGGCATTCAAAAGCAATTGGCTGATGCCGCCCGATCGTTCCACAATGTGTTGCTAATATGCAGCACCGACTGAATCTCCGATCAGCGGCACTTGTGGTTGGTTCCAACAGCTGCACGTTGACGGCAAGATGCCAAAGCCAACGACATGCGGGCGACGAAGATGGACAAGCGACAAAACACAAGAAATGTTGAGTTGGTCGGTCTTCTGGCCGTGCCGTTGTCAGTTCTAATCACGCTGCTGATAGCTGGAGTGATCCTTTGCTGAAATGTTTGAGTGGCAAAAGGCTGGGGCGGCGGTTTTTCCCCTTTGAAAGAAGTCACCATGTCCCAATCGGTCGAACCCCCGATTGCCAGAGGATAGCCCAGACCGTGAGGTGAACTGTGAAGTCGCATTAGAAGCCGCGTTTGCGGCTTGGTGACTGCGTCAGAAGCGCAAGGTCGGACGCCACAGGAAACGGCTGCAACTCTTCTTAAAATCGCGACGGAGCATGCCCACCGGGTTGAGGCCGCTGCGGCCCCAGCCGGCTCCCGTTCTGCGGCCACATCCTGATCTCATAATGACCGTCAAGGCCGGACGACGGGTATTTCTCATGTCGGCCTTCATTGTAAGTTCCGGTACTTCGGAAGGCATCCTCGATGTCGACATGCTCCATAGCGTATGAAGAGCTACCAGCACGCTTGTAATATTGCTTTTGATCGCTGCGATGTGGTCGACGTTCCGACCGTGGCACGTCGATGACTATGAACTCGGCGTTTTGGTCGGCATTCGATGCAAATCCAGCGACACGGATACCGTCGTTTTTCGGATGCAGTAGATCCCCAACTGCCGAGCTTACGACCGAAGGGGCTACTTTCCAGTTCGGGATTGGCTCAGCGCAGTTGCGCAGTCAGCCCCGTCACTGTTCTTACGGCAGCCAATACCGAACACCAAAACACGACCGGCCGAATTGATGAAGGCTGACAGTGCTTTTGCCAACGCCGCCCGACCATCCTTAGTTGGTTGTTCGTGAGGTGTGAAAGCGGGCCCCTGTTTCCCCGACCGCAGGTGTCTTGAAGTCTAGCTAGGCTTTTCCTGCATCTCGGCCTCAACTGCTCATTTAGCAGAGCTTCCCTATGAGCGACCAAGTCTTGAAAATCCAGCAAGGCAGTTCCCGGCTTTGTATCCCGGCTGCCCCTGCGGCTACCCGCGTCAGCCTGTTCTATGGTAGCCAGTGAGTTCGTACGGAACGATCCTAAGCATTTCAACTGGTGCGGACGACGGGAATCGAACCCGTACGATCAGAGATCGAGGGATTTAAAGTCTCTTTTTCTGCGTGTTTCTCGCTCAATAGCCTGAAAACCAGGACGTCGAGCTGATGGTGAGTCTGGTTTTCTCCCACATTTGAGGGAAATCCCACGATATTTCCCACGCAATCAAGTGTGCGAGCATGCTCCCTCGCTCTTTGCAAAATCCCACACCACGGGTACATGTGCGGGCACTGCGGGCGTGGTGAAATTGGTATACACACCGGACTTAAAATCCGGAGGCTTCGGCCATGCGGGTTCAAGTCCCGCCGCCCGCACCATGCTTCGAGCATGCTCCCTCGCTCTTTGCAAAATCCCACACCACGGGTACATGTGCAGGCACTACGGGCGTGGTGAAATTGGTATACACCGGACTTAAAATCCGGAGGCCTCGGCCATGCGGGTTCAAGTCCCGCCGCCGGCACCATGCTTCCCATAGGATCGCATCACGGTACGGAGGCAATTTTAAACATGGTTAGGCGACCATCTAAAAAACCAGCGAAAAAGATGTCAGCCGGACCGCTCAGCTTGGCGCTGCGATTGGATGCCATGGGCGTAACCGCATACATGACCAAAGCTGCAATTGAGGACCTCATCAAAGAGCTAGTCAGGATTAGCGCGTCCGATCCGGAGGAACTCCACGATGTGCATCTTGCGATGCACTTCGGCGGCTGGACGCCCTCAGGCGAATATATCGCGCCGAGTTTCGGCCATCACCATGGGCTTGGATCAATCCTGACCAAACTGCGCAACGAGCAACTGAAGGATGGTATGACGGAGGCGGAAATCGAACGCGGCATTACGCCAGATGAGGCTTATCGGGCTTTCGATATCACCATCATGCATGTGTCCCCCGAGGTGGTTCAGCGCGTGGCCATCGAAAATGAAATGGCCGAAAAGCAGCAGTACTGACCAGCCGTAGGAAATCTAAATTATGGTGTTTCCGGTTTGATTTCGGACACCGTCGGCCACTCGTTGGCAGAGCAAATGTATTCGCATTTGCCGCACCTTATCTTGGCTCTCTCGTCATGGATATCTTCGCCCGCTTCAAGGTCGAAGCCGGGATTTCCGCACTTTGGGCAAACTCCGTAACCGATACGTTCAACAACCCTAACCCACGCCATCCCTTGCTCCAGTTGACGGCAAATTTTAAGTCCCTTGCGTCTACCAATTCCGTCCGCAGGCCTGCCCTTTTCAGACGCCAGCGAAAACCCGTCAAGCCATCTTTTGCCGAGTGTCGGACTCATGAAAGGTGGTTCGCGATTTCAAAACAATTGTTTGTGGCGAAAATCTCAGTCGCCGAGAAGGCTCAGAATTTGTAGCTGAGATTAATACTAACCGCGTTCAGCTTCACATCCTGATCGCGATCGTTGAAGGGTTCCGCTACGTCATAGTGCTCGGAGCCGAAATCATAATAGCGATATTGCGCGCCGACGATGAATTTGTCGGTCAGCGCATAGTCGACGCCGGCGCCCAAGGTCCAGCCGACATTCGTGCGTGTGCCGGCGAACGACGCGCCCGCGACTTGCGAAGTTTCGATGCCGGCAAAGGCGACGCCGCCGACGCCGTAGACCAGCACGCGGTCCATGGCGAAGCCCGCTTTGGCGTCGACAGATCCGAACCACTTGACGTCCGTGCGGAATGTGCTTCCAAGGCCTGATACGGCCGTACCGTCGACGGCGGAATAATTGAGCTCCGCCTCGGCGCCGAGCACTGCCTGGTCGAACTGCCACAGGCCGGCGACATGGCCCCCGACGAAACCGCCGTCAATGTCGGGCGCGATGGAAAACGGCGCGCCTTCCGTCACTGATATGTCGGACTGGCCCCAGCCGTAGCCGGCCTGCAGGCCGGCATAGTAGCCGGTCCAGTCGAAGCCTGGTTCGGTCATCGGCACCGCCATCGGGTCGGCGGCGAATGCCGGCCCGGCCAGAGCAATCAGAAATCCGGCACTGGCAATGGTCAGACAGCGCATCGAGTTCTCCGAAAAGGCGGTTCAGAAGGCGCCTTGCCGGAAGGTAATCCTATTCGCCGCAAAACGGAACCCATTGTTCAACAATCGGAATGTACCCGTTGCTGCGCTGGGTGCTCAGCTGGGGGCGCTATTTGGCGTCGATGAAGTCCAGCGCCGCCTGGCTATATTCGTCCGGCGCCTGCAGCATGGCGAAATGGCTGGCGTTGGGCAGGATGATGAGCTTGGCGCCCGGAATGACGGAGGCCATGTATTCGGTGTGTTCGCGCTTGATCGCCTCGTCATGGTCGCCGGCAACGATCGCAGTCGGCGTGGTTATCTTGCCGAGCTGTTCCTTGGTCCAGGCCGGCTCCGACTCCCACATGTGGCTGATCTGCGCCACGAAGGCATCGTACTGGTCGGGAGTCTTCGACAGTTTCTTGTAGTCGCGTCCCGAGCGGTCGATATAGGCGGCAAAGGTCTTGTTGGTCAGCACACCCGGATCGACGCCATCGGTGGTGACGTTGGCGGCCTGCGCAAAGAGCCTTGTCAGCCGCTCCGGATGATGCAGCGCGATGTCGATGCCGATAATGCCGCCGTCGCTCCAGCCGACAAGAGCGGTCTTGTCGATCTTGAGATAGTCGAGCAGCGCAAGATAGTCCGACGCCATGAGGTCATAGCCGTAAGGCTGCTCGGTGCGGGTAGAGCGGCCATGGCCGCGGCTGTCGGCGATAATAACCTTATGCGTCTTGGACATGGTCGCCACCTGGCTTGCCCAGATGTCGCCATGGCCAAGGCCGCCATGGATCAGGAGAATCGGATCACCGGCGCCGAAAACGGCGTAGTACATCTGAATGCCGTTGACCGGCGCATATCCGCTCTGTTCAGGCTTGGGCATGGCCGCCGGTTCGGGCAAGGTCTGCCAACGTTCCTCGGCGGATGCAAAGCCGGCCGAGATCAGGAACAGGGTGACGAAGGCGAGTGCTTTCAGGAACCGGGTCATGACTTCACCTCAGGAGGTTTCGGCCTCATCACAACAAAAACCCGCCTCGCGGCGGGTCGTCGGCGCAAATCAGCACCGTCGGCAGAATAGTAGCATAAGTGCCGGCACAAGCCAAACTGAATGACCGCCGTGACGCTCGCCGGTGTGAACGGGTGCAGCGCATCCGCCGATCATCGAGCGGATTTCGTCCGTGATCGCTGGCCAAAACCTTGCCGGCTTGGCACAGTCTGGCAAACAGGAGTCTTTCATGGCCAAGCAGCCGTCGGCGACGAAACCCAAGCCCTGGACCGAGATGGCGACGCATCTGGTCGACGTCGCGACGGGGCGCAAGCCTGCCGATCTCGTCATTCGCAACGGCCGCTGGGTGAACGTGCACTCCGGCGAAATCATAGCCGGCACCGACATCGCCATATCAGGCGGCCGCTTCGCCTATTGCGGGCCGAATGCCAGCCATGCCATCGGCCAGGGCACCAAGGTGGTCGACGCCGGCGGTCGCTATCTCGTGCCCGGCCTGTGCGACGCGCACATGCATGTCGAGAGCGGCATGGTGACGGTGACCGAGTTCTGCCGCGCCGTCATCCCGCACGGCACCACCTCGATGTTCATCGATCCGCACGAGATCGCCAATGTGCTGGGTCTGCCCGGCGTGCGGCTGATGCATGACGAGGCCGTCGCCATGCCGATCAACGTCCATGTCCAGATGCCGTCCTGCGTGCCGTCCGCGCCGGGGCTGGAGCATGCCGGGGCCGAACTGACGGTCGCCGATGTCGCGGAAGCGATGACCTGGGAAAACATCATCGGGCTCGGCGAAGTGATGAATTTTCCCGGTGTCGTGGCCAACGATCCGGTGATGTCGGGCGAGATAGCCGCCACGGTGCGAGCGGGCAAGACGGTCGGCGGCCACTATGCGTCGCGCGATCTCGGCCTGCCGTTCCATGGCTATGTCGCCGGCGGGCCGGAGGACGACCATGAAGGCACGCGCGCCGAGGACGCGATCGCCCGCGTGCGCCAGGGCATGAAGGCAATGCTGCGGCTGGGCTCGGCCTGGTACGATGTTGCCTCGCAGATCAAGGCGGTGACCGAGAGCGGGCTCGACCCGCGCAACTTCATCCTGTGCACCGACGACAGCCATTCCGGCACGCTGGTGCATGAAGGCCATATGGACCGGGTGGTGCGCCACGCCATCCAACAGGGATTGAAGCCGGTGACGGCGATCCAGATGGCGACGCTGAATACCGCCCAGCATTTCAAGCTGGAGCGCGAGATCGGCTCGATCGCGCCGGGACGGCTGGCCGATCTGCTGATCGTCGCCGATCTCGCCGCCATGACCATCGACGAGGTCTATGGCCGCGGTATCAGGCTGGCCAAGGGCGGCAAGCTCGAGATCGACATCCCGGCCTATGATTACCCCAAATCGGCGAAGAACACCGTCAAGCTCGGCAAGAAGCTGAAGCCAGGCGACTTCGACATTGCGGCGCCCAAGGGCGCCAACGAGGTGCGGGTGCGGGTCATCGGCGTGATCGAAAACCAGGCGCCGACGCGGGCGCTGGAGGCCGACCTGCCGGTCGAGGACGGGCTGGTCGCCATGGACCGCCGCAACGACATCTGCCAGATCGCGCTGGTCGAGCGCCACCGCGGCACCGGCGGCGTCACCAATGCCTTCGTCTCAGGCTTCGGCTATATGGGCGACTGCGCCATTGCGTCGAGCGTCGCACATGATGCCCACCACATCATCTGCGTCGGCACCAACAAGGAAGACATGGCGCTGGCCGTCAACCGCCTGGGCGAGGTCGGTGGCGGCGTGGTGCTGTTTTCAAAGGGCAAGGAACTGGCGCTTGTCGAAATGCCGATCGCCGGGCTGATGTCGGACGAGCGCGCCGAAATCGTGGCGGCCAAGGCCGAGAAACTCACCGAAGCAATGCGCAAGATGGGCTGCTCGCTCAACAACGCCTACATGCAGCACTCGCTGCTGGCGCTGGTCGTCATTCCGGAGCTCAGGATTTCCGATGTCGGCCTGATCGACGTGACGACGTTCCAGAAGGTCGATCTTTTTATCTGAGATCAGCCCGCTGCTTGGCTCTCATCCGCCGGTGGCGATGGTCAGCACCTTGAATGGCGTGGTGATGATGATCTCGGCGACGGATCCGACTGCCTTGCCGAGGCCTCGGCCGAGATTGTCGATCTGGCCCTGCGTGGGTTCGTCCGATGCCAGGCCGGCTGGAGCGCGCAGACGGTCGCCGAGCAATTGCACCAGGAACGGGTTGTCGGCGAATTTGGCGTGGTTCAGGCGGTCGCCGCCCTTGATCTGGCTGAGGTCGGCCACAACGACGCCGTAACTGGCAATGTCGGCGGCGTTGCCGTAGTCGCCGACGCGCGGCTTGTCGCCGGATAGCAGGCTGGACAGTCTCAGAGCACGGTCGTCGGCGGAAAGCAGGATGACGAACGGCCTGTCGGGCTTGCCGTAGCGGATCATCTGCTTCTTGAAGACGTCGACATCGATATCGGGCGATGCCAGGACGACACGGCCGAGCTTGCCGTCGAGATCGCGGTCGCCGGTGATGGCGAGCTGGCGCAGCGCTTCCATCGTCACCCAGGTTCCCATCGAATGCGCGATGATGTCGATGCTCTTGACCTTTGTCTTGGCGAGCATCCTGAGCGTCGCCTCGAGGTCGTCGCGCGCGGCGTTGGCGCTGTCCTTGTCGTAGATATAGCCCGTGGTCTTGCCGCTCGAAGCCCACGAAAACAGGATCGGCGTGCCGGGATATTCGGTGTCGTGGGCGATCTGCGCCAGCCGGTAGACCCCGTCGTCGAAGCCGTTGTTGAAGCCGTGGACGAAGACCAGCGCGCGGTCGCCATTCATGGTGATGTTGGCGCCGACGGCCTTGGCGAATTGCGAGGCGTCGCCATAGTGGACGACGTCGGTGGCGGTGAATTGCTTGGCCGGGTTCGAATTTGCCGAGCCCTTGGCGCGCTCGATGGCGCCGACCTGGTGGACCTTCGGCACGGTGACGTCGACGCGGGCGTAGCTGGTGGTCAGCGAGCGATCGCCATCGAACACCTGGCGTGGGTCCTTGGTCGCCTGCTTGCGGGTGGTGGCGACGAAGATTTCGTGGGTGGCCGCGATGTCGGAGGCAGGCACCGAAACCGTCGTCTCGTTCAACAGGTCATGGGTGTTCGGGCCGGCGCAGCCGGCGGCAGCGAGCGCGAACGCAAGGACCAGGACAGTCTTCCAACGCTCGTTCACGCGGGCTCCCGCTGGCGCATTGGCGCCGATTTCAATGTCGTAGAGGCAGAGACCGGCCCGGTCCAGTTGAAAGTGATCGGGCCGAGCGGCATTCGCGACCTCACGCGGCGACGGTCGCCGCAAGGCGACAGCCTTATTGTCCGAGCGCGCTGATACGGTCGGTCACCGTCTGGTCGCTGGCAAAGCCGTCATCCTCGCGCAGCCGCTGGCCGATCATCTTCACCAGTTCGGGATTGTCGGCGAATTTGGTGTGGTTGAAGCTGTCGCCTCCCTTGACCTTGGAGAGGTCGACCACGGTGACGCCATAAGCGGCGAGGTCGGCGGCATCCTTGTAGTCGCCGACGCGTGGCCGCGAGCCGGCGATCAGGCCTGAGAGCCGCAGCGCCCGGTCGTCGTCGGAGAGCAGCAGGATGAACGGCTTGTCCGGCTTGCCGTAGCGGCGCATCTGGCTCTTGAAGACGTCGACGTCGATGTCGGGAGAGGCCAGCACGACATCGCCGAGCTTGCCGCCGAGATCGCGGTCGCCGGTGATGGCCATCTGGCGCAGCGTTTCCATGGTCACCCAGGTTCCGAGCGAGTGGGCGACGATGTCGATGCGCCGCGCGCCGGACTGCTGCAGCATGCGCAATGTCACCTCCAGCTGATCGCGGGCGGCGCTGGCGCTTTCCTTGTCATAGACATAGTCGGTGGTTCTGGCGCCGGATGCCCAGGAAAACAGCACCGGCGTGCCGGGATAGCCGGAATCGTGGACGATCTGGGTCAGGCGGTAGACCGCGTCGTCGAAGCCGGTGTTGTAGCCATGCACGAAGACCATGACGCGGCCGCCGCGCGCGGCAATGTCGGCATTGAGCGCGCTTGAGAATTGAGGCTGCGCATCGTAGCCGACGACCTCGGAAGCCATGAAGTATTTCGCCGGGTCGTTCGACTTGCCGCGCGAGCGGCGCTCGATCTGGCCGGTCTGGTGGGTGCCGGGAACGGTGACGGTGACGCGGGCGTAGTTCAGCGTCGCCGAGCGTTCGCCGTCGAAAACTTTGTTGGGATCGTCGGATTTCTTGCGTGTGGTGGCAATGAAGATCGAGTGATTGCCCGAGATTTCGGTCACCGGCGTGGACATGACGGCGCTGCCGAGCAGTTCCTCGGTTTTGCGGCCGCCGCAGCCGGCGATCAACAGGGCAAGTGCAAGAATGCAAATCGTCTTCAAACGCACGTCAAAAATTCCAATCGAAAGATGAATTCACATAGAATTCACTTTGAGGCCCAAAGGCCTGTCTACCCTCGGCCCGTCTACCCTCCGCGACACCTCCCGGACAGTGAGAGTGCGGCAGAAGTAAGTCGTGTCCAGCCGAAATGTGGTCAGCGTCGGGTCACAGCCATCGCACTGTTGCGCGAAAGCCAGAATGGCGGCAGGAACGCCGGAATGTTGGAGAAGGGCAATACCTCGGGTTTGAGCCTGATGCCCAGCACGTCGCGCATGAAGGCGCGGCGCGCCTCGATGCGGCGCCATGCCTCGGGATAGCGGGCCGCGATCTCCTCGCGCAGGGACTCATCGGCAAGCGCGATACCGTCTTCGATGTTGGTGGTGAAATAGCTGGTTCCGGTCGCCGGAATGATGTCGACCTGCAGCGCCATGCCCGATTGCAGCTTGATGTCCGAGCCGGAAAACACCGGCGAATGCATCCATTCGTCCATATGGACGAGATGGCCGGGATTGAGCGAGACGCCGAAGAACGGGTCGCCTATGCGGTCATGCACGGCTTTCCAAAGCGCTCCGCCGGCAACGCCTATGCCGATGGTCTCGTACCAGTCGACGACGGCGGCGAAATAGGGCGCTACCAGCTTGTCGATATAGTCGTCGATCTCGCGCGGCAGTTCCGCGGCGCTCTCGACCAGGAAGCCGGCGCGGGCGTTGAGCGAGCCCTGGATGCCATAGGCCATGGTGACGGGATCGCCGCGCTTGATGATGTCGAGGCGCGGGCTAGGCAAGCCGTAGGGCGCACGCCTGCCGGCGGACAGCATCGGGTGGCAGCACAGGGGCAGGCCGTTGATCCCCATCAGCCGCGCGGCCTGCAATTCGCTCATGCCGGGCTCAATATTCCCAAGCACGTTGCGCAGGCCCTGCGAGGAAAAGGTCGCGGCGAATTCGAAGGACGCCAATTGGTCTGCCTCGTTGATGGCGCGTAGGCCGTCGGATGGGTTCATCAACAGGTTGGCGGCGTTGACCACCGCGCCTCTGTCGCCGGCCAGTGTGCGCAGCGTATCGGCGATGAAGGACGGCAGGTCGAGCGTCGTCTCGCCAAAGCCGCCATCGCCGGCGCCGAACGGCTTCCAGCCGATGGCGCCGATTTTCTGGCCGGCCTTCAGGCCGCAGGCGGCAAGCGTGTCGGATAGAGAGGCCGAGCGGTCGCGTGGCTGCGCCGGCAGCGAGAAGGTCTGGTAGAGGACGCGCTCGTAAGGCCCGTCGCAGATTTCGGCATAGCCCCAGCCCTCATTGCCGACGAGAAGCTTTGGCTGGCTGCCGGGGACGATGACCAGCAACGTCTCCTCGAAACGCGGATCGTAACCACTGAGATAGGCGACATTGGCCGCGTGCTCGCGGTCGCCATAGACGGCAAAGGCGTCGAGCCCGGCCTCGGCGCCGCGCGCCAGCAGAGCCTCGATGCGCGCTTCGTAGGTCCGCCGCTGAACTAGCGGCATCACTGTTGGTTCGCCGAATTCAGGAAGGTCTACGGTCTTCAGGGCGACAGCCGAAACAGGCATGAAGATGGCTCCAATGGATTTCCTGCTGGCGCGTCAAAGCGGCCGGCCGCATCGGTGGCTGCAAACGGCGAATTGTGCAATAGGCTTCGCCTTCGAACCATTCGATCCAGAGGTGACGGCGCCATGAACAGTTTCTCCTCCCGTGTCGCCACCGCCGCAACCGCGATCCGCGAGATCTTTCCCGAAACGCCGCTGCAGGAAAACGACTATCTGTCGAAGAAGACGGGGGCTCGGGTGCTGTTGAAGCGCGAGGACCTTTCACCGGTGCGCTCCTACAAGATCCGCGGCGCCTTCAACTTTTTCCGCAAGGCGCTTGCCGCCGGCAACGAGGCCGAGCTGTTCGTCTGCGCCTCGGCCGGCAACCATGCGCAGGGCTTTGCCTTCGTCTGCCGCCATTTCGGCAAGAAGGGCGTGGTCTTCATGCCGGTGACGACGCCGCAGCAAAAGATCGACAAGACGCGGCTGTTCGGCGGCGATTTCGTCGAGATCAGGCTGGTCGGCGACTTCTTCGACGACTGCTACCGCGCCGCCTTCGAATTCACCGAAAGTTCCGGCGCGCATATGGTGCCGCCCTTCGACCACAAGGACATTATCGAGGGGCAGGCGACGGTCGCCTATGAGATCGCCGGCCAGATGCCGGGCGCGCGCATGCCCGACATCATCATGCTGCCGGTCGGCGGCGGTGGCCTGGCCGCGGGGGTGACGCACTATTTCGCCGATCAGCAACGTGACGCGCGCTACGTCTTTTGCGAACCGGCCGGTGCGCCGAGCCTGCATCAGAGCCTCGCCAGCGGCAAGCGCGTCCGGCTCGCCAATGTCGACAATTTCGTCGACGGCGCGGCGGTGGCCGAGATCGGCCGCGAGCCGTTGCGCCACCTCAAGGAGTTCGCCGCTCAGGCGGTGCGGCTGATCCCTGAGAACCGGCTCTGCGCCACCATGATCGAGATGCTCAACATCGAAGGTGTGGTGCTGGAGCCGGCCGGTGCCTTGGCGATCGACGCGTTGAAGGATTTTTCGCGCAAGGAAATCCGCGGCAAGACCATCGTCGCGGTGGTGTCGGGCGGCAATTTCGATTTCGAGCGGCTGCCCGACGTGAAGGAGCGGGCGCTGCGCTTCGAGGGGCTGAAGAAATACTTCATCATCCGCTTTCCGCAGCGGCCGGGCGCGCTACGCGACTTCCTCGAACTGCTCGGTCCCGACGATGATATCGCCCGCTTCGAATATATGAAGAAATCGGCACGCAATTTCGGCTCTGTGCTAATCGGCATCGAAACCAGGGACCGGCGCAATTTCGACCTGCTGAAGGCGAATTTCGAGGCCGAGGGCGTCCACTATCAGGACATCAGCGACAACGAGACCCTGGCCGGGTTCATCATATGAGCGGTACAGCCTGCCACCCGAAGCTCGAAGAGCGAAGGGTGGTCTTCGTCGCGCTGTTTTCCGGCATCAATGTCGGCGGCAACCGCATCGTCCAGATGGCGGAGTTGCGGGCGTTATTCGAGGCGCTAGGCTTCACCGATGTCGCCAGTTATGTGCAGAGCGGCAATGTCGTGTTCCGGACCAAGAAGGGCGACGCCGCCACGCTGGCGAAACAGATCGAAATGGCGTTCGAGAAAAAATGGGGCTTTCACTCGCGCATCATGGTGCGCGATCTCTCCTGGTTCGAACGGTTGGTGAAGGAGAATCCTTATCCGGAAGTCGCCGGCGATCCGACCAAGCTTCACGCCTACACGCTGGAGCGCCAGCCGACGGCGGACGAGATCGCCAGGCTTGCCGAAAAATGCACCGGCCCGGAAAGCTTCGAGGTCAGGGACGACGTGCTCTACCTCAAGGCGCCGGACGGGCTCGGCAAATCGGTGTTCGCCAATCTCATCCCGCGCGTGCTGAAAGTGCCCGGCACCGCGCGCAACTGGCGCTCGGTGCTGGCGCTGCTGCAGATAGCGCGTTCGCTTTGAACCGCTTCTACGTTGCGGTCGCGATGCTAATTAAGCCTCGGCTAAACAGTTGTTTTTCTGCAACAATTTTCGATTTTCCGGCCTGGGCAGCTTAATGAATACTGCATGTCTGTGCTATGCTCTTTCCGACGCATTGGGGAGTTTCATGAAACGTCTGCTTCTCGCATCTACTTTCCTGATTTCGGCTTGCGGCGCGGCGTTCGCCGCCGACGTGATTGAGACCGTACCGGCAGGGTTTGTCTGGTCGGGTGGCTATGTCGGCATCAACGCCGGCTATGGCTGGGGACGCGGTGACGCGGTCGACCAGACGGATTCCTTCTTCGACGAGGAGCTTGGTCAGACCCATGACGTCGATACCGACGGCTTCCTCGGCGGCGTTCAGGCCGGTTACAACTGGCAGTCTGGAGCATTCGTCTATGGCGTCGAAGCCGATCTGGGCTATCTCGGCCTCGATGGCGACAGGACTATCGTCGAAGAGCCCGACAATTTCGGATCGGCGAAACTGGGCGTCTATGGCGATCTGACGGCACGTCTGGGCTACGCCACCGACAGGCTGGTGATCTACGCCAAGGGCGGCGCGGCGGCGACTCACTACAAATTGAGTTATGGCGATACTTTCGATTTTGACGGGGTGCCCGACCCGGACAGCAGCGCATCGAAGAGCGGAGGCCGCTTCGGCTATACGATCGGTGGCGGTGTCGAATGGGCCTTCGCCGACAAATGGACCACGAAGCTGGAATACCAGTACTTCGACTTCGGTAAGGTCCGTTTGACAGATATCGAGGGCAACGACGCAAAGGTGAAGATCGACGCCCATACGATCAAGATCGGCCTGAACTACAAGTTCTGATCGATCCGTCGTTCCGACGGTTCAGATGGCGTCGCAACCAAGTGACGCCATAACGTCGCCCGGGGCTGGCAGCTTCCGGCGTTCGGCGTTGCGGCTGACAGCAGATCAGGTCGCCGGAGCCTGCTTCCACTCGAAAGTCAGTTCCTCGCGGAAGGCAAAGCGCTTGATGTGATCGGCAACAACGCTCTCCATGCGCTCCAGCGATCCGCTTTCCTCCGTCGACACCGTGATATGCAGCGCTGCCGCATCGGCATCGAGAACCGTGCGGCCGAGCGACAGATCGATGGTGCCGTGGTTTGGATCGAACACGACGGGAAATTTGTGCGCCCAGTGCTTGCACAGCTGCTGCAAATAGCGGCTGGCATATGCGGTGGTGACATCGGCACGGCTGGTCGGCATAAATGAATTCTCCTGGATGAGGCACTGGCTTTGCTTGGCTGGCGCGACAGGCAGGTAAATAGGTGCCGTTGGTCGAAATGGCAAAGGCGGCCGGCTTGTCGGCGCGGCCGCCTCGCTCAAGATGGCGTGATCGCTACCAGGTGCCGGTGTTCGGCATCGATGCCCACGGCTCGGCCTTGGGTTTGGCCGGGCCCTTCTGCAGCAGTTCGAAGGAGATGCCGTCCGGCGACTTGACGAAGGCCATGTTGCCGTCGCGCGGCGGCCGGTTGATGACGACGCCATTGTCCATCAGATGCTGGCAGGTGGCGTAGATGTCGTCGACCTCATAGGCGAGATGGCCGAAATTGCGGCCGCCCTTGTACTCCTCCGGATCCCAATTGTAGGTCAGTTCGATCAGCGGCGCCTTCTCAGTGATGCCGCTTTCTACATCCTCGGAGGCGGCGAGGAAGATCAGCGTGAAGCGGCCCTGCTCGTTTTCGTAGCGGCGCACTTCCTTCAGGCCGAGCTTGTTGCAGTAGAAATCGAGCGAGACATCGACGTCGGCGACACGGACCATTGTGTGGAGGTAGCGCATGGGATTTCCTCGGGGATGTTTGGGTTGCGAGGCAACATAAGGTCCACCCCGTCGGAGGGCAACGAGCATCGGACTGGAAAAGTGATCACCGGTTTTTGGAAAATCAGGTTGCTCTGACAAAAGCGTCCGACCACAAGTGGTTGCCGATTTCGGCAAAATCCGATGCAAATTGCCGACCGGTTGACGGCCTTGACGGATCGCCATTGCAGCCGGCAGCGACGCCGGCAAACAACAAGTCAGCTATTCCTGTATTCAACCGTGAAAAAAGGCACGGCAGGTCTTGCACACCCCGGAAGCGGCGGTGTTAATCTAATGTCAAGAATCACTTGCGGTTTTCTTGAAAAAAAGGGGGCGTTCTTATGGGGGATAAGGCCTCTTTCACGAGGCGGGATGAGAACCTTGACGACGCCCTGAAGAGTGACAGTGGCGGCGATAGCGCCGACCTTGTCGAAATCGCCGGCGCCATCAAATGGTTCGACGTGGCCAAGGGCTACGGTTTCATACTACCCGATGACGGTTCCTCGGGCGACATCCTCCTCCATGTCACCTGCCTTCGAAAGGACGGTTTTCAGACGGCATTGGAGGGCGCGCGTGTCGTGTGCCTTGTCAAGCATGGCGACCGTGGTTTGCAGGCTTTCCGGGTGCTGTCCATGGACACCGCCACCGCGGTCCATCCGGCCGAGATGCAGGAACAGCGCACCCATGTGGCGGTGACGCCGGAAAGCGGGCTCGAGCGGGCGCTGGTTAAGTGGTTCAACCGCACCAAGGGCTTCGGCTTTCTGACGCGCGGCGAGGGCACCGAGGATATCTTCGTCCATATGGAGACGCTGCGCCGCTATGGCATCACCGAGCTCAGGCCCGGACAGGTCGTGTTGGTGCGTTTCGGACGCGGTGACAAGGGCCTCATGGCTGCCGAGATTCACCCTGATATGGGCACCTTGCCGGTCGCGCATTAGGACGCGAGCCTTCCTGAGGAAGTCAGGACGGCGTTTTTCTTGGTTTCACCACGATCTTATCCGAATACCTGAGACCACTTTTAGGGATCATGGTCTTTGGTCGAGGATTTCCAATGGCGTACAGGAACTGGCTGACAGCGGGCGCGCTCTGCGTCATCGTTGCGGTAGCCGCAGGCGCTTACTTCTATTCCGGGCAGCCGACCGCATCCCAGCAGACGATCGCCGGCGGTCAGGCGATGATCCTTCCCGTCGATCCGACACCCTTGGTCGTGGCGACGAAAGGGGGCAATAAATCCTTTTCCATCGAAGTCGCCGACACCGACTCGGAACGCGAGGCCGGCCTGATGTATCGCCAGGATATGGCCGACAATCATGGCATGCTGTTCGTCTTCGAGATGCAGAAGCAGGTCGGCTTCTGGATGCACAACACGCCGATGCCGCTCGACCTGATCTTTGTTGGACAGGACGGCAAGGTCCGGGCCGTCAAGCACGGCACTCCATTGTCCGATGCAGTCATCTCGCCGGGTGTGCCAGTGCGCTTCGTGCTGGAGTTCAAGGCCGGCACCGCCGCCAAAAACGGCATCGACTATGGCGATCTGCTGCGCCATCCGGCCGTCGGCACGGTGTCCGGCCCCGGCATGCCGCCATCGGACAAGGGCAACGCGCCCACGCCCGGCGCCGGCTGAGCCGCTCCCGATGCAATTCTTCTCCCATGACGGGTTCGACTTCGCCTTCCTCGACCGCCGGCCGGCGTCGGGGGCGGGCGATCCGGTGCTGATGATCCACGGCTTTGCCTCCAGCCACTATGTCAACTGGGTATCGCCCGGCTGGTTCAAGACGCTGAACGATGCCGGCTATCGCGCCATCGCCTTCGACAATCGCGGCCACGGCTCGTCGTCGAAAAGCTATGACGAGGCCGACTACACCCCGGCCAAAATGGCTTCGGACGCGGCGGCCCTGCTCGACCATCTCGGCATCGGCCGCGCGCATGTCATGGGCTATTCGATGGGCGCGCGCATCGCGGCGTTCCTGGCGCTGTCGGATCCCGGCAAGGTGGCGACGCTGGTCTTCGGCGGGCTCGGCATCGGCATGGTCGACGGCGTCGGCGACTGGGACCCGATCGCCGAGGCGCTGCTGGCCGACGATCCGGCCGGCACCAGCCATCCGCGCGGCCGCTCGTTTCGCGCCTTTGCCGATCAGACGCGCAGCGACCGCCGCGCGCTGGCCGCCTGCATCGCCACGTCGCGCGAACTGCTCAGCGGACACGACATGACGCGCATCGCCCAACCGACGCTGATTGCGGTCGGGACGACAGACGATATCGGCGGCTCGCCCGACGAGCTCGCCGCGCTGATGCCGAACGCCAAGGTGTTTCACATAGACGGCCGCGACCATATGCTGGCTGTGGGCGACAAGACCTTCAAGCAGCGGGTTTTGGAGTTTTATGCCGAAAATCCGCTTTAACCGGTAAGCGATTTTTCGGGCGAAATGGATTGGGCGGCCGGCGAGGGGTGGCAAACAATGGCTCAATGGGGAAGAAGCGCCGACGCTCTGCCGGGCGCCGTCGTGACAAGCATGTTCGGCAAGCGTTCCGTCATCCTGGCGCTGCTCGCCTTCGGTGCCGGTGTGATAGCGCTGACCACAATGGTGGCGCTGCCGGCCCACGCATCCGAGCGTGCCCAGAACATCGCCACGGCTTTCTTCATGGCGGTTTTCCTGCTGGCAGGGCCGTTGGCGCATATTGCCGGATTGATTTTCGGGCTGATGGCGCTGGTGCGTTCGAACGATAGCCGCGTGCTTGGGGTCGTCGGCATCCTGCTCAACGGCGGCTCCCTGGCGGTTGGCTTCCTGCTGCTTGTGGCAATGGCATCGACGATCGGCGCTTTCACCTGATCGGGGACGAGTAATGGCCGGATGGGGAAGAAGCACGATAGCAATGCCCGGCGTGGCGGGGCGGAGCAGCTTGGGCAAACGCTCGGTGATCCTGGCCCTGCTGGCGTTCGCAATGGATTTTGCGGCGGTGGTCACGCTGGCGTTGATGCCAGGCGAGGCGTCGCTGGCCGCTCAAAACGTCCTCGGCGGGGTTTTTCTGCTGGTGTTTCTCGTTGCGGCGCCGCTGGCGCACATCACCGGCGTGGTTTTTGGCTTGATGGCACTGGGACGTTCAAACGACAATCGTGTCCTCGGCATCGTCGGTATCATCCTCAACGGGCTGTCGTTGGTGATCGGCCTGTTCTTTGTTTGGGCGGCCACCAAGTCCGTTGGCGCCTTCAGGTGATCGATCTTCGTCTGGCTTGCAGCCGGAGGCGGTGCCGCTTTGGTTGACCTTCTCGTCACCTATATGGACATGCGCGAACCGAATTCGGCGCCGGCTTTCGACTGCCCGCTATCGGGCGCCACGGTGGCGCGTGAAACACTTGATGTGGCCGCCTATCTCAGCCTCTACCGCGCTGTCGGCGAGCCGGTGCAGTGGGACCAGCGGCTGCGCATGCCGGCGGAAGAGCTCGAGCGCCTGCTGGCGCTGCCCTCGACATATATCCATGTGCTGCGCGTCGAGGGCGAAGCGGCTGGTCTGTGCGAATTCAACGGCGTCGGCCAGCCTGAGGTCGAGCTAACCCATTTCGGGCTGGTCCCCGTCTTCCAGGGTCGCAGGCTTGGGCCGTTCCTGCTCGACCAGGCGCTTCGCGCCATCTGGTCGCACGCGCCGCAAAGGGTCTGGCTTCATACCGACACATACGACCATCCGGCTGCGCAATCGGTCTACAGGCGCGCCGGGTTCAAAGCCTATGCGCAGCGCATGGAGACATTTCCGGATTAGGATTTGAGCGTTTCTAGAGACCGCGCCAGGTTTTGCCTGGCCTGGGGCTCGAACCTCTGGCGGAATTCCTGCGTGTGAAAAATATGCTGGCGCGCGAGGAAAGTCTTGAGAATCGCGCCGCGGCCGGCGCGCCACATCGGCTCCTCGACCCAGCCATATTCGCGGCGGACCGCTTGTTCATAGGCGTCGAAAGCGTCGGCTGACGCACCCAGTATCGCCAGGTCCATGTCGAGGAAAAGCGCTGCGTCGCGGAGGGCGTTCTCATCGGCAAGGCACCGTGGTTGAAGGCTGGGCAGTTCATGCGTGGCGGTGGCGACGATCATCGCCGCTATGCGGCCGAGGCGCTCCGGATCGGTGCGGGCGGCAAGTTTGTCCTGCGCAAGTGCCGCACTCCTGGCCTCGTTGTCCTTGGCGCGGCTGTCATAGATGGCGTCATGGAACCAGATTGCGGCTTCGACGGCGCCGGAATCATGCAGCGATGCTCGATATTCGTCCGCCAGCGCCAGCAACGCCTCGATATGGGCGAGGTTGTGATAGTGGCGATCCGGAGCTTGATAGAGCGCGGAGAGCGCGCGTTTCAGCGGAGCGTCGATCAAGGGTTCGTTTTCCATGGCGGCTTGAATTTCCGTGAACCAAATCCATTTCACCGAGCACTAAGGAAAATTGAGTTCAATCGTGCTATGATCTGGCTTATATGTGCCGCCGGAGAATAGGCAAGCGGCCAGGACGCAGGACAAGACGTCGATGAACAGCATCAGCATTTCCCGCCCCACAATGGTCCAGCCGGTCGATCCGATCTGGCGTTCGGTCCGCGACGAGGCGATGGAAGCGGTCAACCGCGACCCGCTTCTGGCGGCGTTCCTCTATTCGACCATCCTCAACCAGGAGAGCCTGGAGGAAGCTGTCATCCATCGGCTCGCCGAGCGGCTCGCGCATCAGGACATCGGCTCCGACCTCATCCGCCAGACGTTCAAGTCGATGCTGGCCGACGACAAGGAATGGTCGTCGATCGTGCGTGTCGACATCCAGGCCTATTACGACCGCGATCCGGCCTGCGACCGCTTCATCATGCCGGTGCTCTATTTCAAGGGTTTCCATGCGATCCAGACGCACAGGCTGGCCCATTGGCTGTGGAATCAGGGCCGCAAGGATTTCGCGCTCTATCTGCAGAGCCGCTCGTCCTCGGTGTTCCAGACCGACATCAACCCGGCCGCCCGCATCGGCAAGGGCATCTTCATCGACCACGCCACCGGCCTCGTCGTGGGCGAGACGGCGGTGATCGAGGACGATGTGTCGATCCTCCATGGCGTGACGCTGGGCGGCACCGGCAAAGCCGGCGGCGACCGTCACCCCAAGATCCGTTACGGCGTGCTGATCGGCGCCGGCGCCAAGATTCTCGGCAATATCGAGATCGGCCATTGCTCGAAGATCGCGGCAGGCTCGGTCGTGCTGTCGCCGGTGCCGCACAACAAGACGGTTGCCGGCGTACCGGCCCGCGTCGTCGGCGAGACCGGCTGCGACCAGCCTTCGCGGCAGATGGACCAGCTTTTGCCGTCGCAGTCGATGGATCAGGTCGTCAGCTTCGACATCTGATTTGCAACACCCGGCGCGCCGGACTGAAGTCCGGTTGCCGGCGCCATTGCCTCTGGAGCATGATGCCGAAAAGTGTGAGGCGGTTTTCGGACGACATCATGCTCTACCTCCTTGATTTAGAGGCGGATTTGGATTCGACCTGAAATCATCCGGCCCCAGGGTTCGCGTTCTATCCAGCCGGCTTGCCTTTACATCGCCATTGTCGACGTGCCAGAAGCGCGTTCCAACGAGCAAGCCCGACGATCGGAGAAGACTTTTGAAGCCGGACGAAATCAGAAAGCTGGACGCCTATTTCAAGCGCGTCTTCCAGAATCCCAAACTCGAGGTGAAGGCGCGGCCGCGCAAGGAAGATTCGGCCGAGGTCTATGTCGGCGACGAGTTCCTCGGCATCGTCTTCAAGGACGAGGACGACGGCGACTATAATTTCTCGATGGCGATCCTCGACATCGATCTGGCCTGATCGCGGAACTGGGGATCGGAGTTGCCTATCTCCAACGAAGTGGGGAGATGAAGAGCAAGCCTCGGCGATCCTTCCCACCCCCCTCTGTCCTGCCGGACATCTCCCCCGCAAGGGGGGAGATCGGCAGTTCCTCGGCTCTTCTTCTGCAACCTCGATAATTGGCGAAAGCAGTGATGGGGGCGTAATCTCCCCCTTGCGGGGGAGATGTCCGGCAGGACAGAGGGGGGTGCTGTCCCGCCAACGTTCGTAAATTTCTGCGCCGCTTCGCTTCGCCCGAACAGAGGCAGGCTAGCGCCCGGTCTTCAGGACGCGCGTGGCCTCGGCGACGATAGCGGCGTCAAGCGCCGGCCAGTTGCCCAGCAACTCCCGGGGAAAGCGGTAGGTCAGGCTGAGGCTGTCGCCGACCTGGATGTCCCGCTCGCAGGGCGCCAGCGATTCCTCGGCGCTCGGTCCGCTCAGGCAGCGGGCGACGAACGGGTCCTTGCCGGCCCGGCCGGCGACCGCGAGCACCTCGTTGAGATAGCCTGATTTTTCCGTAAAACCGTAAATCGTCGTGCCGCCGGGGCCGGGCGCGCCGGGCTGGCTGATGAGCGCGCTATAGATCGGCGCGAAACGGCCGCTCATGTCGCGCGACATCATCTGCGGTTCAAACGACAGGAAGATGATGTTTTTGGCGGCCCCCGTGTGGTTGAAATCGTCGCGGGCGGCTTCGCTGTAGCCGTCCATCTGGGGATAGCGCAGATAGAGGTCGAGGCGCGAAGCGATGCCGTCGCGCCGCGCCTGCAGGAAGCGGATGGCGTTGGCCGGCACGGCAATGACATTGTTGCCGATCACTACCCTGTGGACCGTGATGTCGTCGGTGTAGCCGGCCATGGCGATCGAGCGGCCGAACCATTTTCCGCCAAGGCTGATCGCCAGCGACAGCAGCGCCAGTGCGGCAAAAGCATAGAACACCCGCTTCATCAGCACGGAATCGACGACGTTGAACTCTTCTGCGGTCGCTGCCTGCTTCATCGCAATCCCCATAGTGGCCGCCCTCTGTCCCTAGGCGGCACACATGCCGCGGCATGGCTCTTGCTGCGCTGGACGCGACTGTGCGATTTCATGGTAAACGGAAGGTAAAGATGAGCCTGCTGCTACCCGTTCTCTTCGCTTTTGCCGTCGGGCTCACCGCCTGCGGGCTCGCTGGGTCCGTGATGGAACTGGCGGCGGGCCGCCGGCTTGCCTTTGCCGAGCCTTATGTGTCGCCGGCGTACATCCTGCGCTCGCTGGCCACGACCGCTTGCGCCGGGCCGTTCATGCTCGCCAACGATGCGCTCGATGCGCGGCGCGAGGGCCGCATTTCGACGCTGATGCTGATGTCCTGCGGCTGCACGGTGATCGCCTGGGCGCTGACGCTGGGCATCGTGCTGATCGCCATTGCCTCCTGGGGCATTGGCTCTCCTGGTGCGCTTCAGCTTTTGGTGGAATCGCTGGCGCGGTATTTGCCTTGAGGCAATTGCTGGGGGAAACCGCTACGCGGTTTTCCTAGGATTGTTCTAGGGTTTGTCCCGGCCTGCGACGAATCGGAGACTGCAAATGCCGACCTATGCAATCGACGGAAAAGCGCCCCGTTTCGAGGATCCCGACAGCAACTGGATCGCGCCGGACGCTACGTTGATCGGCGACATCAGCGTCGGTCGCAATGCCGGCTTCTGGTTTGGCGTGGTCATCCGCGGCGACAACGAGGCGATCGTCATCGGCGCCGACAGCAATGTCCAGGAACATACGGTGATGCACACCGATCCCGGTTTTCCCCTGACGATCGGGCAGGGCTGCACGATCGGCCACCGCGCCTTGCTGCATGGCTGCACGATCGGCGACAACAGCCTGATCGGCATGGGCGCCATAGTGCTCAACGGCGCCAGGATCGGCAAGAACTCGCTGGTCGGCGCCGGCGCACTGGTCACCGAGGGCAAGGAGTTCCCTAACAATTGCCTGATCGTCGGCTCGCCCGCGCGGGTGATCAGGACGCTGGACGATGCCGCGGTTGCCAGGCTGCGCGTCTCGGCCGCGCACTATGTCGCCAATGGCAAGCGCTTCAAGGCCGGGCTGAAGAAGGCCTGAACTCTATTAATGTTTGACGTTGATCTTTTCCGAACGGCAGGTCAGCGCAGCAAAAATCGTTTCTCGCTTTCGCTGACGCGGTCCTTCGGCTCGGGATCATGGTCTGAAATGGTGGAGCCGGCCCGGGGACGGGGCCGGCTCCTTAAAACCCGGTCGTTGGGGACGGGGAGGGTGGGGACTCGACCGGGCTTTCTCGTTAGGCACGTCGCATTATTCGATGTGCTTGACCTCTGTGATGGCGTCCTAGCGGACGCTGGCAACCGCGTCGGCGCGGCCGTCGTTGATCGTCACCCACACGCCGGAATTCTGGTCGGACTGGCGCTTCAGGTATGTATAGTCGGTGTCGGTCCAGGACAGCACCTTGGACTCCAGATTGTCGAGGATGAACTCGCCGAGGCTGGTGCGCACGGTCAGCACCGCGTGGCCGTCGCCATTTTGTTGGCGCGCCACGGTCATCAAGAGATTGCCGGCGGGAACGCCGAGCGCCATCAATTCGCGGCGCTTCTCCAGCGCATAGTCCTCGCAGTCGCCGAAGCCGCTGTCGGGATAGGACCAGACCTCTTCCTTACCCCACATTTCCATATCGGTGCGCGGCACGATCCGGGTGTTGACCGAATTGTTGACGTCGACGATCGCCGCCCACAGCTTGCGGGTCAGTTCGACCGGTGCCTGCTTCGGCGTGCGCTGAGCGCACTCCTGCGGCAGCTTCTGGCAGAATTCGTAGTGACCGACCGGCTGTGTCGTGCGGCCGCCAGTGTGCATGTAGGCCGGTCCTGCTGCTTGCGCCGTTCCCCAAGCGGAAAGCTGCATCGCCATTGCCAAGAGCAACAGCTTGCCCCAAATCTTCGCCATTGGTCAGTCTCCCCGTTTGAGGAGACAATGACAGCGTTGGATTTATTTGACGCAAAAACCCGAAGTAGACATTGAGTAAAAGCTCAATAGAATACGCGTAAAATTTGACCTATTTTAAAATAAAATCGTTCAGGTCTCGGCGTAAAACCGCGGTGTCGGGGCGCGGATTTCCGGGTGGAGCCGTGGATTTGCTGCGTGCCGCTACAAGCTGGAGAGGCAGGCGGAACGCCGGCAACAAAAAACCGGCCGCGCAGGGCCGGTTCGTTTTTGCTGCCTGTTGCCGATCGTTCAGGCGCGCGGGGCGTTGAACTCGGAATCGAGCGTTTCCGGGCGTTGGATGACGGCGAATTCGATGGCGACGCCATCCTCGAAATGACGCACCACCTGGCCACGCATGGTGCCTAGCATCACCTGGATGCCGAGCGCCGGCTTGACGTCGATCTCGACCGCCGCGCCCGATAGCGACAGGTCGATGATGCGGCACTGATACTGGCGCCCATCGGTGAGCTGCAGCACGCTTGTCGGGTTGCGCGGCGCCACGCGTTCGTGGCGACGGTCTTCCGGCAGGTCGAGTTCATGCTTGTTGGCGAGCCAGGTCAACTGCGCGGCAAGCTTGTCCTTCTTGCGATCCGAGGCAATGACGGTCATGGCGAAGCCGTCCTGCGAGGTGCGCGTCACCACGCCCTCGATGCGGCCGATATGATCGATATAGGCAATGATTTTTTCGCCCGGCATGCCGACGCGCTCGGTGCGCAACGCGACATTGCCCGGTGACATATCGACGACCTGGCAAGGGTGTTCGGTGCGGTCCTCCAGCATGAAGCGCCCGTAGATCTTGACCCGGACGCGCTGAAAGTTACGCCTTTCGGCGCGGGACGGTGCGTATTCGACCGCCGCTGACCTCATGACTGCCTACACCCCGTTGGCATTCCCGCGTCGTGCGTGGAATCTCGGCCAAAACTACAGCCAAGCAGGTTAACAAAGGAGAAAAGTGGGTCGCCGATAGTTAAGATTAGCGCCGGCTTGGAGACTATTGCTCGCGCCCGCCGTCGAACACGACGAGGTGGCGGATACGGCGCGACCGACCGAGCGCCGAGATGGTCTCCGCCGCTTCGAGTTCGGTGGGAGCCAGCGAAGGAACGGATATTTCCGGACGGTTTTTCAGGAACATCGGTTCCTTGTCGGGAGCGATGACGCGGATGGCGTCGATCAGCGCGTCGGTGATCGGGTCGGCGCCCAGCCAGAACGGCTTTTCCACGGCGCTGATGACGCCGAGGCAGCGCGGGTTCTCGACGCCGCCATCGAGCGGCAGCGCAAGCAGTTCGAAGTGGTTGGACCGGCCGCTGCGGCTGAACCCCTCATAAGTGATCAGCACAACGGATTTCTGCTCGAAAACGCCATGAATGAGGCGCGACACCAGCCGCTGGTCCTTGTCACGCCAAAGCGAGGGGAACGAAAATCCCTTGAGCTCGCGGCCGTAGCCGGCGCAAAGCCTGGTGCCGGCGAGCCGGAACACCGCTTCGCCGCGCGTATCCCTTTCCAGGATGAAGGTGTCGGCCAAAAGCGCCTTGATGTCGGCCGGTTCGACTTCCGAACGCTTTGGGGCAGGACGTCCATGACGCAGGCGATTCCAATAATGGAACAGCGCGATTGATCCGTTCTGGTTCATGCTATTAAACTCCGCGCATTCTGCCGTCTGATGGTCCCATCGGTGAACAGAAAGGGCGCCCTCCGATGACCTACATGCGTTCCGGAGCAGGATGCGTGCCAGCGTCGTTAAGACTTGTTCACGGGTCGGGGGCGTTAAGGTTAACAAGTGGTTTACGTTGCGCGCGCAGGCTTGCCATGGCACACCAAAACCACTCCAGAAGCGGTCGTTTCGCGACGACCAACAGCACTTCGGTCAATAGTTTTAGGGGAGCAGGGGGCTCGACCAGCCGTTCAAGGGAAACCTTGGACGGCTTCTTTTTGATTCGCGGTTTGTGATTCGCGCTTTGTGATTCGTAGTTTGTGATTTGTCCGGGCATGGCCTAGATGCTCGCGACACGCAAATCCCTGGATCAGAGCATATGAGCGAACCGGCCGGCCCCCTGGAGACCGAACAGACCGCGGAGGCGCCGCCGCCGCGCCGCGAGCCGGTGTTCAACCTGCCACCGGCGGTGCTGGCGGTGATCGGCATCTGCGTTGCCGTCTTCCTGCTGCAGCAATATGTGCTGACCGAAGAGCAGCAGATAACATTGCTCACCGACGGCGCCTTCATTCCGGTCCTCTACACCGGCCAATACGGTTTCGACTGGTTCCTTTTCACCCGTCCTTTCACCTATGCCTTCATGCATGGTGGCGTTGCCCACATTGCCATCAACATGGTTGCGCTGGCCGCCTTCGGGTCGCCGCTGGCCAACCGTCTCGGCTGGTTCTGGTTCGCCTTGTTTTTCGCCGCCACCGGGCTGGCCGCGGTGGTGCTGTTCTGGGCGGTCCATCCATACGGCGAAGCACCGCTGGTCGGCGCTTCCGGGGCGATATCGGGCATGATGGGTGCGGCGGCTCGCTTCGGGTTCCGTACCGACCGCTCCTCCGGCAGGGCGGCCTTTGCCGGTCCCGTGCTGCCGATCGCAGTCGTTTTGCGCATGCGCGGCGTCGTCAATTTTCTCGGCGCCTGGATGGTCATCAATCTCGCCACCGGCCTTTACGGTCTCGGGCTCGGAGAACCCGGCCAGATCGCCTGGGAAGCGCACATTGGCGGCCTCGTCGCAGGCTTCTTCGGATTGCGCTGGTTCGACCGGCGCTGGCGGGCGCCTGAATGGGAGATCCCCGACGACCAGCGCCCCCCCCACTAGCGCACTCTATTGGCGCACCCCACTGGCACACCCCACTGGCACACTTGAAAAGCAACCGATCACGGCGCACGATGTTCACTCTTATGTGAAGCCGGTCAGGGCGGGAGCTGGCTAGCCAAGCAGGAGGAGGAGGACGCCATGACGGTTAAGGCAATTCTCGAGAGAAAAGGCCATGACGTGTTCACGCTCGGGCCGAATGTAAAGCTCAGCGAAGCCATTCGAATCCTGGCCGACCACAAGATCGGTGCACTGGTCATCACCAACGGCGATCGCAAGATCGTCGGCATCCTTTCCGAGCGTGACATCGTGCGGGTCGTTGCCAGGGAAGGCGCTGCCGCACTTGATATAACGGTACGCTCGGCGATGACGCCGAAAGTGAAGATCTGCAACGAGAACCACACGGTCAACGAGGTGATGGAGATCATGACCAAAGGCCGTTTCCGCCATCTGCCGGTGGAAAAGGATGGGCTGCTCGACGGGATCGTGTCGATCGGCGACGTGGTCAAGCGCCGCATCGAGGATGTCGAGCGCGAGGCCGACGAAATCAGGGCCTATATCGCAACGGCCTGACCTGACGAAGAAACCGCCGTCCGAATACCGGCCGGCGGCGTTCATTCTATCGGTTGCCGAGCGGCCGAAAGGGGCTGAAAAGGCCAGCCCACTGCTCTGCGCTGCTTTGGGCGCTTGTCTCGCGAAGCGGTTTGCACTAGCGAAGACCGATACCCAAATTCGCGAAAATCGCAGTTTTCGCGAGCCAAAAGCGCAGGCCACCATGACCCTTATCGATACCCGCACGCCCGATGCCAAACGTTTTATTCCCGGCGCTACCGGCGATTGGGAGATCATCATCGGCCTCGAGGTCCATGCGCAGGTAACCTCGGAAGCAAAGCTGTTTTCCGGGGCGTCGACGACTTTCGGCGCGGCGCCCAACGCCAATGTCAGCCTGGTCGACGCGGCCATGCCCGGCATGCTGCCGGTCATCAATGAGGAATGCGTCAAGCAGGCGATCCGCACCGGCCTCGGATTGAAGGCGCAGATCAACCACAAGTCGGTTTTCGACCGGAAAAACTATTTCTATCCCGACCTGCCGCAGGGCTACCAGATATCGCAGTTCAAGCAGCCGATCGTTGGCGAAGGCACGATCGTCATTTCGGTCGGTCCCGACCGGCAGGGCGAGTTCGAGGATATCGAGATCGGCATCGAGCGCCTGCACCTGGAGCAGGACGCCGGCAAGTCGATGCACGATCAGCATCCCACCATGTCCTATGTCGATCTCAACCGCTCCGGCGTGGCGCTGATGGAGATTGTCTCCAAGCCCGACATGCGCTCCGCCGACGAGGCCAAGGCGTATGTCACCAAGCTGCGCACCATCGTGCGCTATCTCGGCACTTGCGACGGCAACATGGACGAAGGTTCGATGCGCGCCGACGTCAACGTCTCCGTTCGCAAGCCCGGCGGCGAATTCGGTACGCGCTGTGAGATCAAGAACGTCAACTCGATCCGCTTCATCGGCCAGGCCATCGAGTTCGAGGCGCGCCGCCAGATCGCCATCCTCGAGGATGGCGGCAAGATCGACCAGGAAACCAGGCTGTTCGACGCCGTCAAAGGCGAGACGCGCTCGATGCGCAGCAAGGAAGAGGCGCATGACTACCGCTACTTCCCCGATCCCGACCTTTTGCCGCTGGAGTTCGACCAGGCCTATGTCGACGCGCTGGCCAAGGAGTTGCCGGAACTGCCCGACGACAAGAAGGCGCGCCTGATCTCCTCACTTGGCCTGTCGACATACGACGCCTCGATCCTGGTGTCGGAAAAGCCGATCGCCGACTATTTCGAGCAGGTGGCCTCGGGCCGCGACGGCAAGCTTGCCGCCAACTGGGTCATCAATGACCTGCTCGGCCAGCTTAACAAGGCCGGCAAGGGCATTGAAAATGCTCCTGTAACACCGGAGCAGCTCGGTGCCGTGATCGACCTGATCAAGGAAGGCACCATCTCCGGCAAGATCGCCAAGGATCTGTTCGAGATCGTCTGGAACGAGGGCGGCGATCCGCGCCAGTTGGTCGAAAGCCGCGGCATGAAGCAGGTCACCGACACCGGCGCCATCGAGAAAGCGGTCGACGAGGTGATCGCCGCCAACCCCGACAAGGTCGAGCAGGCTCGCGCCAAGCCGACCATGGCCGGCTGGTTCGTCGGCCAGGTGATGAAAGCCACCGGCGGCAAGGCCAACCCGCAGGCGGTCAACGATCTGGTCAAGGCCAAGCTCGGTATCGAATAGAACAATGTTCGTCCGCACCGCCAGCGAACGTGACCTTGCCGCTGTCCGCGCGCTGCTGGTCGAAACCTGGCACGCAACCTACGACGCGATCTATGGCGCCCAGCGGGTGATCGAAATTACCGACGACTGGCATTCGATCGCCTCGCTCAAGGCGCGGCTGACAAGGCCGAACTCGGAATTCCTGGTCGCCGATGACGGCAAGCGTATCGGCGGCATGGCTTTTGCCGCCGCAACGACGGATGCGAAGATCGTGCTGCTGAACCAGCTCTATGTACTGCCGGCCTGCCAGCGGCAAGGCATCGGCCAGGCCTTGCTGGACGAGGTCGAAGCCAGCTTTCCCGAGACGAACAGGTTGCGCGTCGAGGTGGAAGAGGCCAACGTGCCGGCCATCGCCTTCTACCGTTCGAAGGGATTTTTGCCGGTCGGCAGCACCGCCGATTGCGGCGGCGGTTCGGGGTTGCCGGCGCTGATCTTCGAGAAACCGCTGGGATAGGCGCCCGACGAAACGCTCAGTGCTGTCCTTTCAGCACGACCAGATAGCCGCGTTCCACCGGCTGCCGGAAGGCGATCTGTTCGGATGTGCCCGGATCTTTCGATTGCTTTTCGATGACGTAGCCGCCGGGGTGAGACTTGAGCCATTCCTCAGGCTTGTCGGCGTTCTCGAATGGCTTCTCTATTCGCCCAAGGAAACCGACCTCGCCCTGATAGTCGTAAGCGACGGCCCAGTCGGCGTCCTTTCGTTCGTCGATGAAGCTCGCCAGCTGCGTGAGATCGTAGCGTTTGAACACGGTCGCCGAGGCGGCGGCGTGGCCGATGGCGAAAAGGGCAAGCATGACAAAGGCCGTCGCCCTCAGCCTGGCGACTGAAATCTCGGCCATGAAATAGCCCAGCAGAATGGTCGCGAACGGTAGTGCCGGCACGACATAGTGCGGCTGCTTGCCGGATATGGCGCTGAAGACCAGCAGCACCGCAATGAACGAGAACGACAGCAGGCGCAGGGCACGCAGATCCGGGGATTTGGTGTCGATCAGGCTGCGTATCCGGGCAACCGGCCTCAGCCGCCACACCGGGGGGATAAAGGCCCAGGGCACGAACATGAGCGGCAACAGCATCAGGTAAAAGTAAAACGGCCGGCCATGCGAATTGTGCAGGCTTCCGGTAACCCGACCTGCCGACTGGTTCCAGACGAGATCGTAGACGAAACTGCCCTTGGTCAGGATGGTCGCGGGCGCCAGCCATATAGCGACCGGGGCAAGGGCGGCGAGAATTGCCAGGCCGGCTCCGGCAAAGAACTGCAAAGGGGCAAGGCCGGCTCGCCGGTCACGCCAGAGGGGATAGAGCAGGACGGGCGCGCCGATGTGAATGAGCACGACCGGGCCTTTGGCCAGCACGCCGAGCCCGATGAAGAGACCCGCCAGCACCGCCTGCCAGCGGTTGCCGGTCCTGGCGAAGCCCAGCAACGCCAGCAGTGCGGCGACCACACAGGCCGTCAAAAGCATGTCGAACAGGATCAGGGTCGAATAGATGACAAAGACGGTGCTGCCGGCCACCAGCCAGGGGATGCGACTGGCGATTTCCGGGCGCTCGGGAAACAGGGTTTTGGCCAGAAGTGTCGTCAGCCAGATGACCAGCGACGAGGCAGCGAAGATGACGAGCATCGCCGCCGCGCGGCTCACACCGAAGATGTTCCAGACGAGATCGATGAGCCAGAACAACAGCGGCGGCTTCTGCAGATAGGGCGCAAAGTTCATCGTCGGTACGAAGACATGTCCACCGAGATACATCTCCCAGGCGACGCTGAGATAACGCGTCTCGTCGACCGGCAGTAGCGGACGGAAAGCGAGCGCGATGCAAAGCAGGGCCAGCAGGAAGAGGTAAGGCAGCAGCCGTTCAATTCGTGTCGGTATCAAGTTCGGGGACCGCCCAGGAAATGGTTTTCCACGTCCGGTCGTGCACGATGCACCGTCTCCGGACCGGAGCAGAACCGCACCATGATTTTGGCCGAATTGCAACGATGCCGGCTTGGTATTGTGGATTACGCCTGCGTACCGGCAAATAGTTGAAAAATTTGATGATTGGCTCCGAGTATGGCTTCAGGCCGAGCGCAGCGGCGGCGTCAATTCGCGCATCAGGAGTTCCAGCTCTCGCTGGTCGCCGGTGGCGGTCTTGTCGAAGATGGTTGCCAGCTGTGATTTGACGGTGCCGTCCGAGACGCCGCTGGCAGCCGCGATTTCACGCCGTGTCAGCCCGGCGGCGACATGGCCGGCGACACGCTTTTCCGCTGCGGTCAGTCCGAACAGCGCAGCGATCGCTTCCAGCGCCGGCACTGATGCGGCGCCGGCGGCGGCAATGAAGATGGCCGCGGCGGCGCGCGGCGACATGCGGGCCGAAATGTCGCGTCGCGCCAGAGGCATGACATGCGCCACCGCCGGAGACATGGCCTTCACCAGCGGAATGTTGATGCCGGACGGTCCGAGCGCGAATTCGTCGCGCGTGCCGAGCTGGACGGCGCGACCGATGGCGGTGTTGGCGTTGGCATAAGCGAAGGACAGCTGGCCGCGCACCGAGGACACTGAGGCGGTTTCGGTGAGCAGGGCTTCGGCTGCCGGATTGGCGAAAATGATCTGCATATCGTCGGCGACGATCAGCACTGGATGGTCGAGGCTCTCAAGGATCGAGCGAAAGATGTCGGCCTTGCGCCGCTCGGCCTCGAACAGGTCGCCGATGGTCACCGCACGCCGGACATGGGGGGCCAGCCTGGACATCAGGTCGATATCCCTGGCTGAAATCTGGGGCCTGTCCTTGTCGGTAACCACCATCAGCGTGCCGGTGCGCGCCGGCTGCTTCATCAGCGCTACCCAGAAGAAATCGTCGAGACGGTTGGGTTCCACCCACTCGCGCACGATGCGGCTTTCGAGCCAGTTCTGGCGGGCGTCGGGGCCTTGCAGGGCGTAGACGCTATCGACGGTGAACGGCATGTCGATTTCCATCTTCGGCACCGCCTTGAAGAAGGGCACCTCGCAGGCGTAGTCGCGCTGCAGCGGCTCAAGCAGGACCGGATCGCCGCAGGAAGTCGAAAACCGGGCCGAGTTTCTCGCCGTATCGACGACCGCCAGCATGGCAAGCCGGCCGAGCGCCAATTTGCAGATTGATTCGAGCGTCGATGGCCAACGGCCGACATCGGCAATCGAATCGTAAATCGCTTCGACGATCTGCGGCAGGGCGCGACCGAATACGTTGGCTTGGACAGACACGTAGAGCCTCGTAAGTATTGCAGCGTAGTGGCAGGTAACACACTGTCTCTGCGTGGGGTCGCACACAACATAGCCGGCTTGGTTAAGTCTGTGAAACGTCTCACAGCGGCGTTCGGTGTATTGTGAGCGCTTACGGGCTGGCCAGAACGTGCCTGATGAGCCGTTGTCTAAGAGCGCTCGGGCCGGTCTGCGATACAAATCAAAGTGAACGGAATTGGAATTTTTCAGGGAATAAATGAGGAAACTTCCACATTGTCGATCAACCTGGTTCTGCCAAGCCACGCTGCGGCAAGCAGGCGGCCATCGCCGTCACGCCGCCACGAGGTGAGCGTCAGGCTCTCGCGTGCGGCGACGTAGTCGACGCTGTCGAAGCCTGCCTCGAGAAGCGCGGCAGTGGCTTTACCGGTAACGCCGTTTTCATCGGCACCGGCCGCGAGCGCTGCCGCCGTCTGGCGCAAGATGACATTGAGCTGTCGCGCGACGTCGAGCTCGGCGGCGTCGAGATAGGCGTTGCGCGACGACATTGCCAGGCCATGCGCATCGCGCACGGTTGGCGCGCCGACGATGTCCACCGGCAAGTCGAGATCGCGGCAGAGCTTTCGGACGACGCAAAGCTGCTGGTAGTCTTTTTCGCCGAAGATGGCGTAGTCGGGCAGGGCTTGCAGAAAGAGCTTGGCCACGACCGTGGCGACGCCCTCGAAGAAGGTCGGCCTGAAATCCGATTCCAGGCCAGAAGACGGGCCGCCGACCGAAATCTTCGTCGCAAAGCCTGCCGGATACATCTCGGAAACCGTAGGCGTGAAGGCAAGCTGTGCGCCGGCCTCGGTCAGCCGGTCGAGATCGCGGGCCAGCTGACGCGGATACTTGTCGAGATCTTCAGTGGGGGCGAACTGGGCCGGGTTGACGAAGATCGAGACGACGCAGCGATCGGCCGTTGCGAGCGCGGCCCCGACCAGCGAGATATGGCCGTCATGCAAAGCGCCCATGGTCGGCACCATGGCGACGCTCAGGCCTTCGCGCCGCCATTCGCGGATCTGCGCGCGAAGGCCGGGCACGGTGTCGACGACGAGCGGCTGGCGGATGGGGGGCCGGTTCATGCCTTGTCCTTGTCGCTCGCGGCTGAAAAGACGTGGCCCGGCCCGGGGAAGGTGCGGCTGCGCACCTCCGCCGCATAACGCGCCGCGGCATCGGCGACCGCGCTGCGCAAATCGGAGTATTCCTTGACGAATTTCGGCACCCGGTCGACCGTCAGGCCGACCATGTCGTCGATGACCAGGATCTGGCCGTCGCAATCGCGGCTGGCGCCGATGCCGATGGTAGGAATGGTAATGTGCCGGGTGAGGTCGGCGGCAACGGTCTCGACCGTGCCTTCGATGACCAGCGAAAACGCGCCGGCCTTTGCGACCGCGTCGGCGTCGCGCATGAGCGCGGCCACATTCTCCGGGGTGCGGCCCTTGATCTTGTAGCCACCGTCCTTTTCCACCGATTGCGGCTGCAAGCCGATATGGCCCATCACTGGAATGCCGGCCGCGACGATTGCGGCGATCTGGAGGGCGACGTCGACGCCGCCTTCCAGCTTCACCGCCTGGCACCCGGTTTCCTCAGAGATGCGGCGCGCCGAGGCAAGGGCTTGCGCGGCCGAAGTCTCGTAGCTGCCGGCCGGCATATCGACCACCACGCAGGCCTTTGCCGAGCCGCGCATTACGGCCTGGCCATGGGCGATCATCATCTCCAGCGAGGCGCCGAGCGTGGTCTTGTGCCCATGCAGCACCATGGCAACGCTGTCGCCGACCAGGAGAAGGTCGACATGATCGTCGAGCAGGCGGGCGACGGGATAGGTGTAAGCGGTAAGGCATACGATCGGCACGCCGCCCTTGCGGGCGCGTATTGTCTCCGCACTGATCCTGGCGACAGCTAAGGCCATTCCTCACCTCCCGCAGCCGGCGTTGACTACAGCGCCGCGCGTCCCGTGGACGCGCAAAGGACGCTGTAGCACTTGGGTTTGCGCATGATCCTTTCCGAAAATCGATTTCGATTTTCGGGGTCATGCGGCAGCGCCGGGCGATGAGAGCTTTAGGAAGACGCAGCCGGCTTGGCAAGCGTCGGTTCGCAGGTGCGAAATGGATCGGCCAATGACCGAGCGTTTCGGCATGCCGTCAGTGCCGCAGGCGCCGCAAAACCCTTGCCTTCGCGGAGTCCTGACGCCATAAGCAGGAAGCAGGCACCGCCGTGCGCCCCGCGAGGATCTGAATGAAAACTTTCCTTCTGCAGTTTTTCACCTGGTGGAACCGCCAGACGCTGGGAACCCGTTTTCACACATGGCGCCACGGCAACAAGGTCGGCCAGGATGGGGCCGGCAACGTCTACTACGAAGGCGGCGTCGATTCGGAAGGCCGCACCCGCCGCTGGGTCATCTACGCCAATTATTCGGAGGCGTCGGCGATCCCTCCGGGCTGGCACGGCTGGATGCATCACCGCGTCGATGTGGCGCCGCCAAGCGACGACTATCGCCCGCGCGAATGGGAAAAGGCGCACGAGCCGAACCTGACGGGAACACCGGCGGCTTATCGCCCGAAGGGTTCCGTGCTCACCAATCAGCACCGTCCGCAGGTGACGGGCGACTACGATGCGTGGACGCCTGGTTCTTGACCGCCGGCCGGTCCTTTGTCGCCACAATTGGCGTTTAGCTGCTTGCTGATATGACAACGGCGAATAGCCTTGGGCGTGACAGAATCACCCGGGCCCAAACCACCGGTATCTCCGCATGAACATTTTCAGCCTGACATCGATGGCCGGACTGGCGGCAATTGGCGCTGTCGCCATGTTCCCGACAGCGTTTGCCGCGGCGCAGGCGCCTGCGGCAGCACCGGCAATCTCCGATCGCATCACCAATCCGGTCGCCGAATTTGCCGGCATCGACAAGATCACCGGCCGTATCATCACCTTCGATGTCTACATCGACGAAACCGTGCAGTTCGGCGCTTTGCAGGTGACGCCGCGCATCTGCTATTCGCGGCCGGAGAATGAAGAGCCGAAGACCGATTCCTTCGTCGAAGTCGACGAGATCACGCTCGACCGCAAGATCCGCCGCATCTTCACCGGCTGGATGTTCGCCGAGAGCCCCGGCCTAAACGCCGTCGAGCACGCCGTCTATGACGTCTGGCTAAAGGGCTGCAAGCAGAAGTCGGATGTGCCGCCGCCCGACGCGGCCAGTGCCGAGACGCCCAAGGTCGACGCGTCCAAGCCAAAGCCCGCCGCTGCTCCGGCCGCCGAACAGCCAGACCCCACGGAACCTGACGCGACCAACACCAACTGATCCTCCGGAACCGTGGTGGCAACTATGCGTTGGGCCATGGACGATGACGCATTTATGCGCTTGGAGGATATTCTGATGTCGGACAGCAAACGGATCACGGCCAGCAAAGACGACCTGCTCGAACTCGAAAAGGGGTTCTGGACGGGCGACGAAGCTTACTACGCCGCCAATGTCGACACAGAATGCCTGGTGGCATTTCCTGAGATGGCACAGGCAATGGACAATGCCGATCTGGCCAAGACAGCGACCAAGCCCAACCGCTGGCGCGACCTTCAGATCGACCTCAAGGGTATCATCGAGCCCGGCAGCGACATTATCATGCTGACCTATGAGGCTCATGCGACACGGGAAAACGGCGAGCCCTACGCGGCGCTGGTCAGCACTGGCTATGTCCACCGTGTCAACGGCTGGAAGATGATGTTCCATTCGCAGACGCCGATGGAAACCGCGAAGGGCTGACCCCTTTCACCGGTCGAGCCGGCTCGGCCGCTCGGTCTCCGATCAGGGATAAAAAACGGCTTCGCCCTTCAGCGCGTCGGCCAACATCTTCTCGTATTTGACGCGCGGCACGTCGACCGCGCCGAAGCGTTTGAGATGCTCAGTGGTGAATTGCGTGTCGAGCAGGGCAAAGCCGCGCGCCTTCAGCCGCTCGACCAGATGATACAGGCAGGTCTTGGACGCGTCGGTTTCCCGGGCGAACATGCTTTCGCCGAAGAACACGCGACCGAGCGAGACGCCATAGAGGCCGCCGACCAGCCGTTCCTCGCGCCATGCCTCGACCGAATGGCAGTGCCCCAGACGGTGCAGTTCGATATAGGCTTCGCGGATCGGCGCGTTGATCCAGGTCGAGCGGCGCTCCTCGCGCTTTTCGGCGCAGCCGTCGATCGTCGCCTCGAAATCGAAATCGAAGCGGATGTCGAACGGGTGCTTGCGAATTGTCTTCCGCAAGCTCTTCGGCGTGTGGAAGCCATCGAGCGGTATGATGCCGCGCGTCTCCGGCCGCACCCAGAACACTTCCGGGTCGGAAGCGCTCTCGGCCATCGGGAAGACGCCCGAGGCATAGGCCTTGAGCAACAGGTCGGTCGGAATGCGATAGCCGGGAGCGTAAGGACGGGTCATCGCGGCATCATAGCGGCAAGTCGGGCGCTATTCCTCTTTGGCCAGATACTTTTCCAGCCAGTGGATGTCGTAGTCGCCATTGGCGATATCGGCATTGCCGACCAGGTCGCGAAACAGCGGCAGCGTCGTCTTGATGCCGTCGACGACGAACTCGTCGAGCGCCCGGCGCAGCCGCATCATGCATTCGACGCGGTTGCGGCCGTGCACGATCAGCTTGCCGATCAGGCTGTCATAATAGGGCGGGATCTTGTAGCCGGAATAGACACCGGAATCGACGCGGATGCCGAGACCGCCAGGCGTATGGAAATGCGTAATCGTGCCGGGCGAAGGCGTGAAGGTGCGCGGGTCCTCGGCATTAATGCGGCATTCTATGGCGTGGCCGTTGAACTTGATGTCCTCCTGGCGCACCGAAAGCCCGCCGCCGGAGGCGACGCGGATCTGTTCGTGGACGAGATCGATGCCGGTGATCGCCTCCGTTACCGGATGCTCGACCTGCAGCCGCGTGTTCATCTCGATGAAGTAGAACTCGCCATTCTCGTACAGGAATTCGATGGTGCCTGCGCCGGAGTAGCCGAGGTCGGCGATGGCCTTGGCACAGATATTGCCGATGCGGGCGCGCTCCTCGGCGTTGAGGGCCGGCGAGGGCGCCTCTTCCCAGACTTTCTGGTGGCGGCGTTGCAGCGAACAGTCGCGCTCGCCGAAATGCACGCCGCGGCCGGCGCCGTCGCCGAATACCTGCACCTCGATGTGGCGCGGCTTTTCCAGGTATTTCTCGATGTAGACGGCATCGTCGCCGAAGGCGGCTCCCGCTTCCGTGCTCGCTGTCTGCAAGGCGATCTCAAGGTCAGCCTCGGTAAGGGCGACCTTCATACCGCGCCCGCCACCGCCTGCCGATGCCTTGATGATCACGGGATAGCCGATCTCGGCGGCAACGCGCCTAGCTTCCTTTTGATCGGTGACGGCGCCGTCGGAGCCCGGCACAACCGGAATGCCGAGCCGCTTTGCGGTGCGCTTGGCCTCGATCTTGTCGCCCATGATGCGGATGTGGTCGCCCGACGGGCCGATGAAGGTGATGTTGTGGGCGGCGAGAATGTCGGCGAACTTGGCGTTTTCCGACAGGAAGCCATAGCCCGGATGCACGGCATCGGCGCCTGTGATCTCGCAGGCTGCGACGATCTGGTGGATGTTGAGATAGCTGTCGCGCGACGGCGGCGGACCGATGCACACGCTTTCGTCGGCGAGCCTGACATGCATGGCGTCAGCGTCGGCGGTCGAATGCACGACCACGGTCTGGATGCCGAGTTCCTTGCAGGCGCGCAGCACCCGAAGCGCGATTTCGCCGCGGTTGGCGATGAGGATCTTCTGGAACATCCGGCCCGCTCTACTCGATCACGACGAGCGGCATGCCGTACTCGACCGGCTGGCCGTCCTCGAACAGGATCGCCGTCACCGTGCCGGCGCGCGGCGAAGGGATCTGGTTCATCGTCTTCATCGCTTCGATGATCAGCAGCGTCTGGCCTTCCTTGACCTTCTGGCCGACTTCGATGAAGGCCTTGGCGTCGGGCGAGGGCGCGAGATAGGCGGTGCCGACCATCGGCGAGGGGACCGCGTTCTTGGACGGATCGGCCACTGCTGGTGCGGCAGCCGCGCCGGCCGCGGGCTGCTGCGCTGCCGGAGCATAACCGGCCTGCGGTGCGGCGATGGCGTGGACGGCCGGCGCCTGGCGCGATACGCGCACCTTCAGGTCGCCGAGCTCGACTTCGATCTCGGTGAGATTGGTGTCGTTCAGTATGCCCGCCAGATCGCGGATCAGTTGCTGGTCAACACCGGTCTTCTTTATCGACATTTTCGAGCCTTCTGTTTGTGGGCCGGTCATAGGCGTGCCGCCAGCGCCTGCAGCGCCAGCGAGTAGCCAAGCGGCCCGAACCCGCAGATCATGCCGACAGCGACCGGCGCGACCATGGAGACGTGGCGGAATGGTTCCCGCGCGTGGATGTTGGAGAGGTGAACTTCGGCGACGGGCAGCGGCGCGACAGCGCGGATGGCGTCGTGAATGGCAATCGAGGTGTGGCTGTAGGCACCCGGATTGATGACGATGCCGGCTGCCTTGTCGCCGGCTTCCTGGATCCAGTCGACGAGGTCGCCCTCATGGTTCGACTGGCGAAAATCAATCTCGAGGCCAAGCGCGGCGCCCGCCTGCTTGCAGTCGTCGGCGATCGCGGCAAGCGTCTTGCCGCCATAGATGCCCGGCTCGCGCTTGCCGAGCGCGTTCAGGTTGGGGCCGTTCAGGACGAAAATCGTTTTCAAAAATGCCGACCTTTTCCGACGCCGGCCTCAAGCCGGCGCGCAGGGCCTTCTATAATGGGCATAGCCGCCCGCGGAAAGAGCACAAGTGCGATCTTTCACTGTCCACAACAGGCGGAAATGTGCCCGTGAGAAATAGGCTCGCGTGCAAGATCAGAGCGCGGCTTTCGCCGCCTCGATCTTTTCAGCCAGCACTTCCTGGCCGAGCGCCCCGAACACCACCTCATTGCCGACCACGTAGGAAGGCGTTCCGGTGATGGCCAGCTTGTTGGCGAGGTCGAAGGTCTTGGAGAAAGCCTCGGTGATGGTCGGATCCTTCATCTTCTCGCGCAATTTCGCCTCATCGGCGCCTAGCGACAGCGCAACCTTGATGGCCGCCGCCTCGGTGGCGCGGCCCTGGCCGCCGAGCAGGGCGTTGTGGAACTCGCCGTATTTCTCCGGATGCATCAGGTGGAAAGCCATCGAGACGACGCTGGCCTTTTGCGAATCCGGCCCGAGGATCGGGAATTCCTTGAGCACGAAGCGCAGTTCCGGATCGGCCTTTGTCAGAGCCTGCATGTCGTCGATGGCGCGTTTGCAGAAGCCGCAATTGTAGTCGTAGAATTCGACGATGGTGACCTTGCCCTTCGGATTGCCGACGACGCCGTCGAAGGTCGAGTTGAAAATCTCGGACTTGGCCTTCTCGATGACGCCGAGGCTGGCTATGCGCTGCTCTTCCTTCTGCTTGGCCTCGAGCGCCTCCTGCACTTCGAGCAGCACTTCGGGGTTCTTCAGGAGATAGTCGCGGATAATGCCCTCGACCTCAGTGCGATCGATCTTGGTGTCGGCAGAGGCGGTTTGCACGGTCTGCGCCGTGCCGGCCTTGGCGACCTGCGGACTGCCGGCGACGAACCCGAAAGCGAGCATGGCAAGAGCAGCCGCCACTCCCGTCGTGCCGAGCAATATTGCCTTGTTCATCGTCTCATCCTCTTTACCGGTTCCGGTCTATCCTAGTCGCCGCGGGCGACCGGAAGGTTCATTTCTTGAGTTTGCCTGAAGGGTTGTAGTTTATGATGTCCTGCGCGCGAATCCAGCCGGGTTCGCCACGCTTCAAGTCCTTTTGCGCGCGCATGGCGAAAATTTTCGCATTCGTGTAATCGCCGGAATAGAAATGGCCCTCGGCGGTGGCGAGTTCCGCCGCCGGAATGTTGCCAAGCTCGCCATAGGCCTGGGCGAGATAGCGGTATCCGACCGTGTTTTCCTTGTCGCGCCCGAGGCCGTTGTTGATCTGCACCACCGCCTTCTTCAGCGAATCGGGCGTGCCGATGGCCATCAGCGCCTGGCCGAGAGAAACGGGCAACAGGCCCGACCTCACCGGATCGAGGCTGACCGCCTTGGCATAGGCGTCCGCGGCGTCCTTGGGCTTGTTGGCCTTCATCAGTATGTCGCCGCGCATTTCCTGGAAGTAGGGGTTCTTCGGCTGTTCCTTGATCAGTGCATTGGCCTTGGTCAGCGCCGCGCCCAGATTGCCGTAGAGATAGGCCATCTGCGCTTCGCCATAGCGCGAGGCGAGGCTGCCCGGGGCCTTGCGGATCAGCCGCGTGGCCGCGGCCTGGCCGCCCATATAGGCGGCGATCTTGATGCGCATCATGTCGTGCCGCTGCTGCAGTGCCGGCGGATCGACCTTGTCGACATTGGGGCTCTGCTTGACCAGCACTTCGAGATTGGCGATGCGCTCCTGCGGCATCGGGTGGCTGATGCGGTAGGGATCGACCTGCGTGCCGGACAGCGACAGCGCGGTCTGGAAGCGGGCGAAGGTCTTCAGCATGCCCATGCCGGACTGGCCGGTGGCATTGAGATAGGTGATGGCAGAGCGGTCGGCGGTCGACTCTTCGGTGCGCTGGTAGGCAAGAATGCTGCGCTGCGCCATCTCGCCGCCGCCCGCGGCCACGCCCATGCCGGCGCCGGCAAGGCCGCGGCTGTTGGTGGTGGCGCCGGCAACGATGGCGCCGGCGCCAAGCAGCGTGGCGATGATGGCCATGGTCTTGGCGCGCTCGAGCTGGTCGCGTAATTTCTGCTGATGGCCGCCTGCGATGTGGCCGGCCTCATGGGCGATGACGCCGATGATCTCGTTGGGCGTTTCTGCCTGCATCAGCGCGCCGGTGTTGATGAACAGCCGGCGCCCGGTGACGAAGGCGTTGAAGCTCTGATCGTTGACCAGAACGATATCGACACCGTCATTGGCAAGACCGGCCGCCTTGAAGATCGGCCGCGCATAGTCGCGCACCAGCGCCTCGATCTCGGCATCGCGCACGACCGGCACCGCCTGCGCGAAGGCCGTCACCGAGCCGGTTACAGCGACGGCGGCGGCAAGCAAAAGCGTCGCAAAGCCGCGCGCTGTCTTCCTGATGGAAGATTTGGACATCGTTAATTTGGGTCGGCTCTGCATGAGGTCCACTGGTAAACGAGCGCGCGAACGATGAAAAGTCACGGCACCGAAACTAGGCGAACTTGTGATCCTCACATCAATCGGGCATTTGTGCGGCGCTGCCGCCGGTTGATGGCTTCGAGCGGCGGGCCGGACGGAAAGATTGAGGTCAAATGGTGGTTTCGCTGTCGCGCCGCGGTGAAGTCGAGCCGTTTCACGCCATGGACATTCTGGCCGAAGCCAACCGGCTGAAGGCGACGGGCGTGCCTGTCATGTCCATGGCCGTCGGCCAGCCATCCGATCCGGCGCCCGTGGGCGTGAGGGAAGCAGCCGCAAATGCGCTGAAGATCGGACGCATCGGCTATACCGACACGCTCGGTCTGGCGGATCTGCGTAAGGCGATCGCGACGCATTGTGGCGACCATTACGGGATCGATGTCGCGCCGAACCGGATCGCCGTGACCACGGGATCGTCGGCCGCCTTCAATCTGGCATTCCTGGCGATGTTCGATCCCGGCGACCGCGTCGCCATCGCAGCACCCGGCTATCCGGCCTACCGCAACATCATGGCCGCGCTCGGTATCCAGATCGTCGAGATCGAGCTCGGCAGCGACGCCTATCTTCATGCCGAACATTTGAAATCGGCGCACCGGGAAAAACCGCTGAAGGGCGTGTTGTTCGCCAGCCCGGCCAATCCGACAGGTGCGGTCATTCCCGTCGACGAGTTGTCGGCACTGGTGAGGACAGCCGAAGAACTCGGCATCGCGGTGATATCGGACGAAATTTATCACCGGCTGGCCTATGCCGCGCCCGACACCACGGCGCTGGCCCATGGCTCAGGCGTGACGGTGATCAATTCCTTCTCGAAATATTATTGCATGACCGGATGGCGCATCGGCTGGATGGTGCTGCCGGAAGCTCTGGTGAGGCCGATCGAGCGCATCGCCCAGAGCCTCTACATCTCGCCGCCGGAACTGTCGCAGATCGCGGCGATCGAAGCCTTCAGGGCGACGCAAGAGCTGGAAGCGGTAAAGGCGCGCTACGCCTGGAACCGCGAGCTGTTGATGCGGCGCCTGCCGGAACTCGGATTTCCCTTGGCGGCGCCGATGGACGGCGCCTTCTACGCTTTCTGCGATGTTACCCGGCATACCAATGACAGCATGGCCTTTGCGCGCAAGATGCTGGCCGGGGCGCATGTGGCGGCGACGCCCGGCCGCGATTTCGATCCACTTCAGGGCCACCGCACGATGCGCTTTTCCTATGCCGGCAGCCATGACGACATGGTCGAGGCGATGGCGCGCATCGAGCGCTGGCTGAAAAGCGGGGACGAGCATGCCGGATCTTGAACAAGCGCTGGCCGATGTCGCCGCCGAGATGGCCGAGCGCACCGATTGCGGTGACGTCGCCACCTACATTCCGCAGCTCGGCAAGGTCGATCCGAAGAAATTCGGCATTGCCGCCGTGACCAATGACGGCCGCGTGCTGGTCGCCGGCGACGCCGACCAGGCGTTTTCGATCCAGTCCATCTCCAAGGTGTTTACGCTTACGTTGGCGCTCGGCAATGTCGGCGACGCGCTGTGGCAGCGTGTCGGACGCGAGCCGTCGGGCAATCCGTTCAACTCGATCGTGCAACTCGAGCATGAGAACGGCATTCCGCGCAATCCGTTCATCAATGCCGGCGCCATCGTCGTGTCCGACATACTGCTTGCCGGCCACCAGCCGCGCGAGGCGATCGGCGAAATCCTGCGCTTCATCCAGTTCCTTGCCGATGACGAAACCATCATCATCGACCGCGAGGTCGCGGCTTCCGAACGCGCCACCGGCTATCGCAACTTCGCGCTTGCCAACTACATGAAATCCTTCGGCAATCTCAACCATGCACCGGAGCTGGCGCTGGGCGTGTACTTCCACCATTGCGCCATCGCCATGAGCTGCCGGCAATTGGCGCTGGCCGGCCGCTTCCTCGCCAATGGCGGCAGAAACCCGGCAACCGGGCACTCCGTGGTGTCTGCCGAGCGGGCGCGGCGCATCGGCGCCATGATGCTGACCTGCGGCCACTATGACGGTTCCGGCGATTTCGCCTTCCGTGTCGGCATTCCCGGCAAAAGCGGCGTCGGCGGTGGCATATTGGGGATCGTGCCGGGTGTTGCTTCGCTCGCCGTATGGTCGCCGGGCTTGAACGCCAACGGCAATTCCAAGCTGGGGTCGATCGCCTTGGAAAAACTGGCCAGGATGATGAACTGGTCGATTTTCGCCCCCTGACGCCTTCCGTCATTCGCGCATGCAAAAATCCCGCGCCGTGGTTTGAACGGCGCGGGATTTTTGTCAGGAACCT
Organism: Mesorhizobium sp. M0217; assembly: GCF_040321955.1. NCBI lineage: Bacteria > Pseudomonadati > Pseudomonadota > Alphaproteobacteria > Hyphomicrobiales > Phyllobacteriaceae > Mesorhizobium > Mesorhizobium sp. M0217. The sequence continues at coordinate 26,331 of NZ_JAMYSN010000002.1, read as the reverse complement.
ATTTTAATCGGCTGAATAGCTTAGAAAAAGCCCTTCCGCTGCCACCAGCCGGCGCGCTTCGGCTTTTCCTCGGCCTTTGCCTCGTCGGCAACGCTGGAGGAAACCACCGGCACCGCGGAGGTATCCGCGGCCACGGCTTTGCGCCGTGACGGGCGAGCCTTGGCGGGCTCGTCGTCGACGGTCGTTTCCGTGGCGGCATCGGCCGCAGCGGGGGCGGCAGCTTCGACGGCAGCTTCCGGTGCAGCCTCGGCCGCCGTCTCATCGGCGACTTCCACCACAGCCTTCTTTGCCCTTGAAGCGCGCTTCTTCTTCGGCTTTTCGGCTGGAGCGTCGTCGTTCGCCGCGGCGGGAGCCGCTGCTTCTTCAACCGCTACGGCTGCCACGGGCTCGCTTGCGGCCGTTCCGACTTCAGCGGCCTCGGCCACCGAGGCGGTTTCGCCGGCTTCGGTCTCCGTGCCGTCTTCGCGACGATTGCGCTTGCCGCCGCGCTTGCCGCGACGGCGCTTCTTGCCCTGGGCGTCATCTGATGCTTCCACCGTTTCGACGGCGCCAACCTGGGCTTCGTCTTGCTGTGTTGCATCGTCATCGCCTGGTTCAGCGGCAAAGTCGTCGCTTGCCGCCGAAACCGAAGCACCTTCGGCGCCATGCTCGCGATCGCCATGTTCGCGTTCGCGATCCTTGCCGCCGCGCCGCCTGCGGCGCTTGCGACGCTTGCGATCGCGGCCTTCGCCGTCCTCAGCCGATCTCGGCTGCTGCTGCTGCGACTGCGGCTGCGCCTGACGCGGCTGCTCTGCCTGTACCACAACCTCGTCGTCTTCCTCCTCGATGACGATCTCGTCCTCGGGCTCTTCCGGCTCGACATAGGCCGGGAAGGTTCGCGCTTCGACAAAGCCTTCCGGCTTTTCGGCAATGGCGCCGCGGAAGATCGCGTAGTGCTGCACACCGACCGTATCATCGGCCTCGACGGTGATGGTCAGGCCAAAGCGGCTTTCGAGTTCCACCAGCGTGCCGCGCTTGTGGTTGAGCACATAGAGAGCGGTCGCCGCCGGGGTCCGCACCGTGATGTGGCTGCGCGAATCCTTGAGCAGGAATTCCTCGATCGCCCGCACCACCATCAGCGCCACCGACGAATCGGAGCGCACATGGCCGGTGCCGCCGCAATGCGGGCAGGGCTTCATGGTCGATTCCAGCACGCTGGCGCGGATGCGCTGGCGAGACATCTCCATCAGGCCGAAATGCGAGATGCGGCCGACCTGGATGCGGGCTCGGTCGTTCTTGAGGTGATCCTTCAGCCGCTTCTCGACGGAGCGGTTGTTGCGGTTCTCCTCCATGTCGATGAAGTCGATGACGATCAGGCCGGCGAGATCGCGCAGCCTCAATTGCCTGGCGACTTCTTCCGCCGCTTCAAGGTTGGTGTGGAGAGCGGTGTCCTCGATCGAGTGCTCCTTGGTGGAGCGGCCCGAATTGACGTCGATGGCGACCAGCGCCTCGGTCTGGTTGATGATGATGTAGCCGCCGCTCTTCAGCGTCACCTGCGGCTGCAGCATGCGGTCGAGCTGCGCCTCGATGCCGTTGCGCACGAAGATCGGCGTCGTGTCGCGGAACGGCTGAACCACCTTGGCGTGGCTCGGCATCAGCATGCGCATGAAATCCTTGGCCTCGCGATAGCCTTCCTCGCCGGAGACAAGAATCTCGTCGATATCCTTGTTGTAGAGGTCGCGCACCGAGCGCTTGATCAGGCTGCCTTCCTCATAGACGAGGGCAGGGGCGGTGGATTGCAGCGTCAGGTTGCGGACGTTTTCCCAAAGCCGCATCAGATATTCGTAGTCGCGCTTGATTTCCGCCTTGGTGCGGCTTTCGCCGGCGGTGCGCAGGATGACGCCCATGCCCTGCGGCACTTCGAGATCGGCAACGACCTCCTTGAGGCGCTTGCGGTCGACCGCACTGGTGATCTTGCGCGAAATGCCGCCGCCGCGTGCGGTGTTGGGCATCAGCACGGAATAGCGGCCGGCAAGCGACAGATAGGTGGTGAGTGCAGCGCCCTTGTTGCCGCGCTCTTCCTTGACCACCTGCACCAGCAGGATCTGCCGGCGCTTGATGACTTCCTGAATCTTGTACTGGCGGCGCACCGGCTTGCGGCGGCTGCGCACCTCTTCCAGCGCATCCTCGGCGCCTACGGATTCGATCTCGTGGTCGTCCGGATGCGAGGACTGCACCTCTTCCAGCATGCCGCGATCATTGTCCTCGGAGGTGGCTTCGCCACTTGCCTCGCTGGACGACCTTTCGTCACCCGGCTCCGCCGCAGGGACAGCTTCGGAGATCACATCCGCTTCGACGCTTGCCGCGATCGATGTCGGGCCGCCTTCCGACGGTTCGGTCCCGGATGTCTCGGCGTCGGAGGCTTCGCTGTCGCCATGCCCGGCATGATCGTCATGCCCGGCGGTATTGGCCGCGGCATGCTCGGAAGCAGGCGCTTCGGAGACGGCATCGCTGCCGGCATCGCCATGTTCGCCGTTTTCATCATCGGCGCCGGCGTCGCGCTTGTGTTCGCCGCGCTCACGACCCTTGCCGCCGCGCCGGCGGCCGCGCCGGCCGCGATCGCGACTCTGGCGGTCGTCGCCGTCATTGTCCTCGTTCTCCTCGTCCTCGGCTTCCTGCGCTTCGGCGCGCAGCAAAGCCTGACGATCGGCGACCGGGATCTGGTAATAGTCGGGGTGAATTTCACTGAAGGCGAGGAAACCGTGACGGTTGCCGCCATATTCGACAAAGGCTGCCTGGAGGGAAGGTTCGACACGCGTTACGCGGGCGAGATAGATGTTTCCTTTGAGCTGCTTCTTGTCCTGAGATTCAAAGTCGAATTCTTCAATACGGTTACCGCGGATAACAACAACGCGTGTTTCCTCCGGGTGGGAGGCGTCTATCAGCATTTTGTTGGGCATTATTTCGTTTCCTCCCGGCAGCCGTCAGCCGCAGCTTGCGAGGCAAAGCCCGCTGCTGCGTGTCTGGGATGTGGGTGCCGGATGTCTGAATGTCCGCCGGACGCCGCTTGAGCGCCATGGCGGTGCCGCCCGCAGCCACAATGGCGCGGTTTGATGCGGACCTTTCCATGATTGCGCTTGAAGCCATCGTCACCAGCAGAACCTTTTGAACCAAAGCCCGGACGAACCGGACCAGCTTGTTTGCTCATACAGAGCCGGCACGGGAACAAACCCGGCCGTTTTCCTCACGCAGGCGATTCCCCCGCCACGGGCGCACACCTGCGAAATTCGTCGCGATCACCTGAAGCCTTTTCGCTGGAGCGAAAGGAGCCGCCTTTCATCTGACCTGTAGCAGGAAGCTGCGGGAGAAGCGGTTCCAGGATTGCAGTGATCCACCATCGCTTTTATGATTTGACGGGGTGGAAGGCAACCCCGATTTCGGATGCCGGCAAAAAGCAGTGCCGTAACGGAAGCACAGGCCTTAATCCTCAATGAAAAGGCTTGGTTAACCTTCTCTGGATACCAATCGTTAATCGAGTCTGCGGCCTGACCGGCATTTCGACCAACCACGCGGGCGCAAGGCGCCAAACCAGGAGCGACTGCAAGAAATGGGACTGGCGGGCACCACAGACAAGGGCCATGGCCGTGCAGGCCGTTTCCTGCGCGCTGCCGGTGTGCTGTTGCTGCTGGCGCTTTGCCTTGCTTTTGCGCCGGTTTCACGCGCCGCCGATGCGCCACTCGGCGCCACCGCCTACAAGATGGCCGGCGACGCTACCAAGATGCGCATCGTCATCGATTTCGACCGCGAGCCCGACATCAAATGGTTCCTGCTGCGCGGCCCCAACCGGCTGGTCGTGGACCTGCCGCGCACCCGATTCGCCATTGGCGCGAAGGACGCCAAGGCCCGCGGCCTGGTCAAGGCGGTGCGTTATGGCGATCAGGGCGAGGGATCGCGGCTGATCCTGACCGGCAAGGGGCCGTTCTCGGTCGACAAGCTCGACGTGCTCAAGAACGAGGACGGCGCAGGCTATCGCATCGCCATCGACATGTCGGCAGCCTCCGACCGCGAGTTCGACGAAGCCCTTGCCAACCAGGCGCTGACCACCGGCTCGACCGTCTCCACCGACAAGGGCTCCAGGGTCGGCACAGGGCCGATCTCCAATCCCGGGCATCGCTTCACCATCGTCATCGATCCCGGCCATGGCGGCATCGACGGTGGCGCCGAAGGCCTCAACGGCACCATCGAGAAGAACGTGACGCTGGCCTTCGCCACCGAATTGCGCGACAAGCTCGCCGCCGTCGCCAACTACGACGTGTTCATGACGCGCGATACCGACGAGTTCCTGCGGCTCGATGACCGCGTGCGCATCGCCCGGCAGCACGAGGCCGACCTTTTGATCTCGATCCATGCCGACACGATCAGCGTCAAGGGTATCAGAGGCGCCACCGTCTATACCGTCTCCGACAAGGCGTCCGATCCGCAAGCGCAGGCGCTTGCCGACCGTGAAAACCTCTCCGACCAGTTCGCCGGCATGGTGATCAAGGACGACAACAAGGAAGTCACCGACATACTGATCGACCTGATCCGCCGCGAGACGCATAATTTCTCGATGAGCTTTGCCCACACTCTGGTCGGCCAGTTGTCCACCAGCGTCGGCCTGATCAATAATCCGCAGCGTTCGGCCGGCTTCAAAGTGCTGAAAGCGCCCGATGTGCCGTCGGTGCTGGTGGAACTCGGCTATCTCTCCAACGCCAAGGATGAAGCGCAACTGCTCGACGCCGACTGGCGCGGCAAGGCGGCGCAGAGCATCACCAACGCCGTCGCCCTGTTTGCCTCCGCCAAGATGGGAACGGGAACCGGAGGCTGAGATGGTCGCCGCCGCCCACGACCGGAGGCAGCGTTGCACGACGACAACACCAGGCGCTTTTATTTCAGGTGGGGGATGCCGAAACCGGGCACTGCCGTATTTTGCCCACATGGTGGCGACATGGGTTTTCCATCACGGATCGGGACAGTTGCGAAGGCTTGCGCGAAAGGCGGCTTCGTCTAGGAAATTCCCGGACCTCGGACTGGAGCGGGCATGATTCGTCTTATCGGCTATTTCTTTGGTATCGGCACGACGCTGGCGCTTATGGTCGCCGCGGGCGTGGCGATATACATCAGCCATCTGTCGAAAGACCTGCCCGACTATGAGGTCCTGGCCAAGTACGAGCCGCCAGTGACGACCCGCATCCATGCTTCCGACGGCTCGCTGATGGCCGAATATGCGCGCGAACGGCGGCTCTATCTGCCGATCCAGGCGGTTCCGGACCGGGTCAAGGCGGCGTTCCTGTCGGCCGAGGACAAGAATTTCTACAACCATCCCGGCATCGACATCACCGGGCTTGGCCGCGCCATCTACGTCAACCTGCAGAATCTGGGTTCGGGCAGGCGCCAGGTCGGCGCCTCGACCATCACCCAGCAGGTGGCGAAGAACTTCCTCTTGTCCTCGGACCAGACCTACGAGCGCAAGATCAAGGAGATGATCCTGGCCTTCCGCATCGAGCAGGCTTATTCGAAGGACCGCATCCTTGAGCTCTATCTCAACGAAATCTTCTTCGGCTTCGGCGCCTATGGCGTTGCGGGCGCGGCACTGACCTATTTCGACAAGTCGGTCAACGAACTCACGGTCGCGGAAGCCGCCTATCTGGCGTCGCTGCCGAAGGGGCCCAACAACTACCATCCCTTCAAGCATGCCGACCGCGCCATCGAGCGCCGCAACTGGGTCATCGACCAGATGGTCGAGAACGGCTACGTGACGCGCGAGGAAGGCGACAAGGCCAAGGCCGAGCCGCTCGGCGTGACGCCGCGTCGTAACGGCTCCTATCTGTTTGCGGGTGAATATTTCACCGAGGAAGTGCGCCGCCAGATCATCTCGCGCTATGGCGAGAACGCGCTCTATGAGGGCGGCCTTTCGGTGCGCACGACGCTCGATCCGAAGATCCAGCTCATCGCCCGCAAGTCGATGCAGAACGGCTTGCTCAAATACGACACGCTGCGCGGCTATCGCGGACCGGTGACGCATATCGATGCCTCCGGCGACTGGGGCGTAGCGCTGGGCAACGTCAAGGGGCTGGAAGACGTGCCGGAATGGTCGCTTGCCGTCGTGCTCGACAGCTCGGCGACCGGCCTTTCCATCGGCCTGCAGCCGACGCGGCAGATTTCGGGCGATATCGTCAAGGAACGCATCGAAGGCGCCGTCAGCAAGGAAGACATGAGCTTTGCCATGCGCCATGTGGTCGATGGCAAGACGGTCAAGGCCAAGTCTCCGGCCGATGTACTGCAGCCCGGCGACGTCATCTTCGTGCAGAAGAACGAAGGGTCGGAAGGCGCCTACACGCTGCGCCAGGTGCCGGAAGTGGAGGGCGGCCTGATCGCCATGGATCCACATACCGGCCGCGTGCTGGCCATGGTCGGCGGCTTCTCCTATGCGCAGTCGGAGTTCAACCGTGCCACGCAGGCGATGCGCCAGCCGGGATCGTCCTTCAAGCCGATCGTCTATTCGGCCGCGCTCGACAATGGCTATACGCCGGCCTCGGTGATCATGGACGGACCGATCACCATCCAGAGCGGCACTACGACCTGGACGCCGAAGAACTATGACGGCACGGTGGCCGGTCCCGCGACCTTGCGTTCCGGCATCGAAAAGTCGCGGAATTTGATGACGGTGCGGCTCGCCAACGACATGGGCATGAAGCTGGTGGTGGAATATGCCGAGAGGTTCGGCGTCTACGACCATCTGGCGCCGTATCTGCCGATGGCGCTGGGTTCCGGCGAGACGACGGTGATGCGCATGGTGTCGGCCTATTCGATCATGGCCAATGGCGGCAAGTCGATCAAACCCTCGCTCATCGACCGCATCCAGGACCGCTACGGCAAGACCGTGTTCAAGCAGGACGAGCGCGGCTGCGAAGGTTGCAATGCGCCCGAATGGAACAACCAGCCCGAACCGGAACTGGTCGACAATTCCGAGCAGGTGCTCGATCCGATGACCGCCTACCAGATCACCTCGATGATGGAAGGCGTCGTCCAGCGCGGCACCGGCGCCACCATCGCCGAGCTTGGCCGCCACATCGCCGGCAAGACCGGAACGACCAATGACGAGAAAGACGCCTGGTTCATCGGCTATACGCCGAACCTCGTCGTCGGCCTCTACATGGGTTACGACACGCCACGCGGTCTCGGCCATGGCGCCACCGGCGGTGGTCTGGCGGCGCCTATCTTCAAGGACTTCATGCGCGTTGCGCTGGACGGCACGCCCAATGTCGACTTCAAGGTGCCGGAAGGCATGAACCTGGTCGCGATCAACCGCAAGACCGGCATGCGTGCCGCGTCGGGCGATCCCGGCACCATCATCGAAGCCTTCAAGCCCGGCACCGGCCCAGCCGACAGCTATTGGGTGATCGGCATGGGCGCCGACGGGTCCAACGGCGCCGGCGGACCGCTATCGCCGCAGGCTACGGAAGCCATCCAGGCACCCGGCGGCGGACTCTACTGACGACCTGATTTTTTACGTCGAGTGGGCTGGCTTGTTGAGCCGGCCCATTTCGCTTTACAGGCAGCAATGCCGTGCCTATGTATCGCGCCGACCCAAGCGCCACTTCAAAAACAGGACAGAACAACCAGCCATGCGCGCGGAAACGCAGAATATTGTCGACGAGATCAGGCAGGCGATCACCCTGCTGAGGAGGCATCTTTGACTGGGATCAGGCTATAAAGCGGCTTGAATACCTGAACGTGCGCGCCGAGGATTCCAGCCTCTGGAATGATCCGCTGGAAGCGCAAAAGCTGATGCGCGAGCGCCAGGGCCTCGAAGACGGGATCGCCGGCGTCAAAAGCCTGACTCAGGCGCTGGAAGACAATATCGGCCTGATCGAACTGGGTGAGGAAGAGGGCGACCAGAGCGTGATCGCCGAGGCGGAAGCAGCCCTCCGCTCGATGCAGGGCGAGGCCAAGGCCCGCCAGGTCGAGACGCTGCTGTCGGGCGAGGCCGACGCCAACGACACCTATCTCGAAGTCCATGCCGGCGCCGGCGGCACCGAGAGCCAGGACTGGGCCTCGATGCTTCTGCGCATGTACACGCGCTGGGCCGAGCGTCGCCGTTTCAAGGTCGAAGTGCTGGAAGTCCATGACGGCGAAGAGGCCGGCATCAAGTCCGCCACGCTCCTGATCAAGGGCCACAATGCCTATGGCTGGCTGAAGACCGAGTCGGGCGTTCATCGCCTGGTCCGCATTTCACCCTATGACAGCAATGCGCGCCGCCACACGTCCTTCTCCAGCGTCTGGGTCTACCCGGTCGTGGATGACAGGATCGAGATCGACGTCTCGGAATCCGATGTACGCATCGACACCTACCGCTCATCCGGTTCGGGCGGCCAGCACGTCAACACCACGGACTCGGCGGTTCGCATCACCCATATCGCCACCGGCATCGCGGTTGCCTGCCAGGCCGAACGCTCGCAGCACAAGAACAAGGCGAAGGCCTGGGAAATGCTGCGCTCGCGCCTTTACGAGGAAGAGCTGAAGAAGCGCGAAGCGGTGGCCAATGCCACAGAAGCGTCGAAGAGCGACATCGGCTGGGGTCACCAGATCCGTTCCTATGTGCTGCAGCCCTACCAGTTGGTGAAGGACCTGCGCACCGGCGTCGAGAGCACCAGCCCGTCGAGCGTGCTCGACGGCGACCTCGACGACTTCATGGAAGCTTCGTTGTCGCAGCGCATCGAGGGCGGTGCCGGTGAAGCCGTGGCCGACCTCGACTAGGGATATGTCCATATTCAGGTGAGGCCGGCCTGCGAATGGCTGATTCCTGCGCTTCCGCCACTTTCGACTCAGCTGACTTGAATAAGAACATCCCTGGGCGGGGGAGCGAAGGAGGAACCATGACTCGCAGGCTCACCGGCAAATGCTTTTGCGGCGCGGTCCAGTATGAAGTGGCGGACGAGTTCGTCTATGCCGCCAACTGCCATTGTTCGAACTGCCGGCGCACCACAGGTTCCGCCTTCAAGCCCTTCGCCGGCATCGAGCGCGAGAAACTTGCCCTTGCCGAAGGGCATCACGGGCTCATCCATTTCGGCGATGACAGCGGCCACGATGCGCATTGCAGCCGCTGCGGCTCGTTGCTGTATTCGCTGGTCCGCGACGGCGCCTATGTCCATGTCGCCATGGGCACGCTGGTCGACGATCCGACGATCCGGCCGACCGCGCACATCTTCGTCGGCTCCAAAGCGCCATGGTTCACCATCGCCGACGACTTGCCGCAATATGAAGGGCATGTGATCGCCGGTCCAGGCGACGTATAGGCTGGAACCACATACGGCCAATCCCGTTGTTTCGTTGCCCGTCTGCCGGGATTTGAGCCTGGCCTTGGATCTCGTCAGCGGTTGCAGATAGCGGCGTAGATGTGCGGCCTCGCGCAGCAACTTCTTGCGCCGGCCAAGGAATCAGCCCAGCATCCGAGGGCTGGAAGAGAAAAAGCATTTATGGCCGGACGCGGCATATCTGCGACCTGACGATCCGGCCACTGGGAAGACACGTTCCGGGAACGGGCAAGCGAAACGCTTGATGCTCGTGTGAAAGGAACGCTTCCATGTCTGCTGCCACTCTCCGATCGGCTAGAGCCGTTCAACCGGCTGGCCGACTCCTGTTTTCCTTGTTCGTCACCCCGATCGTTGCAATCGCGATGGCGGTGCTGACCGCACCCGCCTTCGCCCATGACGCCAAGCCCACGGCGGCGAAGCCGCAAGGCTGGAGTTATCCCTTCGCCTGCTGTGCAAACTACGACTGCCGCACCACCCATACCGGCGAGGTGCTGGAAAAGCCGGAGGGCTATGTCATCGCCGGAACGGGGGAGGTCGTTCCGATGAGCGACAAGCGGGTCAAGGACTCACCCGACGGCGATTTCCACTGGTGCGCGCATCAGGCTGGCCTCGACGCAGGCAAGACGATCTGCCTGTTCGTGCCACCGCGTTCCTACTGAGTTCTGTTGGCAGTTCTCATCGGAAGGCCGGCCTTGGTGCTGAAGGCGCTTGCGTCAGACGGAAGCAGCGAGTGCTGAGGCGAAGTCGCGATACGGGCGCAGTGGGCGACCCAGAAGTGCCGTCAGGCGCTCGACGTCGCCGGCCTCGGGCAGCATCCCGTCGGTGAAGAAGCGCTCGCCCATCAGGCGCATGTCGTAGGCCATCCAGGCGGGCAGGAACTGCTTGAGATTTTGCTCAAAACCCTCGGTATTGTCGCCGCTGTAGCTGATCGGGCGGGCGAGTACGTCTGACCAGATTGCGGCAATGTCCGTCCCGGTCAGTGTCTGCGGACCGACGAGGTTGATCCGCTCGAACGCAAGCGGCTCCTTCGACCGTTCGCGACGCAGCAGCTCAAGGGCGGCGATCTCGGCGATATCGCGGGCGTCGATCATGGCGAGGCCCTTGGGGCCGATCGGCATTGGGTAGGTGCCGTAGCCGGTGATGACGTCTTCGACCGTCAGATCGTTCTGGATGAAGTAGGCCGGGCGCAAGATCGTAGCTTTGACGTCCATCTGCTCGATCATTCGCTCGACGCCGAACTTACCCGCGAAATGCGGCACGTTCACATAGACGTCAGCGTGGATCACCGAGAGATAGACGATCCGCTCGATGCCGGCCGATCGGGCGACGTTCAAGGCGATCAAAGCCTGGGTGAATTCGTCCGGCACCACGGCGTTCAAGAGAAACAGCGTGGAAACGCCAGACATGGCTTTGCGCAGCGAATCGACATCGAGAAAGTCGCCTTGCACGACGGATACGCCTGCCGGAAAACTGGCTTTCGACGGATCGCGCACGAGAGCACGCACATCGGCGCCGCGCTTGGCGAGCTGTTCGACGACTTGGCGGCCGATATTGCCGGTGGCGCCGGTAACGAGAATGGTCATGGAATTTCTCCTGTTGGGTTGCTTGACAGTCCCAATATGTGTGGCTCACAAAGAGCCCAGTAGACGGCAATTTTAGACACGTCGTCTCACTGGTGGGACAGTCATGGATCTTTTAGCCCTTGCCGATTTTAACCTCGTGGCTCGCCATGGCGGCTTCGGCAAAGCGGCAAGGTCCACCGGCCGGCCCAAGGCAACGTTGTCCCGGCGCGTTGGCGAATTGGAAAGCAGTCTCGATCTGCGTCTGTTCGAACGGGGTGCGCGTAACCTGAAGCTGACCGAAGAAGGACGGGCGCTCTTCGAGCGGACGGGGGCGTTGCTTGCCGAGCTGGACGAGACGGCATCGGCGATTGCCTCGGGCGGTCAGAGACCCAAGGGCAGATTGCGGATCAGCGCGCCTTTGCATTTTTCGCAGACTGCAATGGGGAGGATCGCTGCGGGATTTGCCCTGAGGTATCCTGAGGTGAGGCTTGAAGTGACCACCGAAGACCGGCATGTCGACACGATCGAGGAAGGCTACGATCTGGTAATCCGGGTCAATCCGGATCCCGATGAAAGCCTGGTCGGACGGGCGTTTCTCCGCGACCGCCTGGTCGTCGTCGCGAGCCCGGACCTTCCTCGCCCGACCGATGGGCTCGCCGCTCCTGGCGTTGCGCGCGGGACAGGCGAGCGGCAAACATGGCAGGTGAAGACACCAGGTGGCCGGGCAACACTTAGAATCGAGCCGGTCCTCGCCTTGTCGACACTCATCATGGTCCGCGATGCGGTGCGAGCCGGAATCGGCGCAGGACGGCTTCCCATTTCGTTGGTGGCCCACGACCTGGCTGACGGCACACTGGTGAATTGGGGGGATATCGACGGCCCCGAAATTTCTCTATGGACGCTCTACCCCTCCCGACGGCTGCTCAGCGCGCGAGTGTCGGCGTTCCTGGATTTTCTGAAACAGGCTTTCCCAAACGGGACGCCGGACGAACTGGCCGCCTATATCGGCAGGTGACGACGATTGGGAGGTGACGACGGGTCCGCTTCGGCCAGAGCGCCGCTCGGCTCGATCGACCGGAGCCTGCTGACAGACAGTTGTCAGGAGCCTTCCTTTATGGTGCCTTGCCGCATGGGTGGCGGGCAACGGAGAGGAAAGCTTTTCATGACCATCAAGGCCAGCTGTCATTGCAAGGCGACGACGTTCGAGGTCTCGCAGGCGCCCGAGACGGTAACACAATGCACCTGCTCGTTCTGCTCCAAGCGCGGTTCGCTGTGGGCTTACTACGTTCCGTCGCAATTCAAGCTCACCAGCTCGCCGGAAAACGTCTCCTTCTATCAATGGGGATCGAAGACCGTCAAACACGGGTTTTGCGCCATTTGCGGCTGCGGCACCTTCACCGAAACGCCGGACTGGTCGACCGGAAAACCGGACTTCGACAATCCCAAGATCTCAGTCAATTCGCGGCTGTTCGACGATTTCGACCTCGATAAGGTCGAGGTGGTCGTCATTGACGGCAAGAACCTCTGGTAGGCCAGCGCCAACCGCCGAAGCAGAAGTGTGCGCGAGCGGGGAAAAGCCGCTTTCGCCGCTCGGTTTTTCGCCGCATTTCATGTTACAAGACCGGAGAAGGGCTTATATGCGCGAGCCGCAAAGGCCGCGCTTTGGAGAGGGACGATCCTTATGAAAAAGACTGTGCTCGTCGCCGTTGCGACGGCTGTGCTGGTGAGTGCCTGCACCACGACCGATCCGTACACCGGGGAGCAGAAGGTTTCGAACACCGCAGCCGGCGCCGGCCTTGGCGCCCTGGCGGGCGCGGGCCTCGGCCTGCTTGCCGGCGGCAATGACCGCCGGAACGCGCTGATCGGTGCCGGTATCGGCGCGCTGGCCGGCGGCGCCATCGGCGCGACCATGGACCAGAACGAGGCTGAACTGCGCCGCCAGCTCGAAGGCACCGGCGTCAGCGTCACCCGCACCGGCGACCAGATCATCCTCAACATGCCGTCCGACATTACTTTCAACGTCGACCAGGATGCGGTGAAGCCCGGCTTCTACCAGGTGCTGAACTCGGTTGCGCTGGTGCTGAAGAAGTTCAAGCAGACCACGGTCGACGTGTTCGGCCATACCGATTCGACCGGCGGCGACGAACACAATTTCGATCTGTCGCAGCGCCGCGCATTGGCGGTCGCCAACTATCTCTCAGGCCAAGGTGTCGATTCGCGCCGCTTCGCCGTCACCGGATTCGGCAAGACCCGTCCGATCGCGTCCAACGGAACGGCGGCCGGCCGTGCGCAGAACCGGCGCGTCGAGATCCAGCTTTCGCCGCTGACCTGAATTGTTCGGCATCGAAATGCGAAGGCGGCCCCCGCAAGGGGCCGCTTTCTTTTTGGGCTCCTGTGGTCCGTCAAAAGGTCTAACGCATTAGAGATTTCTAATAATTCCTTTCCGGAGGCCTTGGAAGGGATTAGCATTGGTGCGGTTCCAGAGGGGATGGGGCGATACAAACGGCCGCGCAGTCACTTAGTCGGCCCCGGTCCTGCACGGCCAGATAGGAAATCTGGGAGGAATGCATGACAAGAACAGCTCGTCTTGGGCGTTGCGGCGTCCTCATTTTGACAGGTCTGGTCTCCGCTTGGTGCGCAGCGGCCACGGCTCGAGCCGAGGACGCCAACAAAGCCGACATCGAAGCTTTGAAGGAATCGCTCGCCAAATATGAAGACTACACGGTCGCCGTCCGCGACCTTTATCTGTCGACTGTCGGGTGCGTCTATTACAGCGGGGACAGGATCGAGGGCGCAATGGACTATCCGAAGGGCGCTATGGGCATCCATTTCGTCAACGTCCCGAGTGTCGGTCAGAAACTCGATCCGATGCGCCCCAATGTGCTGATCTACGAGCCGACCAAGAAAGGCTTGAAATTGGTTGGCGTGGAATGGCTGGTGCCCCTGACGCCAGACACCAAGGAACCTCCAAAACTATTTGGCCAGACCTTCATGGGACCGATGGAAGGGCACTATCCGCTCATTCCGAGGGAGTTCGTCCACTACGACCTTCATGCCTGGCTGTTCAGAGACAATCCGAACGGCATGTTCAGTCCGACCAACCCGAACGTGAAATGCAGCAAGGCAGAGTTTCCGATGCTGGAAAAACCGACCAAGATGATGCCCGGCCCGATGTGACGGACGGGCCAGGATAGAAGCTTGCCAAGGGTGCAAGCTGGCCGGCTGCATTTGAGAGCGCTCGGGATCAGGCTCGGACGACGATCGGCATGAGGGCCGGCGCGCATGAAGGCTGCCCGCATGATGTCGTCGCGGAAGCCGACAATGGCGGCAAAATTGCGCACGCGCCAGCATCGCGCTGGGCGCTAAGGGGCCGTTTTGCCTTAAGAGTCGACCAGACATTCGGCTCAGCCCGCAGCAGCCACTTCGCTGAGGATCGAGCAGATGCGGGAGATTGTTTCATCCGCAAGATCGGTCCAACAGGGTAGCCCCAGTTGAGTCGCTACCAGTATGTCAGTGGTCTGTAGCGGCAGCCTGGGAAAATGTTCGAAGGCTGCGTGCCGATGCAGACCGCCACCCCACCACCGGCGCACACCAACCCCTCCTTTCGCCAGCGCCGTGAGCGCCCGGTCCATCGAACCAGGCCGCAGGCCAATGGTGACGGTGGAGGATATCCATTTTTCACCGAACCCCTCCGGCAAGCTCAGCTCGGAAATCGACCCCAGCGAGCGGCTATAGCTTGTGGCAACGCGCTTGTAGGCGGCACGCGTATGTGGCCACAGCTCAAGTGCGGCCAGGCCGACGGCCGCACCATACTCGCTGAGCTTGCCGTTCAGGGCCGGTCTGACCGCCTCGCGCGAATTTGAAAAACCAAAGTTGGCACCCTCCGCGATTTCCTCGATCAGAGAGCCGTCGTCTGACGCGATAAAACAACCTTCGCCGATGCCGAGTGCCTTGGTGGCATGCAGGCTGACGACTGCCGGAACCCGCGATGGCGTCAAGGTGTCGAAGGCTGCGGCTGCGTCAATTACCACGGCAAGACCGGTATCGCTCTTGAACCGATCCCAGTTCGCGACACCAATCGGGCGGCCGAACGGCATGACCGGCATGACCGCTCCGACGCCGCCGGGAGCCTGGCGGAGGAGTTCTGCCGCGCTCTCGGGCAACAGTTGCTGGCTGTCCAGGTCTACGTCGACCAGCCATGGAACGAGCCCTGCGAGGACCGCCGCGTGCGCGCTGGCCGCGAAGGTCCAGGACGGCATCATGCAGAGACTTCCCTTCGCCGGTTTCTGCGCCATCAATGCGAGCGCCAACCCCAGCGTTGCGTTTGCGCCACATACGACATGGCCTGCAGCGGTCCGAGTCTTGAGAGCTTCCTGGAAACGCCGGTTCAACGGACCGTTGTTGCTGTACCAGCGAGTTGCATCGATCTCGTGCAGATAGGGAAGGATGCTGTCGCCTGCCGGCAGTCGCGGGCGCGACACGGGAACATCGGGCGCTGGGCCGGGATCGGCATCCCACAATCCGTCGGCGTTCAAGCTCTACCGCCTGCGGTCTTGTCCAGATAGAGGCCTTCATTTGCGGGTATGGGCCGCAAGGTTTCGGGCCGGCTGGTCCCGATCTCGATCTTACTGCTGGTCCGCGAGATGGTGTAAAAATGCCAGTGATCGGCGCAAAGCAGCACGAAACTGGCGAATGGTATCGCCTCGCGGCCGCAGAGACGCCGGTTGCGGCGCCAATGCCTGACATAGGCGCCGCCCAGCGACATCGCGCTGCGCTTGGCAAGCAAAGCTCTGAAGAGTCGGGCAGCCATCAGGATGGCACCGGCCAATTCCGCAATCCGGGTCACGCCGGAACGCTTCCGGCCGATCAGGGTTGCAAGCGTCGCCCGGCTCTTGCGAAAGCCTGGCGATCCGAAATAGCCATCCACAAGGCGGCTGAAGTAGGCGTCCGGCTCGTAAAGGCGCTGCACCAACCTGTCATAGCCGGCCCTCAGCGCTTCGCGCGTCATCTTCTTCGGGCGGAAGCTGACATAGGGGTCGCTGAGGTCCAGCCGACCCTCCATCTTCAGCCGCCCATAGAGCGGCGTCGTGGGGATCGGGCACAAGATTGCCACAGATGCTTGCGCGATACCGATTTGCTGAATGAACTCGAACTGCTCATCGAAGATCGCCTCATCGTCGCTATCGAAACCGACGATGAAACCCGCTTGAATCACCAGCCCGCTGTCGCGGATGCGCTGCAATTTGTCGATCATGCTGTCGCCACGAACGTTCTGGATCTTCCTCGTTTCCATCAGCGACTTGGCGCGGGGCGACTCGATGCCGACAAAGACTTGGCGGAAATTGGCCAGACGCATCAGATCGAGCATTTCCGCGTCGTCACCCAGATTGATGCTGGCTTCTGTCGAAAAGGCCAATGGATAGCCGTTTACCTTTTGCCAATCGATCAGGCCTCTCAGGAGTTCCTTGGCCTTGACCTTGTTACCGATGAAATTGTCGTCGACCAGAAAACAGGTACGGAAGCCCGCCTTCACGATCGCATCGAACTCGCGAATCATTTGCGCCGGCGACTTCAGGCGTGGCCGGCGACCGAAGATGGTAATGATGTCGCAGAATTCACAAAGGAACGGGCATCCTCGCGAGAACTGTAGAGACGCTACCACGTAGCTTCCAGATTTCAGCAGGTCATATCGAGGCGTGGGGACGGTCTCCATATCGGTTTTCAAGTCCTGCTCGTAGCGCTTCTGGACAGGCTCTCCGCGAGCGAAAGCCGTCAGGAAGCGAGGCCACGTTTCCTCGGCTTCGCCGATGAAGCGCACGTCGCAGCGGTCGACAAACTCCGCCTCCGACACCGAGACATAGGGACCGCCCGCGGCGACGGTAATCGGTAGATCGCGCAGTCTCTCGAGGATTTCAAACATGCGGTCGCGCTGCACGATCATGCCGGTCACGCCGACGATGTCGAAGGCACCGAGCCGCTCGAAATCCAGGTCCTCGACATTCTCATCGAGCAGGACGACATCACAATGATCCGGAGCAAGCGCCGCAAGGGCGGGCAGGGAACCTGTCACGATCCAGCTGCCTTTTTGGCCAGGCAGAACGGGAAGCACCTCGTCCCGGCTCCAGACGGAAGGGCGGAACCGCGGATTGATGAGGCAAACCCGAAGCTTGCGCGGCAAAGGCATATTCGAAGTGTGCATCGAGTATAAGCCTGTGAGTGAGCGATTCAGTGACATGATGTTTCGCGCAGATTATAGAGTGATATACAATCCAGCCGACGCCTTCTATTGCCAATTAGACGAGGTATTCCAATTGCCCGACAGTGGTCCATACGACGCGCTGGTCGCCCACTACGAGGCGTGTCTTGCACGTCATGGCGATACGCCCCAGGGAGTCGACTGGCCGGATGCCGGGGGGGCAGCGACACGTTACCGCATAATGGCCGAGGCGATGCTTGAGCGCGACCGGGTCGATGTGCTGGACTTCGGCTGCGGCGCCGGCCATTTCCTCGACTATTTGCGCCAATCCGACGATCGCAAACTGCGATATCGGGGGCTCGATCTGTCCGCACGGTTCATTGACCTGTGCCGGCGCAAATATCCCGGCGTGACCTTTGACTGTATGGACGTGATGCAGAATGAGGTGGTTGTGCCCGAGGCCGACTACATCATCATGAACGGGGTCTTCACGGAGCGTTGTGGCGTCGCCTACGAGACGATGTTCGACACCATGACCCGGTTGATCGCAAGGGTGTTCCCGCATGCCCGCAAGGGAATGGCCTTCAACCTGATGTCGAAGCACGTCGACTGGGAACGCGAGGACCTTTTTCACGTGCCTTATGATCGGATAAGCCACTTCGTCGTCGGTCAATTGTCGCGTCATCACCTCATTCGCGCCGACTACGGGCTCTACGAGTACACGGTTTACGTCTACAAGGCTGCCGCGTAGCCGACGATCCGCGGATTTCCGGCTTGCGGGTCAAGAATATAATGGGCATAGGCGCGGGGGCGGCATGGCGGACGTGGTTATTTTTGGGATGGGCCAGATCGCCGAGGTCGCGTGGGCCTACCTCGACAGGTTCGGAGAGGATCGCGTCGTCGGTTTTACTGTCGACGAAGACTTCCTCACACAAACCGAGTTCAAAGGTCTTCCCGTGGTCGCCTGGGAAAAGCTTGAGGACCGATTCCCGCCTGAAACCGTCAAGCTGCTTGGTCCGCTCAGCTACCAGAACCTCAACGAGTTCCGCCGTGATCGGCATAAGCAGGGCCGGGCGCGCGGGTACAGCTTCACGCGCTTCATCCACCCCTCTACGCACAATATGGCGGACACGGTTGGTGAAAACTGCTTCATTCTCGAGAATTGCACGCTGCAGCCGTTTGTCCGCCTCGGCGAAGGCATCATGATGTGGAGCGGTAGCCATGTCGGTCATCACTCCATCGTCGAGGATTTCTGCTTCGTCTCGTCGCAGGTGGGGCTGGCGAGCGGTGTCCATATCGGCACGTGCAGCCTGATCGGCGGCCAGGTCGGCATCGACAACGGCATCACGATCGGTGCCGGAAGCTATATCGAGTCCCGTTGCATGATCCGGCGCGATGTGCCCGCCAACAGTGTAGTGCGTCATCCCTCGGACTTTCCGAAGCCCTATTCCAGCGCCCGTATCAAGTCGATGAAGTTCCGCTGATGCCTGGCCGTCAGAGGAAATGGACCCGGCAGGGGTTGCTGGTGCCCATAAAGGCGGGGCACGGGTGGTGGGGCAGCTACGCGCAGGTTCCGACGGTCCTCGCCCTTTCGCCTCGGCTTTGGCGCATCTATTTCGCCGGGCGCAATAGCGCCAACCGGTCATCCATCCTGGCCGTTGATGTCGACCCGCAAGACGGCATGCGTGTGTTGGGTGAGTATTTCGACCCGATCATGGAGCCGGGCCTGCCAGGCACTTTCGATTGCTCGGGGCTGGGGCCCTCCTGCGCGGTGATGATCGGTGGGCGCGTGCATCTGTATTATTCGGGCATCTACCCACGTAGCGATGTCAGCTTTCAGATCGCCATCGGGCTCGCCACCAGCGATGATGGGCTGAATTTCGAGAGAGCATTTGCGGGGCCGGTCCGCAGTATCGGTCCGGCAGATCCCTATTTCGTGTCAACGCCCTTCGTTGGTGCGATCAAGGGCGGCTATCGCATGTGGTATGCGAGCGGCACCGGTTGGGTGGAGACCAGAGGTGTCCGGGAGCCTGACTATGTGCTCCGCAGCTGTGTTTCGCCAGACGGAATTCTGTGGGAAACAGGCTCGGTCCCGGTCCTAGGTGACGACCTTGGGGACGGGAACAGCCAGACGCGTCCCTGGGTCACGCATGAGGCTGGCGGTATACGGCTGTGGTACAGCCGCCGCGGGCGGGACTTTCGCGATGGTGGCAATGAAGCCTACCGCCTTTTTTCCCGCCTGATAGATGTCCGGGATGGCATGGCTGGCGAGGCGGAGCCTGTGATCTTCAGCAATCCGCCGGCGGCCGGCGACTTCGACAGTTGGATGCAGGCCTATTGTTGCGTCATGCGACGCGCTTCCGGTGAAGTGATGTTCTACAACGGCAACGGGTTCGGCGAGGCCGGCATCGGCTGGGCGACTCGCGATTTGACATGACGGGGACCGGCATGACTTTCGAATTTCGCATCCCGATCCTGCCGGAGCCGGAATTTTTCTCAAACGTCAAGCTGGCAGCTTTGTCGTTGGCCAAGCTCGGCGGCGTCTATGCGGCCGCCCCCATTGTGGTCTCTGTTGGCGGGCATGCCGACATCGACGAACTCCATGCCGCCAACACCTGGTCCTCGGCCTTCCCGGTAACGTGGCGCCCCGTGCCGCGTGCTATCAGCGACCGGGGTTTCTCCTCGGGCTTTGACCGCTATGCCGAGGCGCCGCGCGGCGATGTCATCATCCTCGCCGATGCCGACGCCTGCCTGATGCGGCCGATCGACGAGCTTTTGCAACGCATGCGCGACGCTGATCGGCCGAGTGTTGCCGGCCTACCGGCGCATTTCTCGCCATTTTCGAGAGATGGCTCGGAAAACAACGCTGCATGGCGTCGGCTTCTTGAGACGCTCGGCTTTGCAGATACGCCTCTCAACTGGCGATATTCCGAGTCGTCGGATGGCGCCTTCGGCGGGTGCCCCGTCTACATCAACTATGGCTTCGTCGTCTTCAACAAAAGCGCTTTCAGCGCCATTCAGCCACTGATCCGCCCGCTTACCGCGCGCGTACTGGATTATTTGAAGGATCAGCCCTCGATCTTCTTTTCCGGCCAGATCGCGCTGTCGCTGGCCATCCTGACGGTCGGGGCCGATGCGTTGCCTCTCGGGCCGGAATACAATTGTCCAAACTCCGACGAGATGCTGGCGCACGGGCTGCGCGACCCGGCGGATATCCGGGTGCTGCATTATCTTCGCCGCGAGCAGTTCGATCGCCACAGCTTCCTGTGCAACCGCGACGAATTCGACGCCTTCTGTGGCAAGTCGTTCGCATCGCCGGTCCTTCAAGCGTTCCAGCAGCACGTTCGAAGCTTGCCTCATTGCTTCTATGGCGAAGGCAAGACGCAGTGACGGGCAAGCTCACCATTGCTGTCATGCAGCCATATTTCTTCCCGCATGCGGGCTATTTTCGCCTGATGGCTGCGAGCGACGTCTTCGTTGTTTTCGACGATGTCCAGTTCCCGCGCCGGGGACGGGTGCATCGTTGCGAAATGACACCGGGCCGCTGGCTGACATTGCCGCTCGCGCCTATGCCGTTCAATACACAGATAAAGCATCTGCGCTGGGCGGACGGCGCCCGAACCGCTCTGGACAAGCGCCTGGCCGCTTTCGGCCTGCCGGGCCAGGCGACAACGCCGGCCGCGGAGCGGATCAGCCGCCATCTGACCGGGTCGCTTGGCGACGTGACAAGCTTTCTCGAGAACGGTCTTCGGCTCGTCGCCGACGCGCTCGAACTCAAAGCAAACATCTTGCGCAGTTCCAGCCTCGGCGTTGATCCCGCCTTGCGAGGGCAAGCGCGCATTATCGGCATCGTTCGAGCGCTCGGCGGACAGCGCTACATCAACGCTGCCGGTGGGCGCCACCTTTATGCCACCGAGAACTTCCAGCAGGCGGGCATCGATCTGCAGTTTCTCGTGCCCTACGCAGGGAGGTTCCCCCACATCCTGCCTGCCTTTTTTGGCAATAACCTCGCCGACCTTCGCGACGATGTTCGAAACACGTGCCAATGGGGGCCGTGAGCAATTGCCGATCACTTGGCAGCTATTTTAGGACTGCGACGATCAGACCTTGGCGACGATCTTCATGAAGGCCGGCATGTCGTCGCCGAAGCCGACGGTGCCGTCATTGTCTTCACCGCGGTTGTTGCCGCGGGCAGGGCGGCTGTTGCCGCTGGCGCGCTGCGGCCTTGTGTCGCCGCGTTCCGGGGCACGGTTCTCGTTGTTGCGATCGGAGACCTTGCGGTCGCTGTTTTCGGAGCGAATCGCTTCCTTGCGCTGATGCCGTTCGCCGATGTCGGCGACCGCGGCCTCGGCTACCACCGGCTGTTCCTCGCGCGCGGCATCTGCCGCTGGCGCGTCGTCGCTGCGCTTGGCATGGCGTTCGCGCGGCTTGCGCTCGCCACCCTCCTTGCGATCATGGGCCTTGCGGTCCTCGTCCTTGCGGCCGGCGCGGCGCGGAGCGCCACGGCCACGGCGGGGCGCTTCGTCCTCGCCGCCTTCGCTGGCGACCACGGTCGACAGGTCGCCGTCATGCCACTCGATCTTGTTGCCGATCAGCCGCTCGATGGCGTCGATGTATTTGGTGTCGGACTTGGTGGCGATGGTGAAGGATTTGCCCGAGCGTCCGGCGCGGCCGGTGCGGCCGATGCGGTGGACATAGTCTTCGGCGTGGATCGGCACGTCGTAGTTGAAGACGTGGCTGACGTCGGGAATGTCGAGGCCGCGCGCGGCGACGTCGGACGCCACGAGATAGCGCAATTTGCCATCGCGGAAATTGGCCAGCATCTGCATGCGGGCGCGCTGGTCCATGTCGCCATGCAGGGCGCCGGCGTCGAAATCATACTTCAGCAGCGAGCGGAACAGCTCCGCGACCTCGACCTTGCGGTTGCAGAAAATGATAGCGTTCTTCAGCTCGGCGTCTTCGGCCTTTATCAGATTGCGAAGCGTCTCGCGCTTGTCCCACGGCTTGGAGCCGGACTTGACCAGGCGCTGGATGATGTTGGTGGCAGCGGATGCCGCCTTGGAAACCTCGACGCGCACCGGCGCATGCAGGAACTTCTCGGTGAGCTTGGTGATCTCCGGCGGCATGGTCGCTGAGAAGAACAGCGTCTGCCTGGTGAACGGGATCATCTCGCAGATGCGCTCGATGTCGGGGATGAAGCCCATGTCCAGCATGCGGTCGGCCTCGTCGATGACGAGGATCTCGACGCCGTTGAGCAACAGCTTGCCGCGCTCGCGGTGATCGAGCAGACGGCCGGGCGTGGCGATCAGCACGTCGGCGCCGCGCTCCAGCTTCTTGTCCTGCTCGTCGAAGGAGACGCCGCCGATCAGCAGCGCGATGTTGAGCTTGTGGTTCTTGCCGTATCTGATGAAATTCTCTTCGACCTGCGCGGCGAGCTCGCGCGTCGGCTCGAGGATCAGCGTGCGCGGCATGCGGGCACGGGCCCTGCCTTTTTCGAGGCGGGTCAGCATCGGCAGCACGAAGGAAGCCGTCTTGCCGGTGCCGGTCTGTGCTATGCCCAGAATATCCTTGCCGAGCAAGGCATGCGGGATGGCGCCAGCCTGGATCGGCGTCGGCACGGTGTAGCCCGCATCGGTGACTGCGGAAAGGACCTTGGGCGACAGGCCGAGGTCTGAAAAGGTCAACGCTTCTAGAGCGGTCGTGGTGTCTGAGGACAAGAGTTGCTGTCTTTGGCTGGTTCGGGGAAGCGCAACGGCATCCGTCGCGGCAAGCACAGCGTGCCTGCAAGATTGGTATTGCGATTAGGCGCAAGCCCGCGATTTGTCAACAGAAACGGGCGGGATTGGCACGATTGTGAAAACGTAAGCTTAATCGCGATGCTTAATTAGGTAGTCACTCTTTGCGCCGGCTCAATAGCGAAACTGCTCGGCGAGAATGCGTTCGTTCCACGAATGGTTGGGATCAAACAGCAGCGTTGCCGTCGCAGTCGGCGATTCGCGGACCGTTACGGAAGCCACCGCCTTGACCTCGGTGTGGTCGGCGGCGGTGTTCACCGGGCGCTTTTCCGACTCCAGAATATCGAAGCGTACGGTCGCCTTGTTTGACAACAAGGCACCCCGCCAACGGCGCGGCCGGAACGGGCTGACCGGGGTCAGCGCGAGCAACGGCGCATCCAGCGGCAGGATCGGCCCGTGCGCCGAAAGATTGTACGCGGTGGAGCCGGCCGGCGTCGCGATCATCACGCCGTCGCAGTTCAGTTCCTCGATGCGGACCTGCTCGTCGACGGTGATGCGGATCTTTGCCGTCTGGTAGGACTGACGCCACAGCGCCACCTCGTTGATGGCGAGTGCCGAAACCGTCTCGCCCTCATGCGTCAACGCCAGCATTTCCAGCGGGCGGATCGTTTCGGCGACGGCGGCCGCGATGCGCTCGGTGAGGCCCCCGACGCGGTACTCGTTCATCAGGAAGCCGATGGTGCCACGGTTCATGCCGTAGACCTTCTTTCCCGTGCTCATCGTGTCGCGCAAGGTCTGCAGCAGGAAGCCGTCGCCACCCAGTGCCACCACCACCTGGGCGTCGTCGAAGGATGCCTGGCCATAGCGGGCCGACAGGCTCTCCATCGCCGCCTTGGCATCGGCAGTGTCGGAGGAGACGAAGGCGAGATTGGCTTTGCTCATGACATTCCGATGGCGGTCGGCCGATGGCGGTCGGCGGCGGTTGCGTGGGGTAGCATGGGCAAGCGCATCTGCAAAGGGAGGCATCGTCCGGGCCAGTTGCGGCCGCGGCGAAACGAAATCGGCGGCTCGCGCTTCATGTCGCCGGAACGGCGAATTTGATGGTTAAGTGCGAGCTTAAGCACTCGTAAAGCCTGATCGATCATGTTAGCCGACAGAGGATGGGTGGCTGGGGGGCTAGCCAGTCGAGACCTGTCTATTGCCGGTGACACGCCTGATTATCGTCTTCCTTGTGATGGGAAGTTTCGCCCTTCTCTTTGCGGAGCTTGTGCGGCAGTCCGAAGACATGAGCTCCAGGCCGATGGCCTCACGCTGCGGCGGCGCCGGCGTGCCATGCCCGCAAAACGCATTGTAGGCGAAGCCAATCCGCCAACGACGATCCGTCGCCTACTGCCCGACAATCCTCAGATTGGCGTTGCCGTAGAATGTGTAGGCGAGATAGGTCGGATCGCCGGTCCGGTAGAATTCTCTGCGGACATCCTGCAGGATCTCGGCCAGATAGACCGGCCCGTCCTTGATCCGCGTGCTGATGCCGCCATAGAAATCGGTCGAGAAGGCCGCTGCCGCGCGGTCGGTCAGTGGCCACATGCCGCCGATGAAGCCGGAAGCGCCGCCCGCCAGCACCGCCGGACCCCAGCCCTGCACGAAGCCGCCGAGCATCTGCGAACGGCCGGTGTCGCAGGCGTTGAAAAAGTAGAACGGATTGCCCTTGCCATGCGCGGCCGCGACCAGCGCGGCCCATGTATCGGGGTCGAGCGACTGGTCGACGAGATCGATGGCAAAGACCGGCCGGCCACTGCTCGGCTGGTTGACCTCGCCATGACCGGAGAAATGAATGAAACCGGTCGAGACTTCACCGACCAGTTTCTCGAAAGAGGTGAAATCGCCATCGAAGCGGCGGTAGCCGTAAAGCTTGCTCAGCGCCGCGATCTCGTCCTGCTGAAAGCGCAGCGAGCGCTTGTCGAGATAGGAGGGCGCGACGGCCGCGACGCCGGTGAAGGTCATGCGGTCGAGCGGGTTGTCGACCTGTGAGGCACTGCTGCGCGGAGCCCAGCGCGCCAGCCGGTAGCCCATGCCGAGAAAACCGTCGGCGACGGCGCCGTCGGCGCTGCGCGGGCGGATCAATTCCCAGGGCAGCGTCGGGCTGTTCGAGGTGATCTGGATCGAATGGAGTTCGCCTTTGCCGCGCAGCGACCAGAACACGTCCTTGAACGGTTTCGGCACATAGTCGCGGTAGAGCGCATCGCCAAAACCTTCGGCGGCGAGCGTGACAAAGCGCTTTTGCGCCCCCGTATCGCTGCTTGCGGCAGGCTGCTGCAGCGAAACGGCGCCGCGCAGGCTCAATCCGAGCTGCAGCAGGCGGCGGTATTCGGAGTCCAGCCATGCCGCCATCTCAGGTGGCGTCGAGAACGTATCGGTCACCGGACCGGCCAGATGCGGCGAATGGATGATGATCTGCCCCGAACCCAGCCCGCTCGGATCGTCATAGAGGATGGTCACGTCGAGATCGGGGACGTCATCGCCGGCTGCGCCGCCGAGCGTCACATTGCCAGTTACCGCCGGCTGCGGCGCCGCTGCGGCCAGCATCAGCATGGCAGGTGCTGCGGAGCGTTCGGCTGTGGCGCTCAGAGCGGCTGCCTCGACAGGCGCGGTGCGGCGAATGATAACCGACCGCGATGCCGATCCCAGGAACCTCCCGGCGCTGTAGATGCGCGCGATGAACTGGGCCGGCTTGCTGTCCTTGGCGATCGGCCGCGCCTTGACGTCGAAGCGGACGAAGTCGCTGTCGCCCTGGCGGTAGAGCGTCGTCCGTCGGCTCCATTTGCCGCCGTCAGCGAGATCGAAGCCGGAGGCGAACAGATCGATATCGATCGGCCATTGCTCGGTTCCCGCCGGCATCGCCATGGCCAGGGCGCCATCTTCCGTCACCGACGAGCCCGGCGCTGCCTTCACCTTCACTTCGGGCGTGAATTGCTCTTCGGTAAGGGCGATCGAAACGGTCACCGTCTCGCCGGCGACAATCTCATCCGGCGCATCGATGGTTGGATGGCGCACCACCTCGACAGCGCCCGTCTCGGGTTGTGGAAGGGCGCCGCCGGAAGGAGGGCTTTGCGCCTGGTCGATGGGCGGCGGCGCTGGTGTCGGTGGCGCCTGCGCCTCCGGCGGACTTTCGGCGCCGGTCGCGGGTGGCGGGGCCGATGTCATGCCGTCCTCAGGGGGGATCCCTGCCTTATCGGCATAGGCGCTAAGATAGCTTTGGCATGGACTGAAATTTGCGCTTTCGTGGTGGTTCGCGCCAGCGATATCGCAAGGCATGGAGATTTTGGCGCAGGGCCGCCAAGGAAGGTTGAGTAAAGATGGTCGCGATCAGAGAGGCGACGATCTGGCGGGTTGCGCGCCACAGCAGCGGGCGCCCGTCGCTCAAGGGGGAGAGACACCCAACTCCTGCGAGAGGGGTTCGGTCACAAGCGCGATGAGGAAGTGTGCAAGGATCCAAGGCTTTG